>NZ_LOFG01000015.1:84284-543263 GCF_001469205.1 Pseudoalteromonas sp. H103 | reverse complement strand
TTGGCGCTATCACAAAATGCGGAAACGGCCGAGCAAGACGCCTTCTCGTTGAAGGTGCACACACTTATCGGTATGCGGCAAATATATCGACAGATATGCAAAAACGACAAGAAGGTTTACCAAAGGACATTATTGATATTGCGTGGAAAGCACAACTTAGGCTCTGCAAGCGCTATAAAAAAATGATAGCCAAAGGGAAACACTACAACCTTGTTGTCACCGCAATTGCCCGAGAAATGATTGCGTACATATGGGCCATTGCAAAAGAAGTGGTACTTACGCCAGTGAACGCAAAACTTAGATTGGCAAGAGTACCCGCATGATAAACGAATTAGAGTTAATGCATGGGATCAAGCATCGGGTGTGGCACAACCACCGACGGCGTTAGGATGGCAATGCAGCTAACGCTGCATTGAACCACGAACATAGACTGAAGACAGGTGCCACGACGGAATAAGTAAGGTCTGCTCTGTTGCTAGAAATAGTAATAACCAACGAATATCAGCAAGATAACCGACGAAATTACTTGCTTCATCTTATGTATTAACTCGCTCTAATTCGAGCTAAAGTAATTATGGCTTAAAAAAGTTAGGCAGGGATCAGTGCGTTTAACTTGACAGTGGGAGTCATACCAACGCCCAGCTAAGCCGCCGGAACGGAGTTGATTGTTTTGTGCGAGCGTAGCGGAAAAGCACAAAACGAGCAACGCAGTGGAGGTCGGATTGAGCTGTTTGTTATGTGCGAGGCTCACGCTTGTTCCATACTAGTGATGGACACACCGTTGACGCATATTTTTGTGCTTCTTCAATTGACGAATATGCTCCTCCCTGAAAAGTAGAAGTATTTGAGTATGCGCCAATATGAAGACCATAAAACTCACCAAAACGATCCTCTCTAACGACAGGTTCATCTTCGTGGTCGCCAGAACCAGGCTTGAAATTAGTTTTAATAATATGAGCCTCCATATCTACAGCTTCATCATAGAGCCATTTCCCGCTAACAATTAGTTCTTCTACTATTTTGACCAATACTAACTCCAAGCACATAACAATTTTGTCTACGACATTTGTCGTTTTATAAACCGACAAATGTCCATATATTACAGTGCATTTATCTTAACCATCAAATAAACACCTGTAAACAATTAGTTAACTGGAAAATATTTTTTAATCAATGCACAAATACACCGAAATGGTGGAGATCAGTAATACTGGACAAAACAATACACACTGTCTATATATACAGTTAAATTTTGCTAGAGATTCATATCATGAAATCACCTTTTTTAACTATGATAGCCGAACAAATGTATCTAAAGCGTTATGATAAAAGTACCATTAAAGCGTATTTATACTGGATAGCTTCGTTTATTCGATTTAACTCTATGAGGCACCCAACAACAATGGGAGATAATGAGGTTGAGCTTATTATTTAAAGAGGTGATTCAAAAGCCACTCTTATTAGGCATTTTTTAAAACAAAAAAGCACAGCCCACAAGCGCCATGCTTTTTAAATCAATCTTAACCTAGTTCGGTTTACAAACGAATACCGCCGTCTATTTCAACCACGCGACCAGTGAAAAAGTCGTTTTCGATTATGTACTGTGCAGTATGGGCAATTTCGTCGCTTTCGCCTAAACGCCCTACGGGTGTTACTGCAAGCATGCGCTGTTTGGCTTCGGGTTTCATGGCGTCGGTCATGGCGGTGCTTATTACACCTGGTGCAATAGCGCCTACGCGTATACCAAAACGGCCAAGCTCTTTAGCCCACGTGGTGGTAAGTGCCACTACGCCTGCTTTTGATGCCGCGTAGTTTGTTTGCCCTATGTTACCTGCGCGCGCTACGCTCGACATATTCACTATTACGCCGCCTTTGCCTGATTCAATCATGTGGCTTGCAGCTTCTCGCCCTGCTAAAAACACACCTGTCAGGTTTACATCAATCACTGATTGAAATTGCTCAAGGGACATTTTTTTAACCACTTTGCCGTCTTTTGCTTTTATAAACATGCCGTCGCGTAAAATGCCAGCGTTGTTTATAAGCACGCCAATGTGGCCAAAATCGCTATTAATGGTATTAAATACGTTTTCTACTTCGCTCTCAACAGTTACGTTTGCGGCGTAGCCTTTAATAGTGCCAGATACACCTTCCAGCTGTGTTAGTTTCTCGCACGCTGTGTTTAATAACTCTTGCGCCATATCTATAAGTGCGATGTGAGCGCCCATAAGGGCAAATTTTTGCGCCATTGCAAAGCCTAAGCCTTGTGCGCCACCGGTTATTACGACCGTGTTATTTTTAATTTCCACGCCTTGCTCCTACTTAGAAAACAGTTTAAAAATGGCGCTAAAATCATCACTGCCAGCACCTTGGTGCTGTAGCATAGTGTATAAATTTTTAGCCATTGAACCCATTGGGGTTGAAGAATTACTTTGCTGCGCGGCTTCCATGGCAAGCCCTAAATCTTTAGCCATTAAATCGACCATAAAGCCCGGTTTGTAATCGTTACTTGCAGGGGATGTATCCATTACGCCTGGGCATGGGTTGTAAAGTTCAAGGGTCCAGTTACGGCCAGAGCTTGCAGTCATAATGTCGCTAAGTACTTTTGCATCTAGCCCATTATTAATACCCATTTGCAGGGCTTCGCTCGTACCTGCCATTAAAATACTGAGAAGCATGTTGTTGCATATTTTTGCAACTTGTCCTGCGCCAATATCGCCTGCATGAAATATGTTTTTACCCATATCATTAAGCACAGGTTGTGCGGTATTAAACGCGGCTTTACTACCACCAACAATAAACGTAAGCGTGCCTGCGGTTGCTCCAGCAACACCGCCCGATACCGGTGCATCTACAAAGCTAATACCCTGCTCGCCAAGTGCGCTGCCAACCACACGGGCCGACTCTGCATCTATTGTTGAGCAATCTATCACTAAGGTGTTTTTGCTAAGTACCTTAATTAAGCCGCTATCATCGTTATTGCCTAAATAAAGTGATTTAACATGTTTGCCCGCAGGTAACATACTAATAAGTATATCGGCATTGGTTGCACATGCACATGCATTTGCATTTTCAGCTGCGTGTGCGCCTTTACTTGCAAGTTCATTTAAGACCGACTGGTTTAAATCAAATGCTGTAACATTATGGCCGGCTTTAATTAAATTAGCCGCCATAGGACCGCCCATATTACCTAAGCCGATAAAACCAATATTGAGTTTAGTCATCGTCTTTCCTTTATGTGTGTGTTGGGGTGTCTAAGCTATTGAGTGGGTGATTTTCGCCAAAACGGTTAGCAAAAAAGCTCTCTATTATGGCTTGTGGTACATCATTCAGTGTTTTGTATTGCCAATTAGGCGCGCCGTCTTTATCTATTAATAGTGCTCTTACGCCTTCTTGAAATTCACCTACTTCACCAGCGCGTACCGACATACCCAGCTCCATTTTAAAACACGCTAGTAAGCTTTTGCCTTTACTGGCTTTTAGCTGCTCACTTACTAGCGCGCAACTTAGTGGGCAACCATGCTTAAGTGATTTTTGGGCGCGTTGCAGCCATTTATCGTCAGTAGCTAGGCCTAAAATATAATCAACTTGTTCTTGTAGCGTATTAAATTCAGCTAATTTTTGAATGGTTGCTAAGTTAGCTTTAATATTGCCTTTGGGCATACGCGCAGATTGGTTATCTAAATCGGTTAATAATTTAGTCAAACGCTCATGATTTAAGCTTGCGGTTTTGCCCCACTTAGCCGCTAAAATTTGCGCTAGCATGGCATCATATTTAGTGCTGTCGATAAAGTGATCGGCAAGCGATACAAAGCGTGCATCTTCACAATTAATAGAGGCCGATGTTAACCCTAAAAATAGCCCCAAACCTTGTGGCATTTTATGTAAAAAGTAACTACCGCCTACATCTGGGTATAAGCCTATGGTTTGCTCTGGCATAGCAATGCGCGATGTTTCGGTTACTACGCGGTGGCTAGCACCGGCCATTAGGCCTAAACCACCGCCCATAACAATGCCATTACCCCATACTAAAAGTGGTTTTTCGTAGCAATGAATAAGGTAGTCAAGCTGGTACTCTAGGGTAAAAAAGTCTTCCACTAAGCTTGTTGGTTTACCTTGCGCCATTGCATGATGAAGACTCACTACATCGCCACCAGCGCAAAATGCTTTATCCCCTGCGCCTTTTAGCAATACCATTGCAATTGCATCATCGCTTTGCCAAGCCCGCAATTGCGGCTCGAGTAATTTGATCATGTCAAAATTAAGGGCGTTTAATGCTTTAGGTACGTTGAGTGTAATAAGCCCAATTAAGCTGCCGTTTTCTGCACTTGCCGTTTCAAATAGCACGGGGTCGTCGGCATTATTTAATAACGTTAAATTACTCATTAGCCATTTACCCAATTTGCGCGGCGTTTTTCTAAAAAGGCATTAACGCCCTCTTGTTGATCTTGTGTATCAAACAATCCAACAAACAATTCACGCTCAAGTGGTAATACACTCGCCATAGGTTGATGGCGGCCTTTTTGTATAAGCGTTTTACATGCAGCTACCGAGCTTGGGCTTTGTTCGCTTACTTGATTGGCAAGTTTTAATGCCGCTGCAAAGCTTTCGCCTTGTGGTACAACTTCTTCTACTAAGCCAATTTGCAGGGCTTTATCGGCTTTTAAGCGCTCGCCACATAAAATCATGCGTTTTGCCCAGCCTTCACCTACAAGCCATGCTAAATTTTGCGTACCACCCGCGCACGGTAACAAACCCACTTTTGCCTCTGGCAGTGCCATTTGTGCTTGCTCTTCTGCTATGCGTATATCACACGCAAGCGCTACTTCTAGTCCGCCGCCCATGGCATAACCGTTAATGGCCGCAACCGACACCCCTGTAAAATTAGTCAGTGCTTCAAAGGCTTCACCAAATACACGCGACATATCAGCGGCAACGCCTTTATCGCCACTAGCAAATACGTTTAAATCGGCCCCGGCGCTAAAAAACTTCTCGCCTTCGCCAGTAAGCACTAAGGCATAAATGTTTTTGTTGTTATTAAGCTCGTTAACTTTGTTTTTTAAATCAATTAAGGTGTCTTTTGTCCAGGTATTAGCTGGTGGGTTACACATAGTTAAAATAGCAACATGGCCTTCGGTAGTCAGTTCAATACTCGGGTTAGATTGTGACATAACTTGCTCCTTATAAAACGTCGCTTGCAGACTCGGCTAAAATACGGCGCGCTATAATTACACGCATAATTTCGTTAGTGCCTTCTAAAATTTGATGAACGCGTACATCACGTACATGGCGCTCAAGCGGGTATTCTTTTATGTAACCGTAACCACCATGTACTTGCAGTGCCTCGTTACACACAGTAAAGCCAACGTCGGTGGCAAAGCGTTTAGCCATGGCGCAATAGGTGGTTTTTTCACTATCGCCGGTATCAAGTTTAAATGCCGCCAGCCTTACCATTTGGCGTGCAGCTACAAGCTCGGTGTTCATATCTGCAATTTTAAATTGCAAAGCCTGAAACGCAGCCAGAGGCTTACCAAATTGAGTGCGCTCTTTTAAGTACTCTTTTGCCGTGTTTAGCGCAGCTTGTGCTGTACCAATTGAGCACGTGGCAATATTAATACGCCCGCCATCTAGGCCTTGCATGGCAAATTTAAAGCCTTCACCCTCTTTACCTAATAAGTTATGCGCCGGAATACGTACATCTTCAAAACTAATTAAGCGTGTTGGTTGTGCGTTCCAACCCATTTTTTCTTCTGCTTTACCGTATTCAACGCCTTGTGCGTCGGCAGGGACTACAAATGCCGAAATACCCGCAGCACCTTCGCCACCGGTACGCGCCATAACCACTAAAACTTCAGTTTCACCTGCGCCCGATATAAACATTTTTGAGCCGTTAATAACGTACTCATCACCTTCAAGCACAGCTTTTGTTTTTAGTGATGCTGCATCTGAGCCCGCCCCTGGCTCAGTTAAACAATAAGAGGCAAGTAGCTCGCCCATTACTAGTTGCTCTACGTATGCATCTTTAACTGCATCTGTACCAAAACTTGCTACCATCCAGGTCGCCATATTATGAATAGTTAGCATGGCCGTTGTAGCTGTACAGCCCATCGCAAGCTGCTCAAATATAATGCTTGAATCTAAGCGTGATAAACCAAGGCCGCCGGCTTCCTCTGGCGTGTATAAACCGCAAAAGCCAAGCTCGCCCGCTGCTTTAATTGTATCTTTAGGAAAAATATGCTCGCGATCCCACTTTGCTGCATGTGGAGCAAGTTCTGATTCTGCAAATTGGCGTGCAGTTTCTGCAAAGGCTTGTTGATCTTCTGATAAGTTAAAGTCCATGGTAGACCTCTTTAATTGTGTTGTTAGTGTGTCCCATTAGGGTAAATGAGTGAAGAGCGGCAAAGGCTGATGTGTGTGTTCTAGTTGCTTGTCAGCGGGTTTAGCCTTTGCGCCCTTCTTTATTATTATTTTTGAGTGTGTTTATTTTAAATTAATGCTCATGTTTGGACCTGAAGCGATGTCGTCTTCAAACCAACGTGAGGTAATGGTTTTAGTTTCTGTGTAAAAACGTATACCTTGCTTACCATAGGTGTGTGTATCACCGTAAAACGAGCCTTTCCAACCCGTAAACGAGAAAAACGGCAGCGGCACCGGTATAGGCACATTAATACCCACTTGGCCTACTTCTATTTCGTGTTGAAATTTACGAGCCGCAGCACCACTTGAGGTAAATAACGAGGTACCGTTGCCGTACGGGCTTTCGTTAATAAGGGCAATTGCCTCATCAAGCGTATCTACAAACATACACGCAAGCACAGGGCCAAATATTTCTTCTTTGTATAAGTCCATTTCTTTTGTCACATCGGTAAATAGAGTTGGGCCAACCCAGTTACCTTGATCAAAGCCCTCTACTGTGTAGTTTGAGCCATCAATTAAACAGGTGGCGCCTTGCTCCTTACCGCTTGCTATAAGCGATAAAATACGCTCTTTTGCGGCTTTTGATGTTTGTGGGCCGTAGGCTGCGTCTTTGTCATCCCACACGCCTGGGCGTACGTTTTTAAAGCCTGCTTTTATTTCATCTACCCACTCACTTGCTTGGCCTACAAACACAGCCACCGAAATACCCATACAACGCTGGCCTGCTGCACCAACCGATGCGCCAACTAGGTTATTTACCACGTGCGATTTACTTGCATCTGGCATAATAACCATGTGATTTTTAGCACCCACACACGCTTGTACGCGCTTAAGGTTTTGTGTGCCTTTAGAATAAATATAGGCACCTACGCCACACGAACCCACAAACGAAATTGCACGTACGGCTTTGTCTTCTAATAAGCGGTCTACTTGTGGTTTTGTACCGTGTACAACTTGCAATACGCCTTTTGGTGCGCCGGCTTCAATAAATAGCTCAGCTAAACGCATTGGTGTGAGAGGGTCTTGCTCAGAGGGTTTTAAAATAAAGGTGTTACCACATACAATAGCTAGCGGAAACATCCAAAGTGGGATCATCGCCGGAAAGTTAAACGGCGTAATGCCTGCACATACGCCAAGGGGCTGCATGTAAGAATAGGTATCGATTTTACGGGCAACATTTTCCATTGTTTCGCCCATCATTAGTGATGGTGCGTTAGCTGCTTGTTCTACTACTTCAATACCGCGCCATACATCGCCTTTTGCATCTTCAAACGTTTTACCTAGTTCGTGGCAAATAATGGTCGCAAGCTCATCGTGGTGCTCTTTTAACAGCGCCGCGTATTTCATCATAATGCGAGCCCGCTCGGTAATGGGCACTTCTTTCCATGTTTTAAATGTTTCTGAGGCCGAGGCAATCGCTGCATCCATTTCTGAGTCGGTAGTGCATGGAACTTGCGCAAGTACTTCTTGGTTTGCTGGGTTAATTACATCAATAAGCTCGTTTGAAGCCGACTGAACAAATTCGCCGTTTATAAGTAGTGGAACTTGGTGCATTGGTAAATCCTGTTGTTAGTGTGTTCTTTTAAAAAATGGCACCGTTTTGTTATTAGTATGAGTACGGTGCATTTTAGTTGCTGTTAGTTAATTAACTTTTTTGTTAGTAAGCCTCTACAGCCATGGCTACAGCTTCGCCGCCACCAATACATAAAGACGCAATTCCTTTGTTAAGGCCACGGTTTTTAAGTGCGTGAATAAGCGTGACTAAAATTCGCGCGCCGCTGGCACCAATTGGGTGGCCAAGAGCACACGCCCCACCGTTTACGTTGACTTTGCTCTCATCAAGTTTTAATTCGTTAATAGCAAGCATGGTAACCATGGCAAAGGCTTCGTTAATTTCCCACAGGTCAACATCAGCAGTTGTCCAGCCTGCTTTTTCAAGCACACTGTTCATAGCGCCCACAGGTGCTACAGTAAATTCGCTTGGTTTTTGAGAGTGCGTGCTGTGCGCTACAATTTTACAAAGCGGTGTTAAGCCTTGCTCTTTAGCTTTTGATTCGCTCATTAATATAAGCGCTGCGCCACCATCAGAAATTGACGATGAATTAGCCGCAGTGATGGTGCCGTCTTTTTTAAAGGCAGCACGCAGGCTTGGTATTTTTTCTGGGCGGGCATTACCGGGTTGCTCATCAACCGATACGGTTACACCGCCCTTGCGGGTTTTTATGGTGTGCGGCGCAATTTCGTTTTCAAAGCTGCCGTTTTCAATTGCCGCATTAGCTTTACTTAACGAGCTAAGTGCAAACTCATCCATTTGCTCACGGCCAATGCCGTACTCATCGGCAGTATCTTGTGCAAAACAGCCCATTGCTTTGTTATCGTAAGCATCTTCTAGGCCATCGCTCATCATATGATCTTTAATTTCGCCGTGGCCCATACGCATACCGCCACGTGCTTTAGGTATAAAATACGGTGCGTTACTCATGCTTTCCATGCCACCAGCAATTGCACTGCTAATTGAGCCCGCTTTAATTAAGTCGTTAGCGAGCATGGCGGCTTTTAAACCAGAGCCACATACTTTATTAATGGTGGTAGCCCCCGTGCCCAGAGCAAGGCCTGCTTTTAACATTGCTTGGCGTGCTGGCGCTTGGCCAAGGCCCGCTGGCAATACACAGCCCATAATTACTTCATCTATTGCATCATTTGCTAAACCAGTTTGTGCAAGCGCACTTGCAATGGCGGTTGCGCCAAGCTCGGTAGATTGTGCATCGGTCAATGCGCCCATAAACCCGCCCATTGGCGTACGCTTTGCTGCTACAATTACCACTGATTCTAAAGTCATAATTAACTCCGTTGTATTTATATGCAAATAGTTGTTAGAATATTTGCTCTATTAATTTAGTATTCATTTATTGTTTAACACCCTTACACAATACTAACGTTTACGCTAACGTCAACTAAAAAGCGTTTAATTTTTAGTTTTAAAAGTGTAAGCATTATTTTCCAGTAACGGCGAAGTGAACAATTAATAAAAATAAACTATTGAATATTAATAATATAACTTAACATTTCACATCAGCACTCCTTTATAAATAGTTTCATACCACACCAAGCTTTACCTTTACGTAAACTTCACTTATATTGGAGTTATTCGAATGAGGTAAACACAACTATGAAACCAGATAACCAAACAAACTTTGCAAGTTCTGCAAAAGCACCAAGCAGTAACGATCAAACCTTTAGTATTAGCGATTTAGCTAAAGAGTTTGATATTACCACCCGCTCTATTCGTTTTTACGAAGACCAAGGTTTAGTAAGCCCAGAGCGCAATGGCCAAACCCGTATTTATTCAAAACGCGACAAAGTTCGCTTAAAACTAATACTGCGAGGCAAACGCTTAGGCTTTACATTGGCTGAAACAGGCCGTTTGTTTGAACTGTACGACGCTGATAAATCAAGCGCTAAACAGCTGGTGACTATGCTCGATTTAATTGCAGAGAAAAAAGCCGACCTTTCTCAGCAAATGGACGACATAAAAGTTGTGCTTATGGAATTAGTGACAGCGGAGCGCCGCTGCAGAGAAACACTTAATAAAATAGACGAGTAGCCTATTTTAATAATAAAAACACACTGACAACACACACAGGAATGAATCATGAGCACTATTTCACTTTATAAAGAGATGAACTTTGGCCTTGGCGAAACCGCCGATATGATCCGCGACCACGTAAATAGCTTTGCAAGCCAAGAAATTGCGCCACTGGCTGAACAAACCGATATAGATAACGCGTTTCCTAATCAGCTTTGGCCGCAAATGGGCGAAATGGGTGTACTAGGCATGACCGTATCTGAAGACTTTGGCGGTGCAGGCTTAGGTTACTTAGAGCATGTAATAGCCATGGAAGAAATTAGCCGAGCTAGTGCCTCAATTGGCTTAAGTTATGGTGCGCATTCAAACTTGTGTGTAAATCAAATTAACCGTAACGGTAACCAAGCACAAAAAGAAAAATACCTACCAAAGCTTATTAGCGGCGAACACATTGGTGCCCTTGCCATGAGCGAGCCAAACGCAGGCTCTGACGTGGTATCTATGAAACTTAAAGCCGAGAAAAAAGGCGATAAGTACATTTTAAATGGTAATAAAATGTGGATCACCAATGGCCCCGACGCACATACATTTGTTATTTACGCAAAAACAGATTTAGAAGCCGGCGCTAAAGGCATTACCGCTTTTATTGTAGAAAGCAGCTTTGCTGGGTTCTCTACCGCGCAAAAGCTCGACAAGCTTGGCATGCGTGGATCTAACACCTGTGAACTGGTGTTTGAAAACTGCGAAGTACCCGAAGAGAACATTTTAGGTAACTTAAACGAAGGCGTTAAAGTACTTATGAGCGGCCTAGATTACGAACGAGTGGTACTTGCTGCAGGCCCCCTTGGCATAATGCAAGCGTGTATGGATATAGTTGTGCCGTACATTCATGAGCGTAAACAGTTTGACACCCCTATTGGTCAATTTCAGTTAATTCAAGGCAAAGTAGCCGACATGTATACGCAAATGAACGCAGCGCGCTCATACGTTTATACTGTTGCAAAAGCGTGTGACCGCGGCGAAACCACCCGTAAAGATGCCGCCGGCGCCATTTTATACGCTGCTGAACTTGCCACCAAAATGGCGCTAGATGCCATTCAAATTTTAGGGGGTAACGGCTACATAAACGAATACGCCACAGGCCGCTTACTACGTGATGCCAAATTATACGAAATTGGCGCTGGCACATCAGAAATACGCCGCATGCTAATTGGCCGCGAACTATTCACCGAAAGCCGTTAAGGATTAAATTATGACGATATTAAAATCGAGCGTTAATCCTCACGATCCTACTTTTGTGCAAAATCACAAAAACATGGCGTCTTTAGTTGATGATTTACAAAGCAAAGTAGCCGCCATTAGCTTGGGCGGCGGCGCTGCTTTAAAAGAGCGTCACGAAGGCCGAGGTAAGTTATTTGTACGCGACCGTATTAGCACTTTATTAGATGAAGGCTCACCGTTTTTAGAAATTTCACAATTTGCAGCCTTTGGTGTGTATGAGCAAGAAATTGCCTGTGCGGGTGTAGTTGCCGGTATTGGCCGTGTTAAAGGCATTGAATGTATGATCATTGCAAACGATGCCACGGTAAAAGGCGGTACGTACTTTCCGCTTACCGTTAAAAAGCATTTACGCGCGCAAGATATAGCCGAGCGCTGCCACTTACCGTGTATTTATCTAGTTGATTCGGGCGGTGCCAACCTGCCAGAGCAAGACGATGTATTTCCTGATAAATTGCATTTTGGCCGCATTTTTTATAACCAAGCCCGTATGTCGGGTAAAGGAATTCCTCAAATTGCTGTGGTAATGGGTTTGTGTACCGCAGGTGGCGCCTACGTACCCGCAATGGCCGATGAAAGCATAATTGTAAAAGAGCAAGGCACTATATTTTTAGCAGGCCCGCCACTTGTAAAAGCAGCCACAGGTGAAGTAGTAAGCGCTGAAGAATTAGGCGGCGCCGATGTGCATTGTAAAACATCGGGGGTGGCTGACCACTTTGCAGAAAATGACGAGCATGCGCTGTCTATTGCGCGCCAATGTATTGAGCGTATTAATTACACGCGCCCTACAGCCCCGTTACTTAAACAAGAGCTAGAGGATGTTAAACCGCCACGTTACGATATAAACGAGCTTTATGGCATTGTAGGTACCGATCTTAAAAAGCCGTTTGATGTACGTGAAGTAATAGCGCGCACAGTGGACGACTCATCGTTTGATGAATTTAAACGTTACTTTGGTGAAACGCTCGTCACCGGTTTTGCCAGCATTTATGGTAACCCTGTTGGCATAGTGGCTAATAACGGCATTTTATTTAGTGAGTCGGCGCAAAAAGGCGCGCACTTTATTCAACTATGTGCACAGCGCAATATTCCTTTAGTGTTTTTACAAAATATTACCGGCTTTATGGTGGGTAAAAAATACGAAGCTGAAGGCATAGCAAAGCACGGCGCTAAAATGGTGATGGCGGTTTCGTGTGCCGATGTGCCAAAATTTACGGTGCTAATTGGTGGCTCTTACGGCGCTGGTAACTACGGTATGTGTGGCCGCGCATTTGAACCAACCATGATGTGGATGTGGCCCAATGCCCGTATTTCAGTAATGGGCGGTGAGCAAGCCGCAGGTGTAATGGCTCAAGTTAAGCAAGATGGTTTAGCACGTAAAGGCCATAGCATGAGCGAGCAAGAAGTTAGCGATTTTAAAAAGCCAATTATTGATCAATACGAAGAGCAAGGCCATCCGTATTACGCAAGCGCGCGCTTGTGGGACGACGGCATTATTGACCCTGCCGATACTCGTAACGTATTAGGCCTTGCCTTAAGTGCAGCTAAAAATGCACCAGAGCAAGACTCTAAGTTTGGCGTATTTAGAATGTAACCGGAGCGAAAAATGTCAGTAACACTACAAATAACAAAATCTAATGTGGCTGTACTTGTTTTAAGCCGAGTTGAAAAACGTAACGCATTTAATAGTGAAGTAATACACGAGCTAATTCAGTGCATAGAGCATGCAAATACGCTCGATATTCGCGCTTTGATTTTAAAAACTGAAGGAGAGCATTTTTCTGCAGGTGCCGATTTAGCCTGGATGAAATCAATGGCTGATAACAATTACGCCGATAACCTTGCCGACTCTATGCAGCTCGCTAAATTAATGCAGGTGTTAGCGACCTCCCCTCATCCAACCATATGTGCTGTACAAGGCGCTGCGTTTGGCGGAGCTCTGGGCTTAATTGCATGTTGCGATATTGCCCTAAGTAAAGATGACGCCCAGTTTTGCTTAAGTGAAGTAAAATTAGGACTTATCCCTGCGGTAATTAGCCCCTATGTAATTAAAGCAATTGGTGAGCGCGCTGCGCGCCGCTACTTTTTAACCGCCGAGGTGTTTGATGCCCACACAGCAAAACAACTTGGTTTGGTTCATCAGGTAACCGGTAATTTAGACTGTACGGTCGATAATATACTGCAAACATTAATCGATAACGGCCCAGTAGCTGTAAAAGCCGCTAAATCATTAATAAATGATGTAGCAAATAAGCCAATTAACGATGAACTTATTGAGCTCACGGCCGAACGTATTGCAAAAATTCGTGTATCGGACGAAGGCCAAGAAGGGCTAAGTGCCTTTTTTGATAAACGCCCTCCCGCTTGGCAACTGTAGGATTAACTATGAACACACACACTTTAAAAAAGATATTAATTGCCAACCGTGGTGAAATTGCATGCCGTGTAATGCGAAGTGCAAAACAAATGGGCCTAACGACAGTTGCTGTTTATTCTGACGCCGACAAACATGCACAACATGTAAAAATGGCTGATGAGGCCTACCACATTGGCCCAGCACCAAGTAAAGACTCATACCTAGTCGCCGATAAAATTTTGCAAGTCGCTAAAAATGCAGGCACTGACTGTATTCACCCAGGTTATGGATTTTTATCTGAAAACAGCGAATTTGCTAAAGCCTGTGAAGCAAACAACATTGCGTTTATTGGCCCACTTGCAAGCAGCATAGAAGCTATGGGCTCTAAAACCCGCGCTAAAGAAATAATGGCCGCTGCCAATGTGCCATTAGTGCCTGGGTATTATGGTGATAACCAAGACCCTACTTTTTTACAATCTGAGGCTGAAAAAATTGGCTACCCCGTGCTCATTAAAGCGGCCTTTGGCGGCGGCGGTAAAGGCATGCGCGTTGTTGAGCAAGCCAAAGACTTTATAAGTGCGCTTGAGGGCGCACAGCGTGAAGCAATAGCCGGTTTTGGTAACGACTTAGTACTGCTTGAGCGCTACGTTAACCAGCCTCGCCATGTTGAAGTACAGGTATTTGCCGATAACCACGGTAACTGTGTTTATTTAGGTGATCGGGATTGTTCCCTGCAGCGCCGTCATCAAAAAGTTATTGAAGAAGCGCCAGCGCCTGGTTTAAGCGATGAACTACGCAAAGAAATGGGTGAAGCCGCAGTACGCTGTGCCCTGGCAATAAATTACAGAGGTGCAGGTACCGTTGAGTTTTTGCTGTGCGGTGATGAGTTTTTCTTTATGGAAATGAACACGCGCCTGCAAGTAGAACACCCCGTGACAGAAATGGTAACTGGCGTAGATTTAGTTAATTGGCAAATTAATATTGCCGCTGGGCAAACGCTGCCATTAACACAAAGTGATATTCAATTACAGGGTCATAGTTTTGAAGCGCGTATTTATGCAGAAGATCCAAGTAACGACTTTATTCCCTGCTCGGGCACAATAGAAGCGTTAAGCACACCACTTAACAGTGAGTTTGTACGTATTGATACCGGTATTGCACAAGGCGATGAAATAAGCCCGTTTTACGACCCTATGATTGCAAAACTGATTGTGCATGATGATAACCGAGAGCAAGCATTATCGCGTTTACGCCATGCACTTGAGCAATTTCACTTAGCGGGTTTTAGCACTAACATTGGCTTTTTACATAACTTAGCAAGCCACCCTACGTTTGCTCAAGGTGCGCCAAGTACCCACTTTATTGCTGAGCAAGGTGATGCATTGGTGAGTATTGACAGTATCGCACTTGAAAAAGCACACGTAATTGCAGCCTTTACCTACCTTGAATCGCTTAGCGCTAAAAACGCAGCTGTTCAAAGTTCAAGCCCTTGGCAACAATTAAGTGGTTTTACGCTTAATGCACCGCAAAAAGTGGATGTTCCATTTACAGATTTACCTATAAACGCCGTTAAAACTAAAACGGGTTATGTCATTAACCATAATGAAAAACCGTTTGAGGTTACCGGTGAAATAATCCAAAACGTATGCAGCGTGTTTATTAATGGCGAAAAATTTACCGCCCACGTAAGCCACGTTGATAACAGTATTAGCGTGATGTTTGCTGCGCTGCAAATCAAGCTTGCTTTAAACACTAAACATTACATTAGCAGCCATGAAAGCGACGCCCTGCCCCTTGCGGCGCCACTTAATGGCACTGTGGTTAAGCATTTAGCTGATGTAGGTAGCACCATTACTAAAGGCGATGCCGTAGTGATTATTGAAGCCATGAAAATGGAATACACGCTGAGCGCTCCACACGATGGTATTTTACAAAGTTATTGTTTTGCCGAGGGCGAACTTGTAACCCATGGTGCCCTACTTGCAATTGTAGAAGATACCACGGCGCAGGAGGCATCGTAATGACCGCCTTTCCTAAAAAAGTGCGTATTGTAGAAATGGGTGTCCGCGATGGTCTGCAAAACGAAAAAGCGGTGTCTTCAAAAGATAAAATCACCTTAATTAATGCACTCAGTGATGCAGGCTTAAAAGATATAGAAGCAGGTGCATTTGTATCACCTAAATGGGTGCCACAAATGGCCGACTCAGCAGACGTGATAAAAGCGCTTGATTTACCCCACGTAAATTTAAGCGCCCTTACGCCTAATTTAAAAGGTGCCCAAGCTGCACTGGATGCAGGTGTTAAAGAATTTGCTATTTTTACTGCTGCAAGCGAATCGTTTTGCCAAAAAAACATAAACTGCAGCATTGATGAGAGTATTGAACGCTTTAGTGAAGTAATGGCGTTTGCAAAAGCCAATAACATACGCGTGCGTGGTTATGTAAGCTGCATTGCTGGTTGCCCATACGAAGGTGACATAGCGCCACAAAAAGTGCTAGAAGTAACACAAAAGCTACTTGCACTTGGCTGTTATGAGGTAAGCCTTGGCGATACCGTAGGAGTTGGTACCGCCAATAAAATTACCGAGGTGTTATCTTTATTATTACAACACATAGATAAGACTAAATTAGCGGTTCACTTTCATGATACTTATGGCCAAGCGCTCACAAATATTTACGCAGCACTGAGCTTAGGAATAGCAACGGTTGATGCCGCTGTTGCAGGCCTTGGCGGGTGCCCTTATGCAAAGGGTGCGTCAGGAAATGTTGCCACTGAAGATGTGGTTTACTTACTCAATGGGCTTGGCATAACGCACGGAATTGATTTACAAAGGTTAAGTAACGCAGGTTGGCAAATTACGCAAGCACTAGGTAAAGCCCCTGTAAGTAAAGTGGCAATTGCACTGCACAACACACAAAAATAATAGTTTGACTCGCCAAATGGCAGTTAACACAATGAGGAGAGTCTCATGGCCGGTTTTGATAAAGTGGTTTCTAGTTACGAAGCTGCAATGGCAGGTTTAAAAGATGGCGATACCGTAATTGCTGGTGGTTTTGGCTTATGCGGCATTCCTGAGGGCTTAATTAAACAAATTAAGCACATGAAAACTAAAGAGCTAACGGTAGTTTCTAATAACTGCGGTGTAGATGACTTTGGGTTGGGTATTTTACTCAAAGACAAACAAATAAAAAAAGTGATTGCCTCATACGTTGGCGAAAACGCCCTATTCGAGCAACAACTTCTTAGCGGCGAAATAGATGTAGAGCTTACCCCACAAGGCACGCTTGCTGAAAAAATGCGTGCAGGCGGTGCGGGTATCCCGGCATTTTATACTGCAACAGGTTACGGTACCCCTGTTGCTGAGGGTAAAGAGGTTAAAGAATTTAACGGTCGCCCTTATATTTTAGAAGAGTCTATAACGGGTGAGTTTGCCATTGTAAAAGCATGGAAAGCCGACCGATACGGAAATTTAGTGTTTAGACACACCGCTATGAACTTTAACCCTATGGCGGCAACAGCAGGTAAAATTACCGTTGCCGAAGTAGAGGAAATTGTAGAACCCGGTGAGCTTGAGCCCAGCCAAATTCATACCCCAGGTATTTTTGTAAATCGCGTTATTAAAGGTAACTTTGAAAAACGCATTGAACGTGTAACAACACGAGATTAAGCAGGAGCACAGTTATGGCATTATCACGTGAACAAGTTGCAATACGCGTTGCACAAGAACTACAAGACGGCTATTACGTTAATTTAGGCATAGGAATTCCGACACTCGTCGCAAACTATGTACCTGATGGCATAGAAGTTATGTTACAGTCCGAAAATGGTCTGTTAGGCATGGGACCATACCCTACTAAGGAAGAATTAGACGCCGATATGATCAACGCGGGTAAAGAAACCGTGACAGCTGCAACAGGCGCAGCCATATTTAATAGTGCAGATAGTTTTGCCATGATACGGGGTGGTCATGTAGACTTAACCGTTCTGGGTGCATTTGAAGTTGACCAGAACGGCAACATTGCGTCGTGGATGATCCCGAAAAAGCTGATTAAAGGCATGGGTGGCGCGATGGACTTAGTCGCTGGCGCGAAAAATATTGTTGTTACTATGACCCATGCAAGTAAGCATGGTGATTCTAAATTGCTAGAAAACTGCTCTTTACCGCTTACAGGCGTTAATTGCGTTAAAAAGATAGTAACAGATTTAGCCGTATTAGAAGTTAAAGACGGCGCATTTCATTTATTAGAACGTGCTCCTGGCGTATCAGTTGATGAAATAATTAGTAAAACAGCAGGTAAATTACTTGTTGACGGTGAAGTACCAGAAATGGTTTTTTAAATTATGTTACTAATCACATAAATTTGAATAGCTTTACCATGTACCGACCTCATTCCCAGTGCCAATGGCGCTGAGTTACCCAAAATCCCTCGCAAGAGGGATTTTTTTTGCCTATTACTGTCTTATTCATACATCTGTAGTAAATTTATATCTATAATAGCGTTATAAATAAAATGTAAGCGCTTAGATTAATTGCACTAATTTGTAGATAGTCTGCACCTTTTTTGTGAACTAGCGTCAATTTTATTTTTAACTAATTGATATTATTATATTAAATAGTTGGTTCGATTTTTGCCTTACATAGGCGTCTTAATAAATTAAATAATACTGGAAAACATGCAAACTCCTATACGTGGCCTCCGCTCTTTTTGCTTTGCAGCAAGAAGTTTAAGTTTTAAGCATGCAGCCAATGAGCTGTACTTAACCCCGTCTGCGGTAAGCCATCAAATAAAACAACTTGAGGAACAACTTGGAATAGAGCTATTCCAACGTAAAACACGCTCTATTAGTTTAACTACAGCAGGTAAAAACTTTTTTGATGCTATATCTCCCATTATTAGCACCCTGGAGGGCACTATTAATGAGTTTAGTCAAATGCAACAAAATACTAATTTAACAATTACCTTGCCTGAATTTTTTGCCAGCGAATTGCTTATGCCAAAGCTAAGTGAGTGGACGTCAGAGCATCCTAATATAAACTTGCAAATGGATACGCTAAAAACCCGTAAAGAGTTAACGCGTCATAGTGATTTATCGATTGTTTTGTCATCGAGTAAACCCACTGAAGGCTTAGCTACAGAGCTGTTTAATCTTGAGTACATACCTGCATGTAATGAAAAGCTTTTAAAGCAATGGAAAGACGATCATTGCCAAGCGCTTAATCAAGTACCGCTTATTCTACATAAAGCGCGCCCGTGGGCATGGCATCAGTGGGCTGAAAAAGCCGGGATTGATGACTTTTCGCCTACACAAATTATTCAGATAGACAGTATGTTTGGTGTAGCACGGGCAGCACAGCAAGGTATAGGCATTTCACTTATTCCATTACCAATTAGTCAAAGTTGGATTGATGAACAATGGTTATATAAACTTTTTGAGCGGCCCCTTACCACTAAAGATAAATATTACTTAGTTCAGCATGAAACTAACACACCCAATCCGGCACTAGATTTATTTGCAAAATGGGTTGTATCTACTTTTCGAAAAATTCAAAGTTAACTTATATAGGGCGACGAGGACCTAAAGCACGCAATACTACTTTTTAATTATTTAAAAATAGTTACTTAATCGCCGCCCTATTATTCCCCTTTGCGATCTTTTAGTTTTACTTATTAATAAACAAGCACTTAAAAACCCACCCTAGACTAAAGTCTATAACTTAATTTTTTTCACTTATTAGTTTTATTTTTATCGTTTGTCGAGTTTGTAGGTTTATTTTAAAGTTAATCCATCGCAAACAAGCAATGAAATATCTGTAGTTATTTAAAGTAATTTATTGTTTTGCACCAAATAAATGCAACCTTTTTAGAGGTGATAGCTCTAACTAGGTAATAAAAGAATCTTATATTGTGTGTGTAAGATGTTGTCAGTGTGAAAAAGCAGTTCAAGTTAGGTGGTGACTTAATTTGAACTGTTTTTTATTCCACCAACTCCACGCAGTAATAAAATTAGCTACGTTGTAGCAAACCGAATCTTATATTGTGTGTGTAAGATGTTGTCAGTGTGAAAAAGCAGTTCTAATTAGGTGGTGACTTAGTTTGAACTGTTTTTTATTCCACCAGCTCCACCCAGTAATCAAATTAGCTACTTTGTAGCAAACCTAATCTTATATTGTGTGTAAGATGTTGTCAGTGTGAAAAGCGGTTCATGTAAGGTGGTGACTTTATATGGGCCGTTTTTATTATCCCCCCTATTTATTCAATGATTATCTTATGCTTTAGCTTAAGTGCATTTATTTTTTGCTTATTGTTTTTTAAAAAAGCATTAAATTTTTCAACTAACTTAGGATAATTTATTGTAGATAATAAAAAGGCTTGCTCATCTACTGGTAAATGGTGCTGAAAATAAACCGGCACTGTGGTGTCAAAAAACGCGCCTAAGTTATATTCAAGTACATCATGAGATATGTATATGCAGTCTATTCGCTCTTTGTATAGTAAGTAGATCATTTCGATTACGTTGTTGGTTTCAACTACTTTTAGTGATGGCTTGGTGGTGAGTTCATTTAATCCTTGCAAAGTAAAACCGCGCACCTTAGCAAGTGATTTACAGTCTTTGAGTGTAATATTTTGTTTTAAACTTACTATGCCTGTATGAGTAACTAAAGAGGGTTCAGAATAATTAATAGCTGTATTAAGCGTCTGTTTGTAACCCACTTGCCAATTAGGGTTATCAGGATATTTAAAGTCTACGTGGTGATGCTCTATAAACTCTTTATACAATCGTGGAATAGGTAGTGAATAAAACTCTAGTTTTATACCCTGCTTATCAGCAAACATTTCTAATAAATCACGGCTAAAACCAAAGTAATCAAGTTTATTTGTACCGCTACCATCGTAGTAAGGAAGGTATTCTATATTTTCTACACCGACTACGTACTTCTCAATTGGCTGGGCTACTACAAAGCTCGTAGTTATAGCTCCATAAATCAGCGCTATGTAGTTAAGCAATTTAATAATGATGTTCATCCTATTTTAAATTCTTAATTTAATTTATATATCATAGTCATGATTTGTTAAAGTTTTCCTATATAAATAGTAAAGCCCGATTAAATCGGGCTTTACTATTAATGTTTAGCTTTTATCACGTGGGATAAACTCAAGCACCGTTGCATTAATACAGTAACGGTCTGTGCCTCTTGGCCCCTCGCCTGGAAATAAATGCCCTAAATGAATGCCTGTGCTTTTAGATCTAAGTTCAATGCGTGTCATACCCCAGCTACTATCATCGTGTTGAGTGACACTATTTTTAACAGGATGCTTGAATGAAAGCCAACCTGTGCCGGAGTTAAACCTATCGCGTGTATCAAATAGTGGCTCACCACTTAGCTTATCTACAAACGTGCCATCGGGTGTGTTTTTAAACTCTTTGTACTCTTTACAATAAGGTCTGTCTGTACGGGCATTAAAAGCAACCTTATAGGCATCACTATCGCCTAATTTAAATGCACCTAATGCTTTATAAAACTCCTCTGGGCTTGCATAACCTTGACGACTGTATACTTCTTCACCATTTTCTAAAAAAAGTATGGTAGGCGTAGCCCACGTTGCCGATTTAATTTTTAAACCTTCAAGCTGATCTGCATGACGAAACGACATAGGCACTGTGCCTTTATAATCGTTAGCCACTGCTTTTTTAAACTTTTCACAGTATGGGCAGTACTCTCGTGAATCAAGAACAACAATTTGTTTGCCGGTTAAAAGCATGGCGTTATCAACTTCTTCAGTTGGTTTTTTATTAAAAACAACACCGGTAGAATGATCTGGGCAATAACCATTTGGGTTCTTTTCGAGATAATTTTGGTGATACTCTTCGGCTGATACAAACCCTTCAAGCGCTTTAATTTGAGTGGTTATGTTGCCATAACTAGCGGCAGTTAATAATTGCTGATACTGCGACTTAACTTGGTTTGCAATTTCGGCTTGTTTATCTGAAGTGGTTAAAATAACTGAGCGATACTGAGTACCGACATCGTTACCTTGGCGATTTATTTGCGTTGGATCGTGGCTTTCAAAGTAATTTTTAAGTAAATCCTCTGAGGAAATAATATTGCTGTTATACATAACTTGTACAACTTCAGCGTAATTATTTTCATCAAACCGGCGTGATTGATCAGTAATGTTATTATACGTAGCTTTAAAACCGCTTCCATCAGCATAACCCGACTCCGCATTAATCACGCCATTTAGCGCTTCGTAACGTTTTTCAGCTCCCCAAAAACACCCAGAGCCTAATACTATGGTTTCAACATGCGTTGTGGCTTCTAAATTACTGTGTTCTACTTTTTCCATCGATAAAGCAAAACTACCTGCGCTAAATATAATAGCTGCGCCCGATAAATATAATAAATGCTGGTGTTTCATAAAATGCCTCTTAAACATGTACGTGCTAAGTAAGACCCTCTTAACGCATATTTAATTTCATCTTTGCGTTTATAAGAAATCGAGATCAGGGTAACTAATTATTTATGCCGCTTCATTCATCGCAACACTATGAACTAATTAATTTATCTGTGTTAGCGTTAGAGCATGTTGTTTTAATCGGGTTATTTATGAGTCAAATCCCTTACGTTTATGCATTAAGTAACAGCTCATTACTCTTTGATGCATCGCATTTAGAGCCAGATAACGTACTCTCCATCCAAAAGAAAATTTGGGCACTTACAGCACATTGTAAACAAAGCGGCGACTTTGCTGATGTAGTACCCGCGATGAACTCTCTTACCTTGTATTTAAAAAACGCTGAAAATTTAAATAAATGGCAAAAATCACTATTAGCAATTTGGGGCGACATTAAAAGTGCGTCTTTTAAATCTCAGCATCATAAAATTAATACTGTTTATAACGGCGAAGATATAGCCTACGTTGCCAAATATAATAATTTAACCACTGAAGACGTTATTAGTATCCATAGTAAAACCCACTACCACGTTTTATTTTTAGGTTTTCAACCTGGGTTTGCTTACTTACATGGACTTGATGAACGTTTGCAGACCCCTAGGCGCAGTGAACCCCGCACAAAGGTACCAAAAGGGTCTGTTGCCATTGGTGCTGACAAAACAGCCATTTACCCAACCGACACTCCTGGTGGTTGGCATATTATTGGACACACTAACACTTTATTATTTGATCATACTCTACAAACCCCATGCTTAATTAACCCAGGTGATACGCTTGAGTTTGTTCCGTGTAGTTTAAGCAAGGGTATTAAACATGATTAAAGTGATAAAACCGGGTGTTCAATTGAGCGTTCAAGATCTTGGTCGTACAGGTTATAGACACTTAGGGGTAAGTAAAACAGGCAGTTTAGATCCCTACTCACAAATTATTGCTAATCGTTTAATTAATAATAATGACAACGATGCAGTGCTTGAGATCACTGTTGGTTTATGCGAGTTGACGTTTTTATGTAGCTCAGTAATAGCGCTTCATGGTGCCGACTTACAAGCAAGCATTGATGGTGAACCAATTTACCCAGGCTGGAGTTATAACGTCAAAGCCAATCAAACTATGTGCTTTAATACAGGTCGCGCAGGCTTAAGAGCCTATTTAGCGGTTAAAGGTGGTATTAAAACACCGCTTATTATGGAGTCGCGCGCTACTGATTTAAATGCATGTTTTGGCGGGCTTAATGGCAATGCGCTTAGCGCAGGCGATATTTTACCTATAGACGAATACATTAATAATGACTTTAAACAAACAGGTGCGTTAACCCCTGCTAAACGGCAAATAATTAGGGTTCACTCAAGTCCACATAGCAACACCCTTGGTCAAGAAATTACAGATACTTTTGTAAATACACGCTTTAAGGTATCCCACAATAGTAACCGCATGGGAGTCAGGCTTGAAAACGCAGCCAATTCCCTTACACATACTCACTCACTGCCATCAATAGGCGTTAGCCCAGGGAGCATACAATTACCCCCAAACGGTGAACCTATTGTATTACTAAATGATGCTCAAACTACTGGTGGCTATCCTCTACTTGGGACGGTAATAGAAGCTGATCTTCATCAGTTCGCACAATTTAGACCGGGCGATTCAGTAAAGTTTAAATACGTCACGATTGAAGATGCAGCTAAAGCGCAGCGCAAATTAAATGGCCATTTAGAACAGTTAAAAATTGCACTTAAAAGTAAAAGGTAAACCTAAAAGAAATGGGGCCCTTATATTCGAATTAAATAATTTCGCGAATTGGCATTGGTTCTTTACATTGCATAGGTATGGCACTTTAGTTAGTGGATAAAGCAGGACATTAGTAATCACTATGGCGACTAAATTTAATATTATCGTTGCTGAAATTAAGACTTAAAAGATTAGTATTATGTAATTCAGGCAGTGCACCATAATGGGGCTCCAGGCATGAGTAAAGAAACGTTTATAAACGCGCTCAAGGTCATAATAGCTCAAGCTTTAAACAATGATGGTGATGTAAAAATAACCGCAGGTACCACGTATTGATCATTTTGGTGCACCCGACTCAGCCTTGGTGCATAAATTATTCTTAATTAATTGTAAAAGCAGTGTGACTTGAGTAATTATTTCTGATAAAACAAGGTTTCGCAGCATCGCAAAGTTGCCTTGCTGCACACATAATAGGAATGAGGAGTTACTATGTGTTCAATTTTTGGTGTATTAGATATTAAATCTAACGCCGCTCAGTTGCGTACCCAAGCAATTGAAATGTCGAAGCTGCTTAGGCACCGTGGTCCTGATTGGTCTGGTGTTTATTCATCTGAAAAAGCGATTTTAGTGCATGAGCGCCTAGCCATTGTTGGCGTATCAAGCGGCGCACAGCCTTTATACAACCCTGAAAAAACAAATATTTTAGCGGTTAATGGCGAAATTTATAACCACAAAGAACTGGCAGCAGAGCTAAATGTTGATTTCGAATTTCAGACTCAGTCAGACTGTGAAGTTATTTTAGCGTTATACAAACAAAAAGGTCCTGAGTTTTTAGATGACCTAAATGGTATTTTTGCATTTTGTTTATACGATGAAGAAAACGATGCTTACCTAATTGGTCGTGATCACATTGGTATTATTCCACTTTACACTGGCCACGATGAGCACGGTAACTTTTATGTTGCCTCTGAGCTTAAAGCGCTTTCACCAATATGTAAGCACATTGAAGAGTTCCCTCCGGGTCATTACCTTTATAGTAAAGATGGAGATCTTAAGCCTTATTACAAACGTGACTGGGAAACTTTCGACGCAGTTAAAGATAACAGCGCAGAAGCTCAAGACGTTAAAGAAGCATTAGAAGCGGCAGTTAAGCGCCAGCTAATGTGTGATGTGCCTTACGGTGTGCTACTTTCTGGTGGTTTAGACTCATCTGTTATTTCGGCTATAACACAACGATTTGCAGCTAAACGTATTGAAGATAATGATGAAAGCGATGCATGGTGGCCTAAGCTTCACTCATTCTCTGTTGGTCTTGAAGGTTCACCTGATTTAGCGGCTGCACAAAAAGTGGCTGATATGATCGGTACTGTTCACCACCCTATCATTTTTACTATTCAAGAAGGTATTGACGCACTACGTGAAGTTATTTACCACATTGAAACGTACGATGTAACCACTATCCGCGCATCAACCCCTATGTATTTAATGGCTCGTCAAATTAAAGCAATGGGTATTAAAATGGTGCTTTCGGGCGAAGGTGCAGATGAACTATTTGGTGGGTACTTATACTTCCATAAAGCGCCAAACGCACAAGAGTTTCATGAAGAGTTAAACCGTAAAGTGTCTAAACTGCATATGTTTGACTGTTTACGTGCTAATAAATCAATGGCGGCTTGGGGCGTTGAGGCACGTGTACCGTTCCTTGATAAAGAATTTGTTGATGTTGCAATGCGCATTAACCCTGAAGCAAAAATGTGTAAAGATGGCAAAATTGAAAAACACATTTTGCGTGCAGGCTTTGACGGCTACCTACCAGAGGAAGTGTTATGGCGTCAAAAAGAGCAGTTTTCAGATGGTGTTGGCTACAGCTGGATTGATACATTAAAAGAGTTTGTAAACGAGCAAGTAAGCGATCAAGAACTTGCTAACGCTAAGTTTAAATACCCTATTAATACACCAGACTCTAAAGAAGCATACTACTACCGTACAATTTTTGAAGAGCATTTCCCAGGTGATGCATCAGCTAAGTGTGTACCACATGGTAAGTCAGTGGCGTGCTCTACCCCTGAAGCACTTGCTTGGGATGCATCATTTCAAAATAATGCAGATCCATCAGGTCGTGCTGCGGGCGTTCATAACGACGCATATGCAAGCAAAGGCTAAACGCTATTGTTTAACGCAGCATAGCCCTTTTTGGCTCATGCTGCGCTTTATTGAATATACCTTTACCGAATCTGTTTTTTATAGCCATAAACTTAACTTATTAGGCTCAAGTGCCTTAATAGTTATTTATAAAAATGGGCTTACCTCTAAAATGATGCAGCATATAGCATCAAAGTCTAAGCACCCTGCTACCGTATTTTTAAATCTTAATGAAATATCCAAACCCAGATGTAAAATTCGTTGGTTTAATCAAAAAAACGAAATTAAACGGTGCGGACATGGGTCGTTAGCGGCCGCTAAATGCTTAATAAATCATTTTAATTACTGCCCTAAAGTATTTGTGTCATCCTCTGATGAGCTATTTAATATAAATATTAAAAGGCAAAAAACACACCTCAAATTACAAACACTTAGATTGTATAAAACAAACGATACAAAAGAGCTAACTGCTTTATTTTCTCTCCCTATTAAAGCGACATACTGTAGTGCAAATAAAAATGGTTATACAGTTTTGCTATTTGATTCAAAAGAAGATTTAGAAAACTTACAGGTTGATTTTAACGGCTTAGCTAAAGCTCATTACAATGCAGTTATTGCGCTGAGCATGTTAAGTTTTAACAACGAGAAAGTAGTGGCGCATTTTAGGTATTTTGCACCGCAATTTGGTGTAAATGAAGATGCGGCCACAGGCTCTGCAGTATCGGTTATCGCGCCAATTATATTTAGACTAACAGGTTTAAATAAAGTTAAGTTATTACAAAAATCAAGTAATGGAGCGTTGTTACAGTTTATATATAACAACGCTCATGTTGAAGTGAGTTAAATAAGCTTATTGCGGTCGTAATAAGCAAAGTGCAAAGTAGTTGCTGTCATCCTGCCATGTTTGCTCTAAGTTTAAGTTAGCGTGCCCTGCAAGTTGTTTAAACGACTCAAGAGTATACTTATGTGAATTTTCAGTATGAATACTTTCACCTTTAATAAAATCTACTCGTTGGTTATTTATCACCACACTTTGGTCGCACTTACTCACCAAGTGCATTTCTATGCGGCTATGCTGTTCGTTAAAGCGCGATTCGTGACTAAAGTTATCTAAATCAAAAGTACCGTTGAGCTCGTTATTAATTCTTTGTAGTAGGTTTTTATTAAATGCTGCGGTAATACCCGCTTTATCGTTATAGGCATCAAGTAATACTTGGCGCTCTTTTACTAAATCAATGCCAATTAATACATAACCATTAACACCACATAAGCGGTGAAAGTTATTCATAATTTCGATCGCTTTTACTGGTGCAAAGTTACCAAGTGTCGAGCCTGGGAAATAAACTAAGTTTGTTTGGCTATCTAGGGATGTATCTTTGGTTAGCTGCTTTACCATTTGACTATGAGTAAAGTCGCCGAGTAGTGGCGAAATAGATAACTCAGGAAATAACGGCGATAAATGCGCTAGGGAGTAGTTGAGCATTTCTGATGATATTTCAAAAGGAACAAACGTTTTAACATTGCTCATATGAGCAAGTAAATACGCAACCTTTTTACCCGAGCCACAACCAGGTTCTATTATTGATAGATTTTCAGGAAGCATATTTGCAATTGCTTTTGAGTAATCCTCTAAAATAGCCAGTTCTGTACGTGTAACGTAATATTCTTTTAGTGACGTTATTTGCTCAAATAATGCAGCGCCTTTATCATCATAAAAATACTTACATGGCAGTGTTTTTTGTTGCTGTGCGAGCCCGCTGAGTACATCGGTTAAAAACTCAGTGTCGGTTATGTTGCA
The DNA here is from genome assembly GCF_001469205.1 of Pseudoalteromonas sp. H103. Taxonomy (NCBI): domain Bacteria; kingdom Pseudomonadati; phylum Pseudomonadota; class Gammaproteobacteria; order Alteromonadales; family Pseudoalteromonadaceae; genus Pseudoalteromonas; species Pseudoalteromonas sp. H103. The sequence goes on along the minus strand of NZ_LOFG01000015.1, from coordinate 515,508 downwards.
CTGTTTTATTGCTGTTAGTTGGCTCATTGTATGTCCTTTGCTAGTCTAATTCCGCTGCACATCCACGCTTGGTGTGGGTAATAAAAGTTTCTATAGGTTTGTCGCAAATGGTTTTTTGGTGTAAGTACACACCCGCCACGTAACACCATTTGATTGTTCATAAATTTACCATTGTATTCGCCAGCTACTCCTTCAATTGGTTTAAAGCCGGGGTAAGGTAAATATGCGCTATTCGTCCACTGCCAACATGCATCATTTAATTGCTCTATGTTTGCTTCACCTTTTGCTTGCGCTGGCATTAAGTAGTCATCAACCTTTTTATACACCTCACTATTTTGAGCTGCATACTCCCATTCAAATTCAGTTGGCAAACGCGCTTTTGCAAAATTAGCATAAGCACTGGCCTCAAAATAATTAACATGGCAAATGGGGGCGTCTAAATTTAGTGGCTGTAGCCCATAATGTGTAAATTCGTACCACTGTTCATTAATGCATTGCCAATATAGCGGTTGCGTTAACTGATTTGCTTGAATGTTTGCCCAGCCATCACTCAACCAATAATCGGCGGTGTTATACCCGCCTGCATTAATAAACTCTAAATATTCGCCATTAGTAACTAATCTGTTTGCAAAGCTAAATGGATGAATGAGTACTTGGTGCTTTGGCTGCTCGTTATCGTATGCAAATTCGGCTTCTGCATTAGTACCGATATTTATAATTGCTTGGTCAAACTCTTTAAACTCAATAGCTTTAACGTTATCTTGTATGCCTGTTTGGTGTTGTGATTCAGTAAGGTACTTTGGATATAAAGGATTGACAGAAAAATTATATTTTATGTCCATGAGCATTAGTTCTTGATGTTGCTGCTCATGATTTAAGCCCAGTTCAATAATATTTTTAATATAATCATCAAGTGAGGTGTTTAGTAACTCAGTTACATGCTTATCCACGTAGGCTCTGTAAGCTATTACTTCTTCAAGCGTTGGCCTTGATAAACTTGCGCGGTTTGCACGCTTAAATTGCTCCCCTATGCCGTTATAGTAAGAGTTAAATAACATTTTAAAATGTGGATTAAATACACCGTACTGCTCATCATAGACACTTAATAAAAACGTTTCAAAAAACCATGTTGTATGTGCCAAATGCCATTTAATGGGGCTTGTATCTGCCATCGCTTGTAGCTGGCAGTCTTCGGCACTGAGGGAAGCAATAATATTTAAACTTTCGCTTCTTATATTTATAAAGCGGTTAACCAACTCATTGTTGTGGGAGGTGCTTGCAGCGCTCTGACTCATAATAGTATTAATCCTTTGCCTATTTACTTAAAATATAGCCTAGACCTTGAGTAGTGTTAAATCATATTCATATTACAACTTGATTAAAGTAAAACATCAGCCTATAAAATAATAACAACTCTCATTAGTAAGTATTAAACAATAAAAAATAATATGATCTTTTTTTATTTTATTAAGTACCATAATGCTTTTAATACCAAACTATTTTTTAACGCTCACTGAACTTATCAATTTTTGATTAAACATTACTAAATCATAATTTTGGCTATATAAACAGCGTTTTAAATACAAATTCATTTACATTTAATATTTAACTCATACACTAGTAGCTGTATGATCACTCTTCAAATTAGTTAGTCTTCAAATAATTACAGTATTACTTTTTACTTAATATTTAAAGGCTAATGTAATTCGATATAACGCCGATTTATTTTGGCTTGTTAGGACAACAATAGAGGTATTGCATGAAGGAAAATCATGACAAATATAGTATCGACAATACGGATTACACCGTAGGTCAGGATAATGTACAAAAATGGGGCTTTGATATACACAACCCTGTTTTTGGTATTAGTGCAGGCCTGATTGTCATTTTTTTAATCGCCATTTTGGTTACTGAGCCGCAAACTGCAAAAGCCGCACTTGACGGTGTTAAGCTCGATATTATTAATAATTTTGATGCTTTATTTATGTGGGCAGCAAACTTTTTTGTATTATTTTGCTTAGTATTAATTGTATCTCCTTACGGTAACATTCGCTTAGGTGGAGATGATGCTAAACCATCACATTCTCGTATCTCTTGGCTTGCCATGTTATTTGCTGCTGGTATGGGTATTGGCCTTATGTTTTGGGGCGTAGCAGAACCTGTAGCCTATTTTACTGGCTGGTATGAAACACCACTTAACGTAACAGCAAATACACCTGAAGCTGCAAAACTTGCCATGGGTGCAACTATGTTCCATTGGGGATTACACCCATGGGCAATTTACGCAGTTGTTGCGCTCTCCTTGGCATTCTTTACCTACAATAAAGGGTTACCCCTTTCAATTCGTTCTATTTTTTACCCAATATTGGGCGACAAAGCTTGGGGCTGGCCTGGTCATATAATTGATATTTTAGCCGTGCTTGCGACTTTGTTTGGCCTTGCTACATCGTTAGGTTTAGGTGCTCAGCAAGCATCTGCTGGTATTAACCACGTATTTGGAACAGATGGCGGTGTTGGCTCTCAAATATTAGTTATAGTGGGGGTAACACTACTGGCTATTATTTCAGTCGTGCGCGGTATTGATGGCGGCGTAAAACTTTTAAGTAACATTAACATGTTAATTGCTTTTGCATTATTAGTGTTTGTTTGCTTAGTGGGTTTTGCTGTTGCTATGGGTAATGTACCTAATACTATTATGGGTTATGTTGAAAATATAATTCCTCTTAGTAATCCTCATGGTCGTGAAGACGAAACATGGATGCATGGCTGGACTGTATTTTATTGGGCTTGGTGGATTTCGTGGTCACCGTTTGTAGGTATGTTTATAGCACGCGTATCACGTGGTCGAACTATTCGAGAGTTCTTAATTGCGGTATTACTAATCCCTACGCTAGTTACTATTTTATGGATGTCGATTTACGGCGGTATTGCAATTGATCAAGTGGTTAAAGGTGTTGGTAGCTTAGGCACAAACGGTTTAACCGATGTACCGTTAGCCATGTTCCAAATGCTTGATGAACTACCTATGGCTAATATTTTATCGTTTATTGCTATTGTGTTAGTGCTAGTATTTTTTATTACTTCGTCTGACTCAGGCTCGCTTGTAATAGACTCTATTACAGCAGGCGGTAAAATTGATGCACCCGTGCCACAGCGTATCTTTTGGGCATCGGTAGAAGGCGCTATTGCAGCAGCTCTACTTTGGATTGGTGGTACAGAGGCTATTCAAGCGCTTCAAGCAGGTGCGGTATCAACTGGCTTACCATTCACCATTGTATTATTACTTATGTGTGTAAGCTTATTATTAGGTTTACGTACTGAGCCACGCTCAGCTAAGTAAATAAGTAATATATTTTAAACACTAAAACGCCGCATTATTGCGGCGTTTTTTATGTTTACAGTTAAGCCTTAATGGCTCTTGTGAACAATGTAATCACATTATGTAGACTCTTCCCTTCAAGGCAGCAAGACCTACTAATACCATCACTCAAAGCTGCTGTTAGCTTAAAATCTCACTCAGTGTTGTATCGCTTCTGTAATGATATTGAATTTGCGCCATTAACAGCTCTGCCGTTGCTAATGCGTCAATTAACGCATTGTGATTATGATAAGCAGGCAGTGAATAGCGTTTTCGACAATCATTTAACCTTACTGAGCCTAACTTACTTTTAAATAACCGCCCTAGTAACCCTTGTCGTGCATGTAGCGCTTTTCGTTCTATTTCCATTGTATCTACTAATGCAAACTCAATTCCTTCGCTTATACGAGCTAATAAAGCATTATTTAAAAAGTGACGTTCAATGGCTGCATAATGCACAACAACAATTTTACCACTTAACGCATTTAATAAAGGCCCTAAAATAGAGGCTAAGTCAGGAGCTTCATCTACTTCTGAGTGGGTAATACCATGAATAACTATGGATTCTTCACTTAAGCTCTTTCGGGGTTGTACAACCCAGTGTTTGCTTTGCTTGCAAAACACCCGCTCTAAACTAAACGGTACTAAACCAACACTCACAATATCGTCCACTTCGCCATTTAGACCAGTCGTCTCAAAATCTAAAGCCACAAAAGGAACATCTTTTAGAGGGGTTTTAATATCACTGAATGCGTGAGTATAAAAATGCCTTAAAAAAATATTTCTAGTTTTAGAGGCATTTTGCTGATATTTTTTTTCCCAATTAGCTTTGTTATACGAGCGGTTACTCATCAGTGTTTTACACCTACATTTGCAGAGTAACTAAATTTTAAATAGCTTTGTGCTTTTTCAAGTATTGCAAACGCCTCTTTTAAATTACGCTGCTCAAACGGTGACAATAAATGCGGGTCTAGGTCATTATCTGGCTCTTCACCTTGCTCTATTTGCCAAGCCTGGTGACGTATCCGCATCATGGCGATGTATTCCAGTGAATCTCGTAAATCTTGTGCCTTACCTTCTGGAAGTAACTTGGCCTCTATAATATCCTCTAAGCGCTCAAACGAGTTTTGCTTACGAGAGCCAATGGCTAAAGCATGTACTCTTATTACATCTGACAGAGGTGCTGTTCCTCTACGCTTTAGGTTCATTGAGCGCTTGTGCTGGCCATTATGCTCAAGCACAAACCCTTTAAAAAAGCCCAGAGGCGGTGTTCTATTACGTGCGTTTGAAGCCATGTTTGCTAAAAACACTCTATTAGTTTTACTTTGCTTAGCAATAAATTTTTTAAGCTCTTCCGCCCACTTGGTTTTGCCCCATACACCATCTAAATCAAAAAATATTGAGCTATTTAATAACGCTTGCGGCTTAGGCTGCTCAATCCATTGTGTAAATTGATCAAACCACTGCGAGCGTGTTTTACGCCACTTTTTAAATGACGCCATAATTTCGCCATCACAATAGGTATAGCCACATTGCGCTAAGCCATCGCATACAAAATCAGAAATATTTTGAAAGTAATCGTTGTGCTTATCGTCATCGTAACTGTCATCTAAAATAAGCGCGTTATCTTGATCGGTTACAATTAGCTGCTCATCGCGTGCCATTGAGCCAAGGGCTATAAAACAATACGGTACAGGTGGCGGGCCAAACTTTTCTTCAGCTAAGACCAATAAACGTTGCTTAAATGTACGCCCTATTACGGCCATTGCAGTGCCGACCATATGCGAATTTGCATCTTCGTTTACCATACGTACAAAAACATTGGGTAATTGGCGCGCATAGTGTGCTAAATCTTCGATTGTTTGTTGCGCTAATATTCCACGTACTAACAATAAGCTACTTTGTGACTCATAGCGTAAAATATCAGAAAGAGAAATAACCCCAATTGGGCGGCGTTTTTGAACTACAGGTAAATGGTGTAAGTTGTCGCGAAGCATAGCTAGTACCGCTTCAAACACGTACGCGTTTGCATCTAACAATACCAAATTAGTTGACATAATTTGCTCAGCTTTTACGTTAAGCGCTAAGCCCTCTGCAACCACTTTAGTTCTGAGGTCTCTGTCGGTAATAATACCTGCGATTTGGCCGTCATCTTCTTCAGGGTCATCACTAATTGGCTTATTAACATCGGTAACTAAAACTGACGAGACTGCTTCTTCTGTCATGATTTTAGCTACATCTTGTACCGTGGTTTGCGTATCAACAGTCACCACATCACGATGAATTAAGGATTTTACTTTTGCAGTGGTTAAGTCATTCCCGTCTGCCTGCTCAACAATTGCTTGGCGAAGGCGTACATTGCCATCTTCTTCAAAGTAATCTGCAAACGAATCAAATTCATCACAATAGCGATTAAATATGTCAACGTTAATACAATAAACAAGCGTATCTTCTAGTGCTTTAGCAGGAAAGCGGACTTTGCGATTCATTAGTAGGCCCATTTGACCAAATATTCCGCCAACTTCTAAACGATTATAGAGTTCGTTATTACGACGATATATTTCGACAGAGCCACTTCTAATAACAAATAAATCTGCTATGTCTTGGCCAAGCGTTAAAATGTCGGTTTGTGATCGGTAATAAGCTACTTCAACTTGTTGAGCAAGCTCGTTTAGAGCCTTAGTTGGTAAATCATCAAATGGTGGGTGCTGCGCTAAAAACTGCGCTATTTCAACTTGTTCAGCTTGCATTGGGGATTCCTTGTGAGCACACAATAAGGCATGTATATGCTTAAGTGGCTATCTTAACAAACAAATATAGCCAAGCAAGATTTAACTAATAGCCACAACTCTTTAAAATTAAAAGTGTAGTGGCTATAACTATAATTGCACTTTAAGTTAGCTTTTCAAGTTCTTGTTCAAGTTCTTTAGATTCATCGCCTCGAGGGGTTGTAAACCGTGCTAAGCCTAAATAAATAACAGGCGTAAGGTAAAGCGTAAACAAAACAGCCAGTGCGAGGCCGCCAAATACCACCCAACCGATGGCATTACGTGCTTCAGCACCTGCCCCTGTAGACATAATTAATGGTAACGCACCTAACAAGGTTGATATAAGAGTCATGGTAATTGGTCTTAAACGTACTAATGCGGCTTGTTCTACTGCATTTCTTACTGATAACCCTTGGTCGCGTAATTGATCGGCAAATTCAACCAGTAAAATGGCGTTTTTAGCAATTAAACCTATCAGCATAACTAAGCCGATTTGAGAATATATGTTTAACGATGTTCCCGTTAAATAAAGCGCTAAAATTGCAGAAGTAATCCCAAATGGTACGGTTATCATAACTACAATCGCGCTGTTTACATTTTCAAACTGAGCAGCCAACACTAAAAATACAATTAAAAAAGCCAGTACATAAGTTACAAGTACTTCGCTAGATGTTTCCTCATAAGTCAGTGCTTCACCTTTAAACGCAAGTGCAATACCTGGCGCTAGCGATTGCTCAGACACTAACTTAATTTGTTCAACCAACGATGCAATAGTTAATCCTTCTGGCAATTCCATACTTAGCTCTATAGAGCGGCGCTGCGCATGTCGCTCTAGTTCAGCTGCTACGCCTTCTTCAGAAATATAAGCCACACTACTCAAAGGCACTAAGCTGTTATTACCTGCCCTTATGTATAAATTAGCCAAATCGCTCGGATCGTTTATTGTTTGATTCTGTGCTTGCAACATTATGGGAACAGATTGATCACCTATGTTTAAATCTTCAATATCATCGCCATTAATGGCCGCTCTTAGTGTAATAGCAATGTCGCTGAGCGCAACGCCAAGCTCTTGTGCGCGTCGTCTGTCTATATTTACTCTAAGCTGTGGTTGTGAAGGCTGATAAGAAATACGCACAGGTGCAACTTCGGGTACTGCTTTTTCAAGTGCTGCAGAGAACTGCTGAGCGGCTTTGAATATTTGCAGGTAATCTTGCCCTAGTAAAGCAATCTCCACACCACCTCCTTGGCCACGTAAATTTAAACTATTGGCACCGCCTGGAAATGCAGGAGCACCGGGAATATTACCCAAGGGCTCACGAATTTTGTTGATTATTTCTTGTTGGCTAAAGTGCCTTTCATCCCAGTGTTTCAGTGGCACAGTAATAAATACGATATTTGGATCCCACTGGCCAACTACGGTGTAAATTGATTCTATTTCGCCACTATCAATAAAGGGTAATAAAATATCTTCCATTTTTATGGCTTGTCTATCCATAAAATTAAGCCCTACACCATCAGGTCCGCGTGCAAATATACGTATTTTGCCGCGATCTTCACTTGGCAATAATTCACTGTCTAAACTCGTATATAAAGCGCCAGAGCCACCTGCAACTAGTAAACAAGCAATAAACGTAAGCCATGCATGATCAAGCACCCTATGAATTGATTTTGTATAAATACCACCAAGCCAGTGGCCTAGCTTTGCAAATGGATGAAAACCACCCTGCTTTAGCTTTAATTTAGAGGTAAGTGCAGGGACTAAAGATAGCGCTACAAAACTTGATATAATAACCGCACCTGCAAGTACACCACCAAACTCTCTAAATAATCGCCCTGCAGTTGAAGGTAAAAAGGCGATAGGTATAAATACAGCAGCCAACACGGCTGTAGTTGCCACTACTGCAAAAAACACTTCTCGTGTGCCTATTACTGCAGCTGCACGCCTACCTAGCCCTAAGCCTCGTTGTCGCTGAATGTTTTCGCTTACTACAATGGCGTCATCAACAATTAAACCAGTAGCAAGTACAAGGGCGAGTAACGTTAAAATATTAATCGAAAATCCAAGTGCCCATATGAGTGCGAGCGAGCCAATTAAGGCAACGGGAATTGCAAATGCCGGTACGAGTGTGGCCCGCCAAGAGCCGATAAAAACCCACAGTGTTATCACTACTAATAGTACAGTAAGCAATAAAGAGTAAATTACCTCATCAACTGAGCTTCTTATAAACTGTGCATCATCAGAAGTAAGGGTGAACTCCATTTCAGGAAAACGTGTTTGCATACTGTTGATGAGCTTTAATACCTCATCAGATATTTCTATTGTATTTGATTGTGCTTGGCGAATTATTTCCATGCCTATAACAGGTTTACCATTAAGTCTTACCATAGAGCGCGGATCGGCAGGCCCAAAGTAAACAGCTGCAATATCGCTAATACGGGTATCGCCTTGAATTATTATGTCGCCCACTTGTTCAGGGGTTATCGACGTAGCATCAGCTCGCACGATAATTTGCTGATCGTTTGCCTTTAAGCTCCCTGCTGGTACATCAAATGGCGCTTGGCTAAGTACTTGTGCTACATCTGGGATAGTTAAATTAAAGCTGCTCAGTTTAAGCGGGTCGATTCGTACTCTTAATACTCGCTCTCTATCACCGTTTAAACGTACATCAGCAACCCCAGGAATAGTTAAAAATTGTGGGGCTAAGTCAACATCAACTCTCTCAGTTAGTGCTTCAAGCGGTAAACTACCACTGGAGACCGTTAATGAGACAACGGCTTCTGCATCATTATCGGCTTTAATAATTGATACTCGCTCAACTTCTTCAGGGAGATCGCGTTGAACGCGCGCTACCGATTCTCGCGTTTCATTGGCGGCATCGTCTAAATTAATACCTGGTCTAAACTCAACGACAATACGCGAGTTTCCTTCTTCACTTTGCGCTCGTATGGATTTAACACCACTTACGCGAGCTACCGCACCTTCTAATTTACTGGTTACTTCAGTGTCTACTGTTTCTGGGGAGCCACCTGGAAATGGAGCGGAAACAGTAATACGCGGCCTATCTACATCAGGAAGCTCTCTAACCTCAACCCCTGCAATAGCTGCAATGCCGGCAATAATAATAAGTAAGTTAAGTACCACAATGAGGACTGGGCGGCGAATCGCCATTGATGGTAAGTCTTGCATCATAGGTTGCTGTTTCATACCTACTCCTGCGTATCTGCTGCATTGAAGCTTAGCGCTTGCTGAGTACGCAAGCGCTGTACGCCTTCAATAACTAAAATATCATCTTTATTTAAAGGCCCAGATACTAATAAACGCCCTGAAAGACGCTGCTCTATTTTTACTTCAACGCGTGTGGCTTTGTTATCAACACTGGTCCACACATACGGCCCCGTTGCTCCCCACAGTAATGCAGCTTCTGGTATTGCGGCATAATTATCACCTAACACTTCAATATGAACTCTAAAACTCATACCCGGTAAAAACTGCTGGTTGGCGTTGTTTAGCTTTGCTTTTACACGCAGGGTACGTGTTTGGGGATCGATTCTTGAATCTAAGTAAGCAATTTCAGCCTTAATTGGCTTTTCTGACTGCCACGGAAATACTGTTATATTGCTCTTATTACGAAGCATAGATATAGCTGACTCTGGCGCATTAAAATTAATGTACAAATCACTGGTATCATCAATACTCGCTATTTCAGTTAGCTCAGAGATTCTATCGCCAACTTCTACATCAGTGAGGCCCATAATACCGTTTAAAGGGGCAATAACTTTTCTATCCTCAAGCTCTGTTTGTGCTTGAGTTAAAGTAACTTTTGCAAGTTCAACAACCGTTTTAGCATCATCTACATCACTTTTTGGCACAGCCCCCTTGGCTTGGCTTTGCTGTAATCGCTCTAGTATTCGTTGCGTATCAGCAAGTTTAATTTTAGCTTCATCAAGTGCGGCTTTTTGTCTACGTGAATCAAGTTCGAGTAAGGTCTGGCCTTTTTTCACTTTATCGCCTGGTTTAAAATGTACAGCGGTTACCCTATCACCCACCGCTGGGTATAACATAACTGAATGAATAGCCTCAGTATTACCAACAGCTTGAACTTGTTGCTTAGCACGCTCGAATGTTAGTTTTTGTACCACTACATTTGCACTTATTGCTGGTAAAGTAACAAATACTAAAGCACTAAACATGCTGGTTAATAAAATTCGCGATTTCAAAGTAACACCCTAATTAATTATTATTTACATTACCGTACGAAGTTTAACAGCTGTTTGATCAATAACTAGGTTAGAACGATAAATTGGCAGAACAATGAGATAAAATAGCGTTTGTAATACCAATTTAAGCATAATCTAAACCAGCGTACTTATGTGGTAGCTAAAACAAAAAAGCCCAGCAAAAGCTGGGCTAATAAAACGTAATATATAAATATTATTTACCGCGCTGAGCATCCTTTTGCGCCTTTTTAGCTTCTTTGCGTTGCTGTAAAACAGCTTGGGCTTCATTACCAATGTGCCCTTCGCCACGCGCTTGAGCAAGCTCAATTTGCTTTTGACGTTCAGCAAAACGAGCGCGTTGCTCATCAGTCACATCATCAATACAATGGTGACACGATACACCTTCCATGTACTCTGGTTTTTGCTTTTCTTCTTCAGTGATTGGCATACGACACGCATGACACTGATCGTATGAGCCTTTTTGTAAATCATGATTTACCGCTACACGGTTATCAAATACAAAACACTCGCCTTCCCACATGGTTTCTTCTTTTGGTACTTCTTCTAGGTATTTTAAAATACCACCTTCTAAGTGATAAACCTCGTCAAAACCTTGCTCTTTCATGTAGGCAGTTGATTTTTCACAGCGAATACCGCCGGTACAAAACATAGCCACTTTTTTGTGTTTTTCAGGGTCTAAGTTTTCTTTAGCCCACTGCGGGAACTCGCGGAAAGTTTTAGTGTTAGGGTCGACTGCATTTTGAAAAGTTCCGATTTCTATTTCGTAATCGTTACGTGTATCAATAAGAATAACTTCAGGGTCAGATATAAGTGCGTTCCACTCATTAGGCTTAACATAGCTACCTACCACTTTAAGTGGGTCAACACCTTCAACACCCATGGTAACAATTTCGTTTTTAAGCTTTACTTTTGTACGGTAAAACGGACATTCGTCATCGTATGACTCTTTAGTAACTATATTTTTAAGGTTATCTTGGGTGTCTAACCACGCGAGTAAGTTATCTATACCTTCGCGCTTTGCCGATACAGTACCGTTTATACCTTCAGCTGCAAGTAATAAAGTACCACGTACTTCGTTTGCTTCCATTACTTCTAAAAGTGGTTTACGTAGCGCTTCAAAATTGGGTAAGCCTACAAACTTGTACATTGCACATACTACAAAGTGCTCGTTTGTTACATTATCTTTATGAACAGCAGTCATTTTTGTTTCCTATTTTGCTTTGATAGCCTTAAGTGGCGTTTACCGAATCGTAAATCCGGCGCATATGGGGCGCGTATTTTACGCTTTTTATAATTAATTGCAAAAAATAGCGCTATAGATTGGTTTTTACTGTCGGCATAACCCCTGTGTAAGCTATAATGCGGCCATTAATTTAAGTTGCACATTGGAGAACACGACTTTGCACTTTACTGATCTTGGGATTGATACTCGCCTTGAAACACAATTAGCACATCAAGGGATCACCCAGCCCACAGATATTCAAGCACATGCAGTGCCTACAGCACTTGCAGGGCATGACATTTTCGCTCAGTCTAAAACTGGGTCGGGCAAAACATTAGCGTTTTTGTTACCTGCTGTTCAGCGAGTAATGAAACAAAAAGCGCTCAGTAAACGCGATCCTCGTGTACTTATCGTTGCGCCAACCCGTGAACTTGCAACGCAAGTATTTACTCAATTGCGCTTATTAATTGCAGGCGCAAATATCAAAGCTGTAAAAATATTAGGCGGTGAAAACTTTAACGATCAAATTAAAGCACTGCGTAACGACCCACACTTTGTTGTTGCAACACCTGGGCGTTTGGCCGATCACATCACAAAGCGCTCATTACAATTAAGTGGTTTAGAGCTGTTAATTTTTGATGAAGCTGACCGTATCCTAGATTTAGGTTTTACTGAACAACTTAAAATGATTAATGAGCAAGCAAATCACCGTTTGCGCCAAACATTATTGTTTTCGGCAACACTTGATCATGCACAAGTAGATGCACTTTCACGCAACTTATTAAAAAAACCAAAACAAATTACGCTTAGCGCAGCAAACGAGCAGCACAGTGATATTAAACAAACTCTTTATTTAGCTGATCACCTTGATCACAAAGAAGCGTTACTTGAACACTTTTTAAAGCAAGACGATGTTGGTCAATGTATTATTTTTACAGCAACACGTGCCGATACCAGCCGTTTAAGTGAAGCTTTAAATGAAAAAGGGTTTAAATCGGTCGCGCTCGCTGGCGATTTAACACAAAGCAAACGCCTTGAAATCATGGACTCGTTTAGCCGTGAAAACTTTAAAATACTAATTACCACCGATGTCGCTTCACGTGGCTTAGATTTATTAAGTGTAACGCACGTAATTAACTTTGATTTACCAAAACATGCAGAAGAATATGTACACCGTATAGGCCGTACAGGCCGTGCTGGTTTTAAAGGTAATGCTTTATCGCTTGTTGGCCCTAAAGACTGGGCAAGCTATTTAGCAATAAAATCGTTTTTGAACGATGAGCTTGTATTTGCAAGTGTTGAAGGTTTAAAAGCTAAATTTAAAGGTATTAAAGAGAAAAAACCTGCTGCGACTGTAAAAACTAAAAAAGTAACGCAGGTTAAAAAACCACACGTTAAACGCAAAGCAAAACCTAAAAAACCAGTGGCACCAATTAAAGCCCCTATGAATATCGATGGCGATTCACCAATGCGCCGCAAAAAAAAGCCTGAGCAGGAATAATTATGAGTTACCTAGGAACAACACAAACCCTATTTGTAAAAGAAGTAAGTAACGAAGGTGCTTACCTTGATGGCCATGACTTAGGTGAAGTGTTTTTACCAAAACAAGAAATTAAACATGAGCTTGAAGCAGGTGATAGCATTAGTGTATTTATATATTTAGATAATGCTAACTTACCTACTGCCACCGTTAAAAAACCACATGCTCAAGTTGGTGAATATGCCCTGCTTCGCGTTAAAGAAATAAACAGTATTGGTGCATTTATAGATTGGGGGCTTGATAAAGACGTACTAGTTCCATTTAACGAACAAAAGCCACGAATGCAAGAAGGCCATTCATACTTAGTTCGTTTGTATCTTGATAATGCAAGCCAACGTATATGTGCATCGAATAACTTTAACCGCTTTTTATCAAAAGATGAGCCTGAATATTCACACCTTCAAGAAGTTGATTTGATTGTTGCTGGTAAAACAGACATTGGTTACAAAGTGTTAATTGAAGAATCTCACTTTGGTGTTGTATTTTATAACATGGTATTCAAAAATTTATTTGTTGGGCAAAAACTTAAAGGGTTTGTTCAAAAGGTACGTGAAGATGGTAAAATTGACGTTGTACTTGAAAAGCCTGGCATGGGTAAAGTAAGTGATCTAAGTGAAAAGATTTTAGAGAAGCTCAAACAAGAAGGTGGAATACTTGCCATTGGTGATAAGTCAGATCCTGAGCTTATAAAAAAGGTTTTCTCAACGAGTAAAGCTAACTATAAAAAAGCAATTGGTGGATTATTTAAACAAGAGCTAATAGAGATTGAAGCGAAATCCATTCGCTTAAAATCTTAATATAAAATATATCCGCTGAGTTCTAACCTAAAATATATTTATAAGGCAATGTACATTGTGTGTATTGCCTTGAATAATCTAACACTTCAACTTCACTTTCTAAATTAAGTGGCGCTAAACGAAATACTTTCTTTTCACACTCTAACTTTTTGTTTTCATGCTGCGATAAGCACTCATTTACCGTAATATGTTGTGTATTTAGAGTCGCCTCATTTTTGTAACATAAGTGATGTGCGTAGTCTTCCATTGTTTTTTTAAAATCAAACATATTAACAGGATACACAGAAATTATATCTGTAACTGTACTGACACCATCATATGCTTTACTTGAAGATACATACTTATTAACCGAAAAACCAGCAACTATAATTAATATAGAACCTAAAAATAACTTCAAAATAAACCCCTACAACATTTTGATTTTATTAATGTAACACAAAATCTACATAAGGTAAGGGTTTAGCACTAAATAACTGGTTTTTGTTAAGCTAGCTTATTGAACTGTTAACATCTTCCAATACTTTTACTGGATTGTCAGCTTTAGTAATCGGCCTACCAATAACTAAATAATCACTTCCGGCATCTACTGCTTGTTTAGGCGTCATAATACGTTTTTGATCGCCAGCATCACTTCCCTCAGGCCTTATACCAGGAGTAACTAATTTAAAATTATTACCTAGTTCAGCTTTTAAAATTTTAGCTTCTTGAGCTGAGCAAACAACACCATCAAGTCCTGCCTCTTTTGCTAATTTAGCTAGATGCATAACTTGTTGCTGTGCTGACTTTTCTACACCTAAGCGTTTTAGCTCAATTTCATCCATACTTGTTAATACAGTTACAGCAATTAAAAGTGGTGCTTTATCACCAAATTTTTCGAGTGCTTGTTTAGCTTTAGTCATCATTTCAAAACCGCCAGATGCATGTACGTTCACCATCCACACGCCCATATTTGCCGCTGCAGTAACTGCTTTAGCTACCGTATTAGGGATATCATGAAATTTTAAATCTAAAAATACATCAAAGCCTAAATCAATTAACTCTTTAACAAATGAAGGCCCAAAGTAAGTAAACATCTCTTTGCCCACTTTTAGTCGGCAAGTATCAGGTGAAAGTTGCTTTACAAAACTAAGGGCGGCTTCTTGAGAATCATAATCTAGGGCAATAAGAATTTTTTTTGAATGTTCGAAAGACATAGCTATCCTAATGAATGGCAGTAAAGTTATAAATAGTTAGGGGTTATTAAAATCCGTCTAAGCCTCTACTTGGCACAATGGTTTCCCAATGTTTACAAGATGGGCAATTCCAGTAAATTGTGTGACTGGTAAATCCACAGTGCTGACATTGGAAATCAGGTTTTGTGGCTATATACGAAGTAACAAGCTTATCAATTTCATTGAGTACTTCTTTTGTATTTTTATTTTGATTACCCATAAGCTGCAGTAAAAAGCTAAAACCGCGAATAGTCGGTTGGCGCTTTAAACTATCAGTTAAAAAATCAAATGCTTGCTTGGTATGCCCCTGCTCTAATAAAGCTTGGCAATGTTTTATTTTTATTAGCACGCCACCTTTATCTAAAAGGTCATTTAATAAATCATGAAACTGATGAGTTAAATTTAATTGTTTATAGCTATGCGCCAGCTCATCAATAAATAACGGGGCAAACAACGTAAACTGACAAACAAGTTCACGCCAGTAATAAATAGCTTTAACGTAATCCTCGCTTGTATAAGCAGTTAAACCTAGTTCGTAAAGCGGCCTAATTGCTTTGTAATTTAAGCTTATCGCTTTACGCATTAATTGAGGATTATTATTACTCAATGCTAATTCACAATAAAAGTTAGCAATGGCTTTAAAATGCTGCTCTTTAGAAAATAGCTCGCTATGGGCTTCAAACATATTAATGCCTTTTTCCCACTCTCGGGTTTGCGAATAAAGAGTAATAATAGGGTCAAGCGCTTCAGGCTCACCTGCTTTAACAAGCCAGACCAAATGCTCTTCTGCACTATCAAGTAAACCCGCCATAATATAATCTTCGGCAAGTTCTAAACGCGTAGTTGCAGATTCTTTTTCGCTTAAGCTAGGATGCTTTAAAAGGAGTTCATGAATTTTAATAGCGCGGTCTAGTTCACCTCGACGGCGAAACATAGTAGCTAATGTAGAATAATGTTCAACAGAATCAGCGGCTACTTCGAGCAAGTTGATTAAATGCTCTAAACCCTGATCTTCTTCTCTATCAAGTAAAAACTTTAAGCCTTTACTATATTCAGATGTGATCTGTCTATTAAGTTGATGAGCTTGGTTTTTAGCACTATTTTTACCCATTATCCAGCCGTAACCGGCAGCTACAGGCAGTAGTAAAAACAAAAGCTCAATCATAATTAGGCGTCTTTATTAGCGGCAAGCTTGTTTTTATCTTTTTCAGGCGCTAATTGTTTTTTTAAACGGTAGTTTTGCCACTTTAACTTAGAAAATATTTTAAAGCTTATAAAGCAGCCAATTACAACACCTATTAAAAAGCAGATACTAATTATTACAGCTAAAGGTAATGTATTACTGGCAATAATATAATTAATTTGTACTAATTGTGGGTTTTGAGATCCCAATACAAATGCGCAAATGAGAAAAAACGCAACCAGAATAATTTTTAATACCTTAAACAAGTAACTACTCCAATGAGTTAACTAGGCAATACTCTCGTTTACGCGGTCGCGCAATTCTTTGCCAGGTTTAAAATGAGGTACATGCTTTCCTTCAAGCTCAACTGTATCGCCAGTCTTAGGGTTACGACCTGTGCGAGGAGCGCGGAAATGTAAAGAGAAACTACCAAAACCTCTGATCTCAATACGATCCGAAGTAGATAATGAGCCGGCCATTTGTTCAAGAATTTCTTTTACTGCATTTTCAACATCTTTCACTGGAACGTGTGCGTGTTGTTCCGCAAGTGTTTCTATCAATTCTGACTTAGTCATAGCGTTTCCTTAAAAAGAGATATAGGAAGGGCATTAATGCCCTTCCAACTAA
The DNA here is from genome assembly GCF_001469205.1 of Pseudoalteromonas sp. H103. Classification (NCBI taxonomy): domain Bacteria; kingdom Pseudomonadati; phylum Pseudomonadota; class Gammaproteobacteria; order Alteromonadales; family Pseudoalteromonadaceae; genus Pseudoalteromonas; species Pseudoalteromonas sp. H103. The sequence goes on along the minus strand of NZ_LOFG01000015.1, from coordinate 498,563 downwards.
AAACTAATTATATATTAGTCTTTTTGTGCATTTGCGAAAGCAGCTGCCATTGCGTTTTCAAACACTGGCTCTTCTTTCTTAAGCTTCTCAAGTACTTCTTTCTCTTCTGCTTCGAAAAGAGCTTTAACTGATAAGCTTAAAGTGCGGTTCTTACGATCAACACCAACGTATTTAACTTCAATCTCGTCGCCTACAGAAACAACAGTAGTTGCATCTTCAACGCGCTCTTGAGCGATATCAGCTACACGGATGTAACCTTCAACGCCTTCGATAAGTTCAACAGTTGCGCCTTTCGCATCAACTTCAGTCACTTTACCTTTAACAATAGCACCTTTTTTGTTTGCATCAAGGTAGTTATTGAATGGGTCAGCTTCGATTTGCTTAACACCTAGAGAGATACGTTCACGCTCTGGGTCAACTTGCAATACGATAGCAGTGATTTCGTCGCCTTTCTTGAATTCACGTACAGCTTCTTCGCCAGGTGTATTCCAAGAAATGTCTGAAAGGTGTACAAGACCATCAATACCACCGTCAAGACCGATAAAGATACCGAAGTCAGTGATTGATTTGATCTTACCAGTAACTTGATCGCCTTTGTTTTGAAGACGAGCAAATTCCTGCCAAGGATTAGCAATACATTGCTTAAGACCAAGAGAAATACGACGACGTTCTTCGTCGATTTCAAGAACCATAACTTCAACGTTGTCGCCAAGGCTTACAACTTTAGAAGGATGGATGTTCTTGTTAGTCCAATCCATTTCAGAAACGTGTACTAGACCTTCAACGCCTTCTTCGATTTCTACGAAGCAACCGTAATCAGTAAGGTTAGTTACACGACCAGAAAGTTTAGAACCTTCTGGGTAACGACCAGCGATAGCTGCCCATGGATCTTCGCCAAGCTGTTTAAGGCCTAGAGATACACGAGTTTTATCTTTGTCGAATTTAAGAACTTTAACTGCGATTTCGTCACCAACATTAACGATCTCTGAAGGGTGCTTAACACGCTTCCAAGCCATATCTGTAATGTGTAGTAGACCATCAACACCACCAAGGTCAACGAATGCACCGTAGTCAGTAAGGTTCTTAACGATACCTTTAACTTCTTGACCTTCAACAAGGTTAGCAAGAAGCTCTTCACGTTCTTGTGAGTTTTCAGACTCGATAACTGCACGACGTGAAACAACAACGTTGTTACGTTTTTGGTCAAGCTTGATTACTTTAAATTCAAGCTCTTTGCCTTCAAGGTGAGTTGTGTCACGTACTGGACGAACATCAACAAGTGAACCAGGTAGGAAAGCACGGATTGAATCAACTTCAACTGTGAAACCGCCTTTAACTTTACCGTTGATAACACCAGTAACAGTCTCTTGCTCTTCACATGCTTTCTCAAGACGGATCCACGCTTCGTGACGCTTCGCTTTCTCACGAGAAAGGATAGTTTCACCGAAACCGTCTTCAATTGCATCTAGTGCAACATCTACTTCGTCGCCTACAGCAACTTCAAGTTCACCAGCAGCATTTTTGAACTGCTCTGCAGGGATAGCACTTTCTGATTTAAGACCAGCATCTACAAGTACAATGTTATTCTCGATAGAGATTACTGTACCTTTAACAATAGAGCCTTGCTCTGCTTCAAAACCCTTTAAGCTTTCTTCAAATAACTGCGCAAAATTTTCTGACATACGAATATACGTCTCATATATTAATACCAATAAGCAACCATGCTGCATGGGGTTGTTAAAATAGCACTGGCATCCTGCTGGCGCATAAAAAGTGTTTAGCTTCGTTTAGGAAGCCGACCTTCAGAGATTGCAATATCAACTAAAGTTATAACTTTATCAAACACTTGCTGAGCATTAAGCTCACTAGTGTCTATCTCGATAGCATCTTCTGCAGGTACAAGCGGAGCAACGGCACGATTCATATCGCGCTCATCACGAGCTTGAATGTCCTGTAATAGACCACTTAGTGTAACATCATGGCCGCGCTCATTCAACTCAACAAAGCGTCTACGAGCACGTTCTTCTGCGCTAGCGGTTAAATATATTTTTAACGGCGCATCTTGAAATACCACAGTGCCCATATCTCTGCCATCAGCAATTAAGCCATTTTCAGTGCGAAACGCACGCTGGCGACGTAATAGTGCTTCACGAACGCGAGGTAAAGCAGCTACTTTCGATGCAGCTGCACCCACTTCTTCATTACGAATAGTGGTTGTTACGTCTTCGCCTTCTAAAATAACTTTTCCTGCATTAGTTTGGCTATCTACCAAAAACTGCACATCTAAGTTTGCAGCAAGCGGGACTAACCCTTCTTCATTATCTAATGCAATTTGGTGATGAAGTGCAGCTAAAGATAAAACGCGATAAATCGCACCGCTATCTAACACATCCCACCCTAACTTGTCGGCTAACAAGCGACAAACAGTTCCTTTACCTGAACCACTTGGGCCATCAACGGTGATCACGGGCATTAATAACGCCTGCATTTAAAACCTCCTGCAATGCACACCTAAATAAACCGCGACATTATACGTCAGTTATTAAAATATATCTGCTATAAGTGTGTAACTTTTTATAAATAGTTATAAAAGCCCTATTCACTTACCGACGCTAAAACATTGAAAAAAGTAGGGAATGTTTTATAAGTGCACTTAGGATCATTAATGGTTATAGGCTTTCCGCCTACGGCAACCATTGAAAAACACATAGCAATACGGTGATCGTCATACGTATCAATAGCAACGTCATTAAATGTTTCCGGTGGTGTGATCTCTATAAAATCTTCACCTTCTACTACATGCGCACCTACTTTACGAAGCTCGGTAGCCATTGCATATAAACGATCTGTCTCTTTTACGCGCCAGTTATATATATTGCGAATAGCTGTTGGGCCTTTGGCAAAAAGCGCAACGGTTGCAAGTGTCATAGCAGCATCAGGGATAGCATTAGCGTCAATGTCTACGCCTTTTAATTCGCCCTTTCTAACCACTAAACGCTCATCATACCACTCTACTTTAGCGCCTACTTGTTCCATTACTTTTGCAAAACCAATATCACCTTGAACCGATTTAGCGCCAACACCTTTAATTTCAATCTCGCCGCCAGCAATAGCTGCTGCTGCAACAAAATAAGAAGCCGACGATGCGTCACCTTCAACCATTATGCGTTCAAGTGATTGGTACTGTTGACCACCTTTTACTTTAAAGGTTGCATAATTATCGTGTTGAACATTAATTCCAAAACGAGCCATAACGCCTAAAGTAATATCAATATAAGGCTTAGAGACTAAAGTACCTTTAATTGTTATGTGTGTATCACCGCTAAATAAAGGAGCTGCCATTAATAAAGCCGTTAAAAATTGACTTGAAATACTGCCGTCAATTTCAACTTCTCCGCCATTTATTTGCCCACCCACTATTTTAAGTGGTGGATAATCTTTATGTTTAGTGTAAGTAATGTCACCGCCTAGTGCTTGCAGTGCATCAACTAAGTGCCCTATTGGGCGCTCTTCCATGCGTGGCTCGCCTATTAACTCATATTCGCCACTTACAGCCGCAAGCACAGCTGTTAAAGGGCGATATGCAGTACCCGCATTGCCTAAAAACAAAGGTTCACTAGGCGTTTTAAAAATGCCACCTACGCCATTTACAGTTGCTATGGTGTGCTCTTCATTAAGTGTTACATTTACACCTAAAAGCTTTAAAGCCCCCAACATATGACGAATATCATCACTATCAAGTAAGTTCTCTACAACGGTTGTTCCATTAGCAAGTGCTGCTAATAATAAAATACGGTTTGATAAGCTTTTTGACCCAGGTAAAGTTACTGAGCCATTTACACGAGAAATAGGCTCTAAGCGAAGTTGCTCCATTAGCTATTCTCCTTTGCAAAGCTAGCCATAAAATCCACAAGCGCCTGAACACCTTCAAGAGGCATTGCGTTATAAATACTTGCACGCATACCGCCAACTATTCTGTGACCCTCAAGTGCTAACAAACCTGCGTCTTTAGATTGCGTAACAAACTTTTCATTCAAGCTTTCATCATTAAGCCAAAATGGAACATTCATTCGTGAACGACAATGCTTAGCTACTTTATTGGTATAAAAAGAAGATTCATCAATAAAATCATAAAGTAACTGCGCTTTTGCAATATTTTGCGCTTCCATTGCTTTAACGCCGCCATTACTTTCGAGCCATTCAAATACTTGTGCAGCTAAATACCATGCAAAAGTAGGTGGAGTGTTAAACATGCTACCCTGTTTTGCTTCAAGGGCGTAATCTAAAATCCCTGGCTTTGCTAGACCTTTACGCTCGAGTAATGTTTTACGAACAATAACGATTGAAATACCCGATGGACCGATATTTTTTTGTGCACCAGCATAGATTAAATCAAATTTATTAACGTCGATCTCGCGCGATAAAATAGTCGATGACATATCTGCGACAATTGGCGCCGTTGGGTGTGTTGGTACTTCAAAAATTTCTAGTCCATCTACCGTTTCATTAGGACAGTAGTGAATGTACGATGCATCAGCAGGTAAAACCCAGTCAGCTACTTGTTTTATTGAAAACTCGCCATTAGCATCATTACGTACATCAATAGAGGTTACTTTAGTAAACTTATTAGCTTCATCCGTTGCACTTTTAGACCACACACCATTTTCGCAATAAACCGCAGCTTTACCTTCTTGGTGCAAGTTTAAAGGAACGGCACTAAATTGACCGCGACCACCACCGTGCATAAATAGCACTTCAAACTCATCACTAATGTTCATTAATCGACGAAGGCTGGCTTCGCATTTAGCTGTGAGTGCTAAAAAGTCTTTGCTGCGATGGCTTATTTCCATCACAGACACACCCAAATCTTGCCAATCCAAAAATTCTTTTTGTGCTTTTTGCATAACCGCTTGCGGAAGCATGGCTGGCCCCGCACAAAAATTGTATTTACTCATTACCTTTGCCTCATTCCAGTAATTTAACTACTGAGCATAAATAATAAAATTTATGCTCTATTAATTTTTTTCAACAACATTAAAAAAAGCGGCCTTAGCCGCTTTTTCAATTTCAATTATTCAGAAGGAGGATTGTCATCCACGGCTTCGTCTATAACTGCATCAACTGTTTCAACGTCTTCAATATCAATTAAGTCACTTTCTGTAACTTCAATCTCTTCGATACGTTGTAAACCAACTACTTGCTCTTCGTCAATAGTTCTGATCAAAATAACACCTTGCGTGTTACGTCCAACCGTAGAAACTTCATTAACGCGAGTACGTACTAAGGTACCACGATTAGAAATAATCATTATTTCATCGTTGTCGTCAACTTGTACAGCACCTACAACAGCACCGTTACGCTCACTCACCTTGATAGATACAACACCTTGTGTTGCACGGCTCTTAGATGGGTAATCTTCAAGTTGAGTACGTTTACCGTAACCGTTTTCAGTTACCGTTAAAATTGCACCATCAGTTTTTGGTACAATTAACGATACTACGCGTTGATCATCGGCCATTTTAATACCACGAACACCCGTAGCAGTACGGCCCATAGGACGTACACCTTTGAAACGAATTTCTGGGTTACCCTCTTCATCAAGTACTGGGTTGCCGTCTTCATCAACTACTGCTGATTCTTCAGCTTCTTTAAAGCGTACAACTTTACCTGCATCAGTAAACAACATAATTTCGTTGCTACCGTCGGTAATATCAACACCAATTAGGCTATCGCCTTCATTTAGGTTAACAGCAATAATACCGCTCGCACGTTGACGACTGTATGCTGTAAGTGGTGTTTTCTTCACTGTACCAAATGCTGTAGCCATAAAGATGTATTTATCATCTTCGTACTCGCGTACAGGTAAGATAGCTGTAATACGCTCATCATCTTCAAGTGGCAATAAGTTAACAATTGGCTTGCCGCGCGCAGCACGACTTGCAAGTGGTAACTGGTAAACTTTAAGCCAGTACAAACGGCCCGCAGTTGAGAAGCACAATATTGTATCGTGCGTGTTTGCCACTAATAAACGCTCGATGAAATCTTCATCTTTCATCTTCGTTGCAGATTTACCTTTACCACCACGACGTTGCGCTTCGTAATCAGACAATGCTTGATACTTAACGTAACCTTCGTGAGAAAGCGTAACAACGACGTTTTCTTCAGTAATTAAATCTTCTAAGCTAATATCGTGTGCAGCAGCGTTAATTTCAGTACGGCGCTCATCACCATATTGCTCTTTTATTTCAACTAGCTCATCACGAATAACTTCCATTAAACGCTCAGGTGTAGCCAAAATGTATAATAGTTCAGCAATTAAATCTAAAAGCGCTTGATATTCAGTTAAGATCTTTTCATGTTCAAGACCTGTTAACTTGTGTAAGCGTAAATCTAATATTGCTTGAGCTTGTTGCTCAGAAATATAGTACTGCCCATCACGAATACCTAACTCCGCAGCTAACCAATCAGGACGAGCTACATTGTCTTCGCCGGCTTTTTCAAGCATTGCTTGTACATTACCTAATTCCCACGGACGCGCTGTTAAAGCAACTTTAGCTTCAGCAGGTGTTGGAGATTTACGAATAAGCTCAATTATTGGGTCAATGTTAGCAAGTGCAATTGCTAAGCCTTCAAGCGTGTGTGCACGGTCGCGGGCTTTACGTAAGTCAAATACTGTACGACGAGTTACTACTTCACGGCGGTGAATAATAAACTCTTCAAGCATTTCTTTTAAGTTAAAACACTTAGGTTGATTATTTATTAACGCAACCATATTCATACCAAACACAGTTTGTAACTGGGTTTGAGAATATAAGTTGTTTAATATTACTTCACCTACGTCACCACGTTTTATCTCAATAACGATACGCATACCGTCTTTATCAGATTCGTCACGTAATGCGCTAATGCCTTCAATTTTCTTATCTTTAACAAGCTCAGCTATTTTTTCAATTAAGCGTGCTTTATTTACTTGATAAGGAATTTCATGAACGATGATTGTTTCGCGACCCGTTTTTTCATCGGTTTCGATTTCGGCGCGTGCACGCATGTACACTTTACCACGGCCAGTTAAATAGGCTTGTTCGATGCCTTTTTTACCGTTGATAATTGCAGCAGTTGGGAAATCAGGGCCTGGGATATAATCCATTAACTCATGAATAGTTAAATCAGGATTTTGAATAAGTGCTAAACAGCCATTAACCACTTCAGTTAAGTTATGTGGTGGGATGTTAGTCGCCATACCTACCGCAATACCTGATGAACCATTTACTAATAAGTTAGGAACCTTCGTTGGTAAAACGTCAGGAATTTGCTCTGTGCCATCGTAGTTAGGTACGAAATCAACCGTTTCTTTTTCAAGATCGGCCAATAACTCATGCGACATTTTTGCCATACGTACTTCTGTATAACGCATTGCCGCTGCTGAATCACCATCAACCGAACCGAAGTTACCTTGGCCATCTACAAGCATATAACGTAGAGAGAATGGCTGTGCCATACGGACTATTGTGTCATAAACTGCACTATCGCCGTGTGGGTGGTATTTACCGATTACATCACCGACCACACGGGCCGATTTTTTGTAAGGCTTGTTCCAATCATTACTAAGCTCGTTCATTGCAAACAAAACGCGGCGGTGAACAGGTTTTAAACCATCACGTACGTCTGGTAGTGCACGTCCTACAATTACACTCATCGCGTAATCTAAGTAGGAGTTTTTTAACTCGTCTTCAATATTGACTGGCAGAATTTCATTGGCGAGATCAGTCATTTGATATCACATTCCTTCAGTATCAGCTCTTTGCAACCCGGTATTAGGCGCCAAGAGTATTTGTTATTATTTCTAAGTGACCATGCTATCACAATTAATTTGGATTTACAGGCGCAAAACTTTGCGATTTATCAATTTAGCCCTATATAATGGCCTCAGATTGACGAGGAAGTATTTTATGACCGAACATCAAAATGTAGATCACGCAGAAATAGCAAAATTTGAAGCCATCGCAGAGCGTTGGTGGGACCAAGACGGGGAATTTAAACCTCTTCACGAAATTAACCCATTACGATTAGACTTTATAGCTAATAAAACTCAAGGCCTTTTCGACAAAGAAACACTCGACGTAGGTTGCGGTGGCGGCATACTCAGTGAAAGTATGGCGCGTATGGGGGCAAACGTAACAGGCATAGACATGGGGCAAGAGCCCTTAACTGTTGCCAAATTACACAGTTTAGAAACAGGTGTAAATGTAGATTACATAAAAGTACCTGCCGAAGAATTTGCGTCACAGCATCCTGAACGCTTCGACGTGATTACCTGTATGGAAATGTTAGAGCACGTGCCCGACCCTGCCTCTATCATTCATGCTGTAGCAGAGCTTGCTAAACCAGGCGCAGACGTTTTTTTCTCTACCCTTAATAAAACACCTAAGTCTTACTTGTATGCCATTGTTGGCGCTGAAAAGCTGCTAAAAATGGTACCAGAAGGTACGCACGACCATAAAAAGTTTATTAAGCCTGCGCAATTAATCGCATGGGCAGAGCAAGCTGGATTAAAAGTGCGTGCAAGTGCAGGATTAACGTATAACCCGTTTTCAAAGCAATACACACTAAATACAGATGTAAGCGTTAATTACATACTTCATTTTGAGAAGTTAGCTTAATGGCTAGCTCTCAAACCCCCACTTCACTTGTAAATTACGATGCGTTTTTATTTGACTTAGACGGTACGCTTCTTGATACCGCAGATGATTTAGGCGCTGCTTTGAATGCTGTACTTCGCTCGCAAGGCGTAGATGAAGTAACCAGCGATGTTTATCGCCCTGCTGCCTCTAACGGTGCTGGTGCATTATTAGAAGCTGGTTTTAAAGCGTTATGGCCTGAGCAAGCACAAAGCACACTTATTGAACAGCTTGTTGATGAGTATGCTGCAAACATAGCAAATCAAACCGTTTGTTTTTCTGGTATAGAACCACTACTTATTGCGCTTTCTCATAAAAAGATCAAATGGGGGATCATGACTAACAAGCCCGGCTTTTTAACTGATCCTTTAGTGGCTGCTATTCCCGCTTTAAAAGATGCAAGTGTTGTGATCAGTGGCGACACTTTAGCTGAGGCTAAACCCTCACCTTTACCACTTATACATAGTGCAAAGCTGATGGGGGTAGACCCTAAACGCTGCTTGTACATTGGCGATGCACAGCGTGACATTCAAGCAGGCAAAGCTGCAGGTATGCATACCGCCACAGCACTTTGGGGCTATGTACCTAGCATTGACGAAGCTGTTAGCTGGAATGCCAACTTTAACTGGCAAAGTCCGATTGATGGATTCAACCATATATAGTGCCATGTTAATTATTAAACACTATATATTGTGATTATGTTAGTTTTTACGCAAAGCTTGATGATAATAAAACCAGTCGAAATTTATTTTCAAATTGCGTAAATTTAGCAGATCATTAGTTTAATTGTCATTTATGTGTGAGCGTCTACTAACATAATTACATTATCCCAAAGTTATCCACAGACAGGGGCAAGTATGTCCCTTGCAAAACAACTCAGACCACATTAAAGTTTTATTAACACTTTGATGGAATTGATATTTCAACTAGGTGGAGGGGCTAACATCATACCCAAGGTTTGAATATGATGTTAGCAAAGACACTTGCTAAAATTTTAGGAAAGCGCCCTAGTGTGGAAGTTTGAGCGTATCTTATTCTTATATTATCGGCAAGTGACTAAACTCAGATTTAGGATAACTAAAGTTGAAGTTCAGTTTATCTATAGAAATATCAGAAAGTGTAATAATAGGTATTTTTAAAATTATTACACTGAGCAGCATGCTCTTTGTATAAATTTAAATGGGCTATCTTTTAGCCCATTTCTATATCTTACCTCTAATTATGCTTTTCATTTATAAAAGCGTTCTACCATGAACACTAAACAATTCACTTAGGTAGTACACTGAAGCCACATATAGTGCTATGTTAATTAATAAACACTATATATTGTGATCGTGTTAGTTTTTACGCAAAGCTTGATGATAAAAAAACCAGTCGAAATTTATTTTAAAATTGCGTAAATTTAGTAGAACATTAGTTGATTTTTACATATTTCAACTTAAATGATTGTTCGAAGGTGAGTGTCTACTAACACAAGTACGTTATCCCAAAGTTATCCACAAACAGGGGCAATTATGTCCCTTGCAAAACAACTCAGACCACACTATCTTGTGATCTCCAAATTGAACAACACCAGATATTGTGGCCAAATGTTATTCAATTAAATTCGCCAATACGGTGAAACTTATAATAAATGAGTATGTACCTTGCGATTGCGAGGTATAAAGCATTGGTCAAAATACATAATCCCCAAGGAATACAGGCAAATGAACCAACAGTTATCTGTAAGCAAACGTGACGGGCGTAAAGAGCCTCTTGATCTGGATAAGATCCATCGCGTTATTGAATGGGCCGCCGAAGGTTTAAAAAACGTATCGGTTTCGCAAGTTGAATTAAAATCACACATTCAGTTTTACGACGGTATTCGTACTAAAGATATTCACGAAACCATTATTAAAGCAGCTGCAGATCAGATTTCAAAAGAATCGCCTGATTACCAGTACTTAGCGGCACGTTTAGCCGTGTTCCATTTACGTAAAAAAGCGTATGGTCAGTTTGAGCCACCACGTTTATTTGACCACGTAACAAAAATGGTTGAAGACAAACGCTACGACGCTCATTTACTTGTAGATTACACAGAGCAAGAGCTTGACGAGCTAGATGCATACCTAGATCATTCTCGCGATCTTAACTTTAGCTACGCAGCAGTAAAACAGCTTGAAGGTAAATACTTAGTTCAAAACCGTGTATCGGGTGAAATTTACGAAAGTGCACAGTTTTTATATATTTTAGTGGCCGCGAGCTTGTTCTCTGACTACCCACGTGAAACACGTACTGATTACATCAAACGTTTTTACGATGCGGTATCAATGTTCAAAATATCATTGCCTACGCCTATTATGTCGGGTGTACGTACGCCTACTCGTCAATTTAGCTCTTGCGTACTTATTGAATGTGGCGACAGCCTTGATTCAATCAATGCAACGTCGTCAGCTATTGTAAAATACGTTTCTCAGCGTGCGGGGATTGGTATTAACGCAGGTCGTATTCGTGCTCTAGGTAGCCATATTCGTAACGGCGAAGCATACCACACCGGTTGTATTCCATTTTACAAGCACTTTCAAACAGCGGTTAAAAGCTGTTCACAAGGCGGTGTACGCGGCGGCGCAGCAACATTATTCTACCCGCTTTGGCACTTAGAAGTAGAAAACCTACTCGTACTTAAAAATAACCGTGGTGTAGATGACAACCGTGTTCGTCACTTAGATTACGGCGTACAGTTTAATAAATTAATGTATTCTCGTTTAATTAAAGACGACTATATTACGTTATTTAGCCCATCAGACGTACCAGGTCTTTACGACGCCTTCTTTGAAGACCAAGACGAGTTTGACGCGTTATACATTAAATACGAGCAAGACGACTCAATTCGTAAAAAGCGTATTAAAGCAATTGAGCTTTTCTCAATGTTTGCTCAAGAGCGTGCGAGCACAGGTCGTATTTACTTACAAAATGTGGATCACTGTAATACGCATAGCCCGTTTATTTCTAAAGTGGCGCCAATTCGCCAATCTAACTTATGTTTAGAAATTGCATTGCCAACTAAGCCACTAAATAACGTGAACGACGAAGAAGGCGAAATTGCTCTTTGTACACTATCTGCGTTTAACTTAGGTGCAATAGAGTCACTTGATGAGCTTGAAGAACTCGCTGAGCTTGCAGTACGTGCACTTGATAACTTACTTGATTTCCAAGACTACCCAGTACCGGCTGCACGTAATGCCACTATGGGACGTCGTACGTTAGGTATAGGTGTAATCAACTACGCATACTACTTAGCTAAAAACGGTAAGCGTTATTCAGACGGCAGCGCAAATGCGCTAACTCACAAAACATTTGAAGCGATTCAATATTACTTAATGAAAGCGTCTAATGAGCTTGCTAAAGAACGTGGTGCATGTCCTAAGTTTAACGAAACAACGTACTCTCAAGGTATTATGCCAACAGATACGTACAAACGTGACCTAGACAAAATTTGTGATGAACCTCTTCACCTAGATTGGGATTCACTTCGTGCGAGCATTCAAGAGCACGGTATGCGTAACTCAACACTAAGTGCGTTAATGCCATCAGAAACATCGTCGCAAATTTCTAACGCAACTAACGGTATTGAGCCACCACGTGGTCACATTAGCGTTAAAGCAAGTAAAGACGGTATTTTGAAGCAAGTAGTACCTGAGTACGAACGTTTGAAAGATAATTACGAGCTATTGTGGGATATTCCATCAAACGATGGTTACTTGCAACTTGTAGGCATAATGCAAAAATTTATTGACCAAACTATCTCGGCCAATACTAATTATGATCCAAACAAATTCGAAGGTGGTAAAGTACCTATGAAAGTCTTATTAAAAGACTTACTAGGCGCCTACAAATTAGGTGTTAAAACCTTGTACTACCATAATACACGCGATGGTGCATCTGATGCACAAGACGACACGCCAGAAGTCGAAGATGACGATTGTGCAGGCGGCGCGTGTAAAATATAGTTGCTGATTTTAATTTTAAGCGGGCGTTTAGCCCGCTTTGTTCTGATAGTTTTTTGAGTGATAAACATGTCTTATACTACTTTTAGCCGTAATCATAATAACCAAATGCAAGAGCCAATGTTTTTTGGCCAAACTGTAAACGTATCGCGTTACGATCAACAAAAATACCCTATTTTCGAAAAGTTAATTGAAAAGCAACTGTCTTTCTTTTGGCGTCCTGAGGAAGTAGATGTAAGTAAAGACCGGTTAGACTTTCAAGCATTACCAGATCACGAAAAGCACATATTTTTAAGTAACTTAAAATATCAAACATTGCTTGATAGTGTTCAAGGGCGATCGCCTAACGTTGCCCTACTTCCTATTGTATCTATTCCAGAGCTAGAAACGTGGATAGAAACATGGGCATTTAGTGAAACAATTCACAGTCGCTCATACACGCACATCATTCGTAACGTAACGCAATCACCAGAGCTTATTTTTGATGATATTGTGAGTAATGACAAGATCAGCGAGCGTGCTGATGCAGTAACAACGTACTACGATGATTTAATTAATTCTGTATCGCTTTACAACCTATATGGCGAAGGCAAACACGAGATTAACGGTAAAACAGTTATTGTTAATTTATTCGAACTTAAAAAGAAACTTTACCTTGCTATGATGTCGGTAAACATTCTTGAAGCAATTCGTTTTTACGTTAGCTTTGCATGTTCGTTTGCGTTTGCTGAACGTGAATTAATGGAAGGTAACGCTAAAATCATCAAGCTAATCGCACGTGATGAAGCACTTCACCTTTCGGGTACTCAGCATATTTTAAACATTATGCAAGATGGTAAAGACGACCCAGAAATGGCGATTGTTGCTGCGCAGTGCCGCGACGAAGCCATTAAAATGTTTGTAGAAGCAGCTGAGCAAGAAAAAGAATGGGCAGAGTACTTATTCAAAGATGGCTCTATGATTGGTTTAAACAAACACATTTTATGTCAGTATGTTGAATACATTACTAATGCACGTATGACCGCTATTGGCCTACCTGCTCAGTTTGATAACAACAGCAACCCTATTCCATGGATCAACTCATGGCTTGTATCAGACAACGTGCAAGTAGCACCACAAGAAGCTGAAATTAGCTCATACCTTGTTGGTCAAATTGATTCACAAGTAGATGCCTCAGAATTTGGTGACTTTGATTTATAATGAGTGACAAACCCACTGCAAGCATAACGCTTGCAGATAACAGCCAGTGTATAGAATTTACCACTGGCTGCCCTTCAGTTTTACTGTGCTTAGAATCCCAAAAAATAGACGTAGCGTATCAATGCCGCGAAGGCTATTGTGGAGCGTGTAGAGCGACCTTACTCACAGGTAATGTTGAATACAACGAAGAGCCTTTAGCCTTTGTACGCGAAGGTGAAATCCTGCTGTGCTGCTGTAAACCCAATGGAAATATAAGTATTAGTTTAAAATAAGCATTTTTAAATTCTGCTTGAGGAAATTTATAGTACAGAGTTTAAGTTAAATATTAATGCCTTAGCTAAAAGCCTTCTGGTACGAAGCGATAATGCCCTGTAATTTTATAATTAAAAAGCATATCGCTTTTTTGGGGCCCTCGACCAATATTATGAACTATAAACGGATTGCCTGTCTCTTTTGAGTGCTCATCAATCACCATACCAATGTGCGGTAAATTGCCCGGTAACATCCATGTAACTATATCTCCAGCTTCATAATCTGCTGGGTTAGCAGAGATACTCAACATGTGCCCATGTCTTTTAAAATAAGTTTGTAAATTAGGCACTCTTCGGTGGTCTATATTTTTATCCGGCTTAGTTAAACCCCATATACGTTTAGAAGGATACAATGCAAAGTTTTGCAACATATCTTCGTGTACACGTTTTTGTAAATCTATACCTAACTTTCTATAACTTCTGATTATAACGTCGGTACATACCCCAATATTTTCAGGCACATCACCACCAGGGTAAGCAATTGAGTGATAAGCCCCGTCGTAGGTAATATTGTGTTTTGTTCGCTCTAGTAAGGCTGATACTATACTTTCTTCAAACGTGACAGCTTGTGCATCAATACACATTAAAGTAAAAAAGCATCCTAACGTTTTGTTCATAAAAATTCCTTTAAAATTCAGCGCTAATTACAACGTATGACTTACATATTTTGGCACATCTATTTTTTTACCACGACTAGCAAATTGCTCGTCAAGCGCGTATGCCATCTTTTCGAGCGGAGCATGGTGATATCCCACACGTTGAATTTCACTAATGTAACGATGCATAAATGCGTCAGCGCCTAACTCAAGCCACTGCGCAACATGAACAAGTTCATGAAAATGAACCCTTAAATTAGTAGCGACGTGGGGAAGTATATAATAAGTATTTTTATACGTTATACCCGCCGCGTCCATATCGACAAAATCACCTAGGCCCATTTCTCGTAGACCCACAAAGTCTGGCTTTGGTATTTGGTCTACAACAACGTAATATGCGTTTTTTAAAAACTCGGTAGGATAAAACCCATCAAATTCACTACTGAATTTATCACAACTCACTTTTTGACTACTGTATTTTAAATTTGTAGAGTCAATCCAATTTTCTATCTGTTCTAGCACAGCTTATCCCCTAAAGTACAAATGCAACACACCATGTGTAAACCTTAACCAAATATTGTAGTAAATTTTTTAACCAGAACTTTTAGTATTATCACCTCTCAACTATCTAAGAAAATAGAACGCATAGAGTATCTAAACAAAAAGCTCTTAATCAAAATTATCATATAAGCATAACTGGTCTATAAACAGTAAAAATCTTTTTTATATTTTTTAAAGTGTTATCATTTGTAACTAAAATAGCAACACTTAAAATCATGTATAATTTTACTAATACACTATTTCGCATGAAAATATTGCGTTTCAGTCCCATTGTCTTACTGGTCATATTAAGTAATACAGCAAATGCTGAAAATATAAAACCGTTCACATCAGATGGCTGTAGTGCTTTTCCGGACGGCACCACAAAACATAAAAAGTTGTGGCTTGCATGTTGTAAAGCGCACGACTACGCCTACTGGCAAGGTGGCACTTATTGGCAACGTTTAGCAGCAGATAAAGCCTTGCAACAGTGTGTTATTGAAGCCGGCGAAACGAGTATAGCGAACCTTATGCTTGTTGGAGTTCGATTTGGTGGCAGCCCTTATATACCATCGACTTTCAGATGGGGCTATGGTTGGCCCTATCCTAGGTTATATCAGGCATTAACAGCTGTTGAAATTAAGCAAATTGCTGCTTTAAAAACGGTATCAACTCAAACCAATTAATAAGTTGTGAAAAACTGGGTTATGAAAATAATATCAAAAGGAATTGAATCACTATGCTTATACTGCTAAGTATCATTTTAACTTTGTTTCCAACGATAATATCTTATTTTTTTTCACGTAATTACGCTAAAAAGGCTAAAGCGACTAATAAAGGTGCTTACATCAGAGCAGTGCTTTGGCCTAGTGTTTTCTCGTGGACACTATTTGCGGCTGTTGGGCACGGTGCAATCATCTTTCCCTTACCTTCAACGTTTGCGGTCGTGTTATATGTGTTTCTATATGACGAACGTGGTATCTATTTTCATCCTCACATCTTTTTAAGCCCAACGATTCCTATAGCCGTTTATTTAATAAGCTATTTCAAATACAAAAAAGCGGCGAATAAAGAGCTAACGCCCTAACCTACTGTTAGCTCATAAGTATCTTGTAAGATCCAAAGCTACACTTACTTCTGCTGTACCCTTCTTTGCTGTGAAACTACAACGTTATAATCTGAATATAAATGTGTAAATAACAGGTCTAGTAAATTAATAAAGCGTTATTACAAAAAACACGAGTTTACTTATGCATCCAAATATACAAAAAAAACTTAAAATAAAACCTGCTCACATCGTTTCTATTATTGTGTTTTTACTAATTTCTATGTCGACACTTACTGCTAAAGTATATACAACAGATGCAGCATGGCCTTCAAAAACTATTTATAAATATGCAAACGTCGACGGTAAAAAAATATTCTACCGAGAAGCGGGTACGCAACATGAACAAACCATTGTGTTGTTGCATGGCTATCCGTCCTCATCTCACAGCTATCGCGAACTAATCCCTCTTTTATCCGGTCGCTTTCATATAATAGCGCCTGATTATCTAGGTTCTGGTTATAGCGCACGCCCAAACCCAGAAACTCAAAAATATACTTTTGAATTACTAGCTCAATACGTTGAAGGGTTACTAACAACGCTAAAAATAAAACGCTACAGCCTATATATACAAGACTTTGGAGCACCTGTGGGATTTAGAATGTTGTTAAATAACCCAAATAGGCTTGATGCACTTATTGTACAAAATGGCAATGCGTATTTAGAAGGGTTAACCCTAGCGAGGCAAGCGTTTTTTAAAGCCGCGAATGAGGACAAAACACAAGCGCAGAGGGATAAAATTTATTCGTTCACGTCTAATAAAGCCATTATTAATAAGCAATATTTACGAGACGTACAAAGTAACCCAGAAGTGATGAGCCCAGATAGCTGGACTCACGATCTTCACTTTTTACAAACCAAATCCGATAGAGTAATTCAAGTCCAATTGCTACAAGATTACTACAACAACCTTCTCGACTATCCAAAATGGCAAGCTTATTTACGCAAGTACCAACCACCAACGTTAATTGTATGGGGTAAAAACGACCCTGCGTTTATAGCCGCAGGCGCTAAAGCATACTTAAAAGATGTACCGAACGCTGAACTACATTTACTCGATTCAGGGCACTTTAGTGTTGAAGAAAAACCAGTAGAAATTGCAAAGTACATTGTCGATTTTATGAATAAGCTAACTCAATAGTAAGCCTTTTCTTTTGGTTTAGTATTTATAGCGAACATAAAAAAGCGCTGAGGGTATAAACAATCAGCGCTTTATTAAGCTCAAGCTAAATCCACAAGAATCACATTTAATATGGATAAGTTATCTATTTAACCTTCTTCTTCAATAAGTGACTCTAGTAGGTCGTGTATTTCAGCTTTAAGTTCTTTGTCTTCAATTTTATTAGCACTAACTTTAGCACTTTGCAGATTTTTAATAGCTTCATCTTTTTGACCAAGCTCTAGCTGTAATGTCGCCATTGAATAAGCCACCGATGACATATGATCTTTGTTATTAATGGCAACAGATTTTGCTAGTGCTTTTTCGTAAGTGGTGATTGCCTCTTCTAGCTCTTCAGTAAAATCGGCTAGGGTTTCCCACTGTACTGGGTGATCTTTGGATGTGTTTTCATTTTCTATACAAATAGCTTTTAGCTCAGCAAATAACGATTCAAACTTTTCGCGGTTGTTTTTATTAGCTGCCGCCATTAAATCTTCTGCAAGGTCATGTACCGCTTTATATACTTTTGTGTTCATCATTGCGAGGTATCCTTTAGGTTACTAAACTAAATGCTTTTACTCTCTAACCTTGAGTAGGTTATTCAGTTTAATGCCTTTTACTTTAGTAAAAATAGTGTTTTCAGTGATTAAAAGCTTATTTTAACCACTGATTTATTGAATTAGCTGTATGGCGTAATAATACATTAATAATGACCATAGCGTAGACGTTAAACGCTTTGTGGTTAAAATTTCATTCAAATTAGGGCAATAACTTAACGTACTCAGGTAGAAACGGAAAAAGGTACTAAAACAAACCCACTATCCAATCGAAGGTAAAAACAGTCGTAAATATTTTTAGCGCAATAACAGCTACAAATAAGAGAATAATGAACACTTTTGCTTTGTAGCTTTTCAGATTTTTCCAATACAAGCGTTTTGCATTAAATTCTGTCTTAAAATTATCTAAAGCGTCTTTCATGGTTACTCCCTGCTAATTTATTCCTAATAGACATTCAGCCTAAACTATTCATATTGATGTGCACGCTATAAAGGGTAACAAGGTGTGTAATCAGTATTATGATTAGTTTATTATCAAAAATGCTAACCTTTTAGAACAGCTAAAAATAAATTCAGTGCTACACTAGCAGCTAACTTAAATTCGTTAACAACCAACTAAATTATGAAAGAATGTAACCAGTGTGGTAAATGCTGTATTAAGTACGGCGGTGGCGATTTAAGCGCATCAAAAGAAGAAATAGACTTATGGGAGCTTTTTAATCCCGAAATTTATGAATACGTTAAAAACAATGAAATTTGGTTCGACCCAAAAACAGGTATGCGTTTGTCTACCTGCCCATTTTTAGAAATAGCCCCCAAAAAAGAGCCTCTTGCTAAAAATATGTACACATGCAGTATTTATCTCGACCGCCCAGAAGACTGCCGACACTACCCTAGCCTTATACCCGAAATGATCCGAGATGAGTGCGAAATGATCGAACCAAGTGACATAAAAAACCAAACTAGAGCTCAGCAAAAACTCGATATACTCATGATAGACAGTAGATAAATAAACAAAGCTGTTTATCTATGATTTTTGCTGTTTAAACGCGAAGTATAGAGCTATAGTATAACATTGTTGATTCGTCAATTTTACGGTGTTATATTATATCACAACATAGTAACTTCGAAACAAAATCCCCATGACAAAGTTAACATTAATCTCTTCTGCTATTTTTTCTGTTTTATGTTCTCAAACAGCACTTGCTGCAACGGTTACGGGTAAAGTAACCGATGATAAAAATCAACCTATAAAAAATGCCTCTGTCCATGTACATGGCAAAAACCAAGGTGTTAAAAGT
The DNA here is from genome assembly GCF_001469205.1 of Pseudoalteromonas sp. H103. Taxonomy (NCBI): domain Bacteria; kingdom Pseudomonadati; phylum Pseudomonadota; class Gammaproteobacteria; order Alteromonadales; family Pseudoalteromonadaceae; genus Pseudoalteromonas; species Pseudoalteromonas sp. H103. Next base: position 479,130 of record NZ_LOFG01000015.1, on the reverse strand, counting down.
AATGAGTTAGGCGAGTTTGCTATTGAAGTTGACGCTAATAGCCAGCTTCATATCAGTAAAGATAACTACATCGACTCTCGCATTGCCGTTACAGAATCTTCTAATAATGTCACAGTTTCACTTAAGCCAACATCGGTTGAAACTGTCGTTGTTTACGCCTCTGCGCTTCATAAAAATAGTCTAGAAATGATTTCGCCAGTAAGCGTTCTTTCTGGTGATGAATTAAGAAATAAATCAAAGCCAACACTTGGTGAAACACTCAAAGGTTTACCTGGTGTAAATGCAAGTTATTTTGGCCCTGTGTCATCAAGTCCAATTATTCGTGGCTTAGATGGACCTCGCGTTAAAATTACTCAAAACGGTTTGGATGCAAGTGACGCATCACGTATTGGCCCTGATCATGCAACATCAAGTGACAGCTTAGCAGCTGAACAAATTGAAGTTCTTCGCGGTCCAAGTACACTACTTTACGGATCTGGTGCTATTGGCGGTGTGGTAAACGTAGTTGATAACCGCATTCCTACAAGTAATATTGACGATTTAACCGGTTCAGCTGAATACAGCCACGATACAATATCAAATTCAAACACCGTTGCTGCAAAGCTTGAAACGGGTAATGAAGGCTTTAACTTTCATTTTGATGGCACAAAACGCAGTGGTGACGATTACCAAACACCAACATTTACTATTACCGATGATGATGGCGATGTAGAAACAGAAAACTCTGTAGAAAATACTTTTATTGATAGTGAAACGCTTAACTTTGGTACTAGTTATGTTGGAGAGCACCTAACGGTTGGCTTTTCTTACGGTAGTATTGATACCGATTACGGTATTCCGGGACATGAGCATCATGAGCATGATCACGAAGGTGAAACCGAAGAAGAACACGAAGAGCATGAAGATGAAGAAGCAGAAGAGTCGGTTTATGCAAAGCTAGAACAAGACCGTTGGCAGGGTTTAATTAGTTACGCTGTAGATAATAGCTGGGTAGAAAATATTAATTTACGCGTTGGCTACACAGACTATTCACATAGCGAAATTGAAGACGGTGAAATTGGTACAACTTTTAAAAATGAAACCACTGAAACGAGATTAAATGTTGAACACAAACTAGGCCAATGGCACGGTATGATTGGCTATCACTATAGCGAGTCTGACTACGACGCTATTGGCGAAGAAGCATTTACACCTGCAAGTGTGACGACTACTCATGCTTTATATTTACTTGAAGAGCGTGAATTTGGTGATGTAACCATTGAGCTTGGTGCCCGTGTTGAAGACTATAAGATAAAAAGCAACATTACTGAGTCTGAGCACGACCACGATCATGATGAAGAAGAGGAAGATCATGACGAAGAAGAAAGCATTGCTTATAGCAAACGCTTTACAAACGTAAGTGCATCTGCCGGTGCTATTTGGCAATACACGCCCGGACAAAGCGTAGCATTGAGCTTATCTCACTCTGAACGAGCGCCACTTTCAGCTGAGCTTTTATCTAATGGTTTACATATTGCTACAGGTACCTACGAACTTGGCTTAGGCTACCACATAGAAGACAACGAAGCCCACTTTGAACCAGAAGACATTGAACAAGAAAAATCAACAAACCTTGATTTAAGCTTTAGACGTTTTAACGGTAATTTTGGCTATACAGTTAACTTTTTCTATAACGATATTGAAAACTTTTATTTTCAAGAAAATACAGGTTTAGTTTACGATGAAGAAGACGGGTTAGAGTCAGCGATTGGCGCGCATGATGATGCTGTTGCGGTTTACCAATTCACAAGTAAAGACGCAGAACTTTATGGTATTGAATTTGACGCTCATTACCAACTAACATCTAGTGCTATGGTTAAAGTGTTTGGTGATTCAACTCGTGCAAAGCTAAAAGACGATGAAGGTAACCTACCACGTATTCCAGCTAATAAGTTAGGCTCTGAATTACAATATGATTTAGGCGATTTACAGCTAACACTCACTGGTACTCACTACTTTGATCAAAATGATGTAACCGCATTTGAAACAAAAACCGATGGCTATACGTTATTTGATGCCCAAGCTAATTACCAACTAGGTTTAGGTACGGTAGATGCGCAGCTTTATATAAATGTAGATAACATTACCGACGAATTAGGTTTTGTGCACAGCTCATTTATCAAAGATAAAGCACCATTACCAGGTAGAAACTTCCGCTTTGGTGTTCGCGGCTACTTTTAACAACTAACAAGCTCTTTAGTTTATATATTTTAAAACCGCATTTTATTAATGCGGTTTTTTATTTTTAGAATAGATAAAACTCCTAAATTACAGACACAAAAAAGCCGTGTTCAATTTGAACACGGCTTTTTAAATTCTTAATTAATAATTAAGAAAGGATTTCATGTAGCTCAACGTCAAATACAAGCGTTGAGAAAGGTGCAATTGCAGCACCTGCGCCACGTTCACCATAAGCAAGCTCATGAGGAACGTAGATGCGCCATTTAGTACCTACAGGCATCATTTGTAATGCTTCAGTCCAGCCTTTGATTACGCCACCAACTGGAAACTCAGCAGGTTGACCGCGCTCGTAAGAGCTATCAAAAACAGTACCGTTAATTAATGTTCCGTGGTAATCAACACGTACTGTAGACTCAGCAGTAGGCTTTTCGCCTTCGCCAGTTGCTAGTACTTCATATTGAAGACCAGATTCAGTAACAGTGATTTCAGGACGTTTTGCGTTTTCTTCTAAGAAAGCAATACCTTCTGCAGAAAGTACTTTAGATTCTTCTTCACGACGAGCTTTGATCTCTTCGTTGATTTTTTCGAACGCAGCTTGGATCTCAGGGATCTCAACTTGAAAAGCGCTACCAGCGTACGCATCTTTCATGCCTTCAAACACTGAATTTAGGTTTAAGCCTTCAAAAGGATTAGACTTAAGTTGCTCACCCATTTGTAAGCCAATACCGTAACTTGCTTTTTCAGCATCTGTAGTAAAATTATCTGACATAATGTGTATTTCACGTTTTGTTAGTTAAAAGACGCGTACATGCTAACACAAAATAAAAGCCGTTTGGGGCTAGTTTTTGCTGAGTTTTACCTTAATTAGGCCAACAATATAACTACACAGCGGCAAACTGAATAAAATTCCAACAAGTAAAGGGGTTGCTAGTAATCCTGAACCACCAAAGAGTATAAATGGTACTGCAATCAGCCCTACAAAACCGATAAATGCAGCTGCAATTACAGGCCAAACCGTATCGTATTTTGTAATTAAGTGAGCAGTTAAAATATTAAAACCCAATCCATAAATAAGTGCAGTTGCCATTGGGTAGTCTGGCTGCGCATCTAGGGCCATTTTAACTAATAAGTTAACAGCACTTTGATAACAATAACCAAACACAGTCCATAATAAAATATGCTTAATTAATCGCTGTGAGGTTGATAGATTTGTTGTGTTTTTCATTTATTAAACTCCACATAGCAAAAAACCGCCCATAAGGCGGTTTTTTAAATAATGGTGGAGAGATAGGGATTTGAACCCTAGATGGGCTATAAACCCATGCCGGTTTTCAAGACCGGTGCATTCGACCACTCTGCCATCTCTCCGTACGGCGCGCATGATATGGCTAAACGCATTATTTGTAAAGAGCTAAATATATATTTATATAAAATATTAATTTATTGATGAAAATACAGTCACCCTACTCTATTTAATAACTCATATTTATAAAAATCAGTTAATGGATTAACAAGTGTTAGTAGTATTGTTTTGGTCGGCGTGCAATCCATGAACATATTAAACATGCTAACAAGCTTAATGCAGTAAAGGTGACGCTTTGAAAAATTAAATCAAAACGATTTAAATCATCACTGGGTACAACAACAAACATAAAGGCAGGTAAAATGCTTAGCAATAAAACATAGCAGCACACTTTAAACGCGCGACCAAAGTCGAACCGTTTAGTTTGCTGCATCCACACTGTGAGTAGTGCCAGCATTCCCATCGCTGAGATAACCATAAAATGAGATGCATTTGTACTCATTGCAACATATAAAGTAACAAAGGCACCAATAATTCCCCAAATTGACCACGCTAGCCAGTTTTCTTTTTCACGTAAAAATAAATTTCCCATAGTTTTCGTCTTCTTTATCGTTATTTTTATTAAGACTTTCCATAATGTATCAAAAAACAACCGATTAAAAAACAAACTGAAGAAGAATTAGTAAATTTGATGCTTCCGAGCGCTTCTCACAGCCAAGCCATTAACCTATTTATACTACTATTTGTAACCTTAATGAAATATGACTATGCAAATTGCAAAAAGTTCATACTATTTCACAAAAAGGTAAAATAATTTTCAGGCTTATGTCGCGCAGGCTTTTTGCAATCAACCTCTGGGGTACCTAAGTAAAGATATCCAACAATTTCGTCTTGTTCATTGAGTTTTAGCGCTTGTTTAACACCTTGGCTTTGAGCAAAATAACCTGTTCGCCATACGCCCCCTAAACCTTGTGCAAACGCGGCTTGCTGCATTGCAAGCACACTACACCCTGCGCTTTGCACCTGCTCAATACGCGGCACCTTTGGATGCTCTTCGTATTTAGCAATAGCAACTACAATCATTGGTGCTCGAAGGGGGAGCTCTTTAGCTCGATTAATTACTTTTTCTGGTTGCTGCTCGGCTAGAGCACATTGATGATATATTTCACCTAATTTTTGGCGTGCGCCGCCTTGTACAATAATAAACTGCCACGGTGCAATACAGCCATGATCAGGTACACGCAGTGCTGCTTGTTTTATTATGTCGAGTTGCTCAGGTGATGGGCCAGGCTCAGTAAGTTTAGAATCTGATTGGCGAGTAAGTAAAAGCTCGATAGCATTCATAATAATATCTCAAAATTCAAAATGCTAGAATAGCATTTAAAACCTTAATATTACCAATCTACTTATATACACGTTTAATACCAACTCACTTAACTAAGTGATCTATTTTTAGGATGGAAAACGTGTTGATAGCTAAGCAAAAAAATTGTTATTTCGTTGTTCTCGGCAATTGTTCCTGAATTGCTCTACCTTCTGCATCCATGCAGTCGTAAATGAGATTTTTAACACAGATAGCGACACGTATAACCCAAAAAAATAATTCAGTATTATTGCAGCTTGGTATAACACAGCTAGAAATTATTCAATTAATAAAATAGTTCAGTAGATAAATATCATTGGATATAAATATTACCAGCATAAAACGCACACGGCCGTATAAAATATTTATACAGCCGTTTTAATATATTTAAACCACACTATTGTTTTACAACGGTTCGTTTTAGCCAATAATCTACACTTACAAAGCGCCCTCCACCTACAAAAAACAAGCTAAGCAGCATCGCAAAGTAAATGGCTGAAAATTCAATGCCATTGTTTAAAATTGAAGGTTTGCCTTTTTCATATAAATAATCAGGAAAACCATGTTCATCAACTAACCCGCGAATTTTGCCTATGCGCTCTTGTACTTCAAGTGAATTTTCGAGGCTTTCTTTTGCTCCAGGGATAGATAACCAATCAAGTACTTGTGCTGCACTCGTGTCGGGGTTAGTGGGTGCAATGGCAAACCAACCATTATGCCAATGTACTGATGTTGCAGCTACAACCATTGTAAACATAAGCGGGATACTGACCAAGCGAGTTAACAGGCCAAATAATAAAAACCAACCACCTAAAAACTCACTCCAACCGGCTAAAAAAGCCAGTACATCAGGAAATGGTAAACCTAATCCCCATTCACTATTTCCAAACCATTGCACAACATCAGGTGACGCTAATAAATTATTAAAAAAACCTTGGGTATCGCCACTTATAGCAAGCTTGTTATAACCTGCAATGATCATAACCGGAGCTAAAATAAGGCGAAAAAGTAAAGCCGGTAAACCATCTAAAAACGATAATTTACCTATTGCTGATTCATAAAGGTGGGTTAGTTTTTTCATGCGTATCCTGTGTGTTCAATGTTTATTAAGTTATAGACTATAAACAACAAAGACCGCATGAATTAAAAAACTATTTCATTTTACTTACAAATGTTAAATGCTTCTCGCTATTTGTAATGCTTCAAAAATAGCACGTTTAGCATCAATAGCAGCAGCGAGTTTAGCACCACCAATAACATGTACTTTAGCGTTTTCGCCATGCTCTTTTAGCACTTCATCATTAGAAACTTGGCCAATACAAGCAATAACCGTGTCAACAGGAAGTACTTGTGTTTCACCTGCTACCGTAATAGTTAAACCGTTATTGTCAAAGCTTTGATACTGACAGTCAGCAATTTGTTTAACACCATGCTGCTTCGCTACTTGGCGGTGTATCCAACCTGTCGTTTTACCAAGTTCACTACCAAAGCGACCTGCGCTTCTTTTAAGCATAAATAATTGGCGGTCATCTTTATGCGGTTGTGGCTCACACTCAATACCCCATTGTGATTTAAAGTCGCTAATAGTTTGTGACTTATGTTCGCTTAAAAATGCCACCATATCAAAGCCGATACCGCCAGCCCCTAGAATAGCAATTGATTTACCTAGCTCTACTTCACCACGTATAACTTCATCATAAGCAAATACTCGTTTGCCGTCACTACACTTAACGGATGCTTCACGAGGGCGTACACCCGTTGCAAACACAATATCGTCGTAGTTGTTAAGCATTGAGTCGTCATACACTTTACCTAGTTCAACATTTATCTTTAAACGCTCAAGTTCATTAGTAAAGTATGCCAATGTATGATTAAAATCTTCTTTACCAGGTATTTGCATTGCTAAGTTAAATTGGCCACCCATCTGAGTTTTTTGATCAATTAACGTAACCTTATGCCCTTTTTGAGCCAAGTAACAGCTAGCTGACAACCCTGCAGGACCTGCACCTACAACAAGTACATTTTTGGCCTTAGCAGCTTGATCTAATGGGTAATCTAGCTCAAACGCAGCTTGGGGATTAACTAAACAAGTTGCACGTTTATTTTTAAATACGTGATCTAAACAACCTTGGTTACAACCAATACATATATTAATTTGCTTTGATTGTTGGTTAGCATATTTATTAAAAAACTCAGGATCAGCCAATAATGGCCTCGCCATTGAAATTAAATCGGCTTCGCCGGCATTTAAAATATCGTTTGCTATATCAGGGGTATTAATACGATTTACCGCAATAACTGGCACATTCACTACATCTTTTAAGCGTTTTGATGCTTCTTTAAATGCCCCAGGCGGCACCATACTCGCAATTGTTGGTACACGTGCTTCATGCCAGCCAATGCCTGTATTAAAAATATCTACACCTGCTTTTTCAAGTTCAGTGGCTTGAATAACAACTTCATCTGGTGTTGAGCCATTAGGGATTAAATCAATGACCGATAATCTAAAGATAATTAAAAATTGTTCAGAAACTTTTGCTCTAACAGCTTTAACTATTTCAAGCGCAAGTCGCATTCTGTTTTCTAGGCTGCCACCAAACTCATCTTCACGTTTATTCGTGTGCGGCGCCATAAACTCATTGATTAAATAACCTTCTGAACCCATAACCTCTACGCCATCGTAACCTGCTTTTTCAGCCATATAAGCTGAGTGAGCAAAGTCTTTAATAGTTTTTTTAATTGAGCTAAGTGACATAGCTTTAGGTTTATAAGGATTAATAGGCGCTTTAATTGCACTTGGTGCTTGATTGAATGGATGATACGCATAGCGCCCTGCATGCAACAATTGCAAACAAATTTTACCACCATGTTTATGTACAGCGTCTGTGTACGCACGATGTTTAAATACATCGTAGTAGCTGTTAAAAGAAGAGGAGATTGGCGTTAATTTGCCACGTAAGTTAGGGCTGTAACCACCGGTAATTAGCATGGCCGTACCGCCTTTGGCACGTGCTTCATAAAAAGCGCGTAAGCGTTTACGATTATACCACCCTTCTTCTAGGCCTGTGTGCATTGACCCCATCACTAAGCGGTTGCGTAATTGTGTGTGTTTTAATTCTAATTGTTGTTCTAACATCCTGTGCCCCGTTAACTGGTCTAACCTGTATACATTAGCTAATTCTGCTTCAATGGCAAGTAATAAGCAATATGTGCCAGCATTTAATTAAAAAATGTAGTCGAAACTTACATTTATAGTCTCTCATAAACACTTCGTTACGATTTAGCAGTTAAATTTATTTTTATTCTAGGCTAATATGGAACTAATGTATTAGCTGTACCAAATTAAGGAGCTATTTTGATAGCAAAGGTATTTAAAGGTATTTGGGCTGGAATAAACTTTTCTCGCCGTTTGATACTCAACATTTTGTTTTTATTACTAGTCATTGTATTTTTCGTTTCGCTTTCAAGTGATGACGATGAAATAATTATAGAAAACGGTTCTGTGCTTAGGCTTAACCTCAATGGCCCCATTGTTGAAGAAAAAACATATGTAGATCCAGTCGAAGCCGCAATAAACGATGCAACTTCTGGCTCTGAAGCACCAAGCGAAATTCTACTCGACGATGTTGTCGAAGTAATAAATGAAGCAACCAATGATGACCGTATTACTGTCATGCTGCTTGATTTACAAAAAATGCCTAAAGCGCATTTAAATAAACTCAAGCAAATTACAAATGCCATCGATGCGTTTAAACAAGCAGGTAAAAAGGTTATTGCATCTGGGTATTACTATACTCAAGCGCAGTATTATATAGCATCGCATGCTGATGAAGTTGCAATGCACCCTTACGGAAGCGTAGCTATAGAAGGCTACGGCATGTACCCACTTTACTTTAAAGATGCTCTAGAAAAACTAGAAGTAACGCAGCATATTTTCCGTGTTGGTACATTTAAATCTGCGGTAGAGCCGTTTATCCGTAATGATATGTCTGATGCAGCTAAAGAAGCTAATAGTGTATGGTTAGGAGCGCTTTGGAGCGAGTACAAACAAGATGTTTCAGCAGTACGCCCTTTTGATGAGTCAAACTTTGATGAAACAATGGATGTATACCTAGCAAAAATGAAAGCAGCCGATGGCGATGCAGGTAAATATGCACTTGATCACCAGTGGGTTGATTCTTTAAAAACAAATCAACAAGTTCGTCAACAATTAATAGATTTAGTAGGTGCACAAGAAGATGGTAAAACATTTAAGCAAGTATCATTTCGTGAGTACTTAAGCTTAGTTAAACCGCCTATCGAATTTGATAATCCTATTACCGAAAAAGTGGCTGTAGTGGTTGCTAAAGGCACTATTGTAGATGGCGAACGTAAAGCAGGTGAAATTGGTGGTGATTCTACTGCGGCCCTGCTTCGTAAAGCTCGCCTTGATGATAAAGTTAAAGCTGTTGTTCTGCGTATAGATTCAGGTGGCGGCAGCATGTTTGCTTCTGAAGTTATTCGCGCCGAAGTACTTGCATTAAAATCAGCCGGTAAACCCGTTATTGCATCTATGAGCTCTGTTGCTGCTTCTGGCGGTTATTGGATAGCCTCAGCAGCTAACGAAATTTGGGCAGCACCAAGTACAATTACAGGCTCAATAGGTGTATTTGGTACCTTTATGACATTTGAAAACACCCTGTCTAAAATTGGTGTTTATTCAGACGGTGTTGCTACAACCGAAATGGCTGGTTTTTCAATTACTCGCCCGTTAAACGAAAAAATGGCTGAAGTTATTCAAATGAGCGTTGAAGAAGCTTATGGTCGCTTTTTAGCTGTAGTTGCCGATGCGCGTAACATGACCCCAGAGCAAGTAGATGAAATTGCTCAAGGTCGAGTTTGGATTGCCTCTAAAGCGCAAGAGCTTGGCTTGGTTGATAAACTAGGTGATAAGCAAGACGCAATTGAAGCAGCCGCTGCACTTGCTAAGCTTAATCATTATGAAGTTAAAACAATCAAACAAGATTTAAGCCCGCAAGAAAAAATGATTCAAGATATTTTTGGTAATGCGTCAATTAAATCAATGCTTGGTTTACAAACACAAAAAACGTCAGTGTTAGCGACGCAAGCTAATTTACAAAGCGTTATTAGCCAATTAAGCACTGAAGTAGAAAATCTTAAAGATTACAACGATCCACAAGGTGTATACGCTCGCTGTTTAGTCTGTAGTGTTGCACAATAAAAGTGCATCTTCTTGCCTAAGCAGCTGTATTTAAAGCTGCTTAACGTTATACTAAGCCCAGTTTTTTTACTGGGCTTTTTTATGAAACGTAAACGCATTTATATCGCTTACACCGGCGGTACTATAGGGATGAAAAAATCGAGCCGTGGCTATATCCCAGCTGAAGGCTTTTTAACCGAAACTGTAGTTAATAACGCAGAATTTAATCGTGAAGAAATGCCTTTATTTGATATTCACGAATACTGCCCTCTTATCGACTCTTCAGATATGTCGCCCGAGCATTGGCAACTTATTGCTAATGATATTAAAAGTAAATACCAAGATTATGATGGCTTTGTTGTACTTCATGGTACAGACACGATGGCATACACTGCATCGGCACTGTCGTTTATGTTCGAGAACTTAACAAAACCGGTTATTGTAACTGGCTCACAAATACCACTGTCTCAGCTGCGCTCTGATGGGCAAGTAAACTTACTAAATGCAATGTATTTAGCTGCTAATTATCCAATAGCTGAAGTAAGTTTATTTTTTAATAATCAGTTATTTAGAGGCAACCGAGCTACCAAAGCACATGCTGATGGTTTTAATGCGTTTGCATCACCCAACCTTGAGCCTTTAGCATTATCTGGTATTAATATTCAGCTCATTAAAGGCCAGCTTAGCCCGTATGTTGAAAACGAGTTACAGGTAACCTCAATTACACCACAGCCAATTGGTGTACTTTATTTATACCCAGGTATAAGTAAAGAAGTTGTTGAAAGCCTAGTTAACGGCAGTATAAAAGCATTAGTACTACTCAGTTTTGGTGTAGGTAATGCCCCGCAAGATCCAGAGTTTTTAGCCATACTTGAGCAAGCAAGTAAACGTGGCGTAGTCATTATTAATTTAACCCAGTGCTTAAAAGGCCATGTAAATATGGGCGGCTATGCAACCGGCAATGCACTTTTAAATATTGGTGTAATTAGTGGTTACGATATGACTTTAGAGGCGTGTTTAACTAAGTTGCATTACTTACTTAGCCAAAACCTTGAAGTAGAAACTATACGCCATTTAATGCAGGACAATTTACGCGGTGAATTAAGCCGGTAACATTGTTTACCAAAAGGCAAAAGGCACGCTATTTAGCGTGCCTTTATTGTATTACGTAACCAAACATTGGTTAGGGAATAATTATCTAACTTTAGCGTCTAAATCCACTAAGTCAGTTAAGTGACAAGCCTCGCCACTGTGAGTTTTTACACCGTGCTCACCAAAGTAATCACGCTGGGCTTGTACTAAATGCCCATTACTAGGTGTTGTAAGTGTTGCTAAATACGTTTGCGTAGCACCCAATACCGGGAATGCTAAACCAGTCATTACTGCTTGGCCGGTGATTTTACGTAAAGAGTTTGACTCTTTTTCAAGGGTGTCAATAAATTCAACACCTTGCGCAACGCTATCTAGGTAATCAGCACGAATAATACAACCAGCACGCCACGTTTGAAGTGTTTTAGATAAATCAACTTTCCACTGGTGAGTACGCGATGCACCTTTAATAAGCGCTAAACCTTGACGATAAGCTAACAAGCTTGCAAGTAAGAACGCGTCTTTTAACTCTTCTAAATCAATATCAACATTATTGGTAGATTTCGCTGCGTACGACATTTCTTGTGCAGCAGTCGTGTTACACGCGTTAGTTAAATGACGAGCCTGCACTGCAGCTACAAGTGATGGCACGGCAATACCTAGCTCTAATGCATTTTGCGCAGTCCAAAGGCCTGTACCTTTAGCGCCTACTTTGTTATCAATTAAATCTGCAAGAGGCACATTATTTTGATTTTCAAGAGATAAAATGTGGCTAGAAATAGACAATAAGTAGCTGTTTAATTGACCCTGAGACCAATCGTTAAATATTTCAGCAACTTCTTTAGGTGATCGCCCCGTGCCAATACGAAGTAGTTGATATACTTCTGCAATAAGCTGCATAAGAGCATATTCAATACCGTTGTGAACCATTTTTACAAAATGGCCACTGGCAGATTGACCAACGCGTGCAAAGCAAGATTCACCATTAAAACTCGCAGCTGCTTTTTCAAACCACGGTTCAATTCTTCCCCAACCACCTTCAGAACCACTCGCCATCATAGCTGGACCGTGGCGAGCGCCTTCGGCCCCACCTGAGATGCCCATGGTGGCAAATTCAAATTTGTTTTGGTATTTAAGTTTACGCGTTATACCATCTTTATAATTGCTGTTACCGCAATCTACAATGATATCGTTACACTCTACGCCCGCTTCTACTAGTTCATTACAAACAGCATCAACTAGTTCTCCAGCAGGAACAAGTAATAAAATAGAACGAGGTGCTTCTAAACGTCTTACCATGTCTCTTAAATCAGAAACAATGTGAAGTCGATCAGCCATGCCTTGAGATTTAGCACAACTTAGTAACTCTTCACCCGCATGTGGGTTTTTGTCATAAGCGACTAGCGTTATCCCTTTTTCTATCAAGTTTAGGGCAAGATTTTTTCCCATAACGCCTAACCCTACTAATGCAACTTGCATTTAGTGTCCTCCTCGGTAACAACTATTTGGTTAGAAAATTCAGTGTATAAATTAAATAATACCGCGTGCATTATACTCATGCAGTCATAAAATGCTAACCATGAGCCAATACAACATGCTTTTTTATTACAGATAAATAAGCTACGTAATTATATCAAACATCAATGCTCTAGGGGTGACTAAAAGCACCGCTATTTGAAATTAAGATCATTGACGCATTCTGACACCGGTGTCATAATGATGACACAATAGTTTTGTATAAAATAGTGGTAAACCTTTGAAGTTTGCCTACAACTAAAAACGTTTTATTCTAATATAGATATTTTTAGTAAACAAAATAACAGTCAACCTGCTTTCACCAAGCACACAGGAGAAATTGATGCTAAGACGCACAAAAATAGTCGCTACCCTTGGGCCTGCTACCGATAGAGATAACAACCTAGAAAAAATTATTATCGCTGGGGCTAATGTAGTACGTTTAAACTTCTCACATGGTGTTGCCCAAGATCATAAAGACCGCGCACAAGCTGTTCGCGATATCGCCAAAAAATTAGGTAAGCACATTGCAATTCTTGCAGACCTTCAAGGCCCTAAAATCCGTGTTTCTACTTTTAAAGAAGGTAAAGTAACACTTGCTGTAGGTGCAAAGTTTACCCTTGATGCCAAAATGGAAAAAGGCGAAGGCGATGTAAACGCGGTAGGTATTGATTACAAAGAATTACCACAAGATGTAACGCCAGGTGATTTATTACTATTAAATGATGGTTTAATCCAACTTACTGTTGAAGAAGTTGACGGTCATTTAGTGCACTGTAGCGTAACTGTTGGCGGCGTATTATCTAATAATAAAGGTATTAACCGTTTAGGTGGTGGCTTAACTGCTCCTGCGTTTACTGAAAAAGATAAAGAAGATTTAATCACTGCGGCTGAAATTGACGTAGATTACATTGCGGTATCATTCCCACGTAGTGGTGACGATATGCGCTATGTGCGCTCACTTGCAGAGGCTGCGGGCTCAAAAGCACAGCTACTTGCAAAAATTGAACGTGCAGAAGCAGTTGAAACGCAAGAAGCTGTTGATGATATCGTTTTAGCATCTGACGCTGTAATGGTTGCTCGTGGTGATTTAGGTGTTGAGATTGGTGATGCCGCGTTAATGGGTAAGCAAAAACTTATTATTCGTCGTGCTCGTTCATTAAACCGTACAGTGGTTACTGCTACGCAAATGATGGAATCGATGATCGATAACCCTATGCCAACGCGCGCAGAAGTTATGGATGTGGCAAACGCGGTACTTGATGGTACCGATGCGGTTATGCTTTCAGCTGAAACTGCTGCAGGCGATTACCCAGAAGAAACAGTAGCTACAATGGCACGTGTTTGTTTAGGTGCTGAATCGCAAAAAGAAACGCACGTATCTAAGCACCGTTTAGACAGTCGTTTTTCTAACAATGCAGAATCTATCGCCCTTTCAGCTATGTATGCTGCTAACCACTTAGACTCTGTAAAAGCGATTGTTACACTTACTGAGTCAGGTAGCACAGCTAAATTAATGTCGCGTATAAGCTCAGGTTTACCAATCTACTCGCTTTCACGCCATGCAAGCACACTTGGTCAAACAGCACTTTACCGTGGTGTTTACCCTGTGTTTTTTGATTCTACAAAAACTGAAAAAGACGGCATGGTAAAAGCTGCACTTGATACGCTTGTAGCTCAAGGCTCATTACAGTCTGGCGATACAGTTATTATTACTCACGGTGATTCAATGGAAACTGTGGGTGCAACTAATACAATGAAAATTGTGACTGTTGCATAATAGCGTAATAAAACGTCTAATATAAAAAATGCGAGCTAAGCTCGCATTTTTTATGTTTGTAAAACATCAAACTAACTGGCTAGCGCTGCTTTTACTTTATCGCGGTAGCTTCGGCTCACTTTAAGCTCTTGTCCGTTTTCAAGTACTAATAAATATTCACCACTTACTTGCGTAACCAGTTTACTTATTTGCTTTGTATTAACGATTGCACTGCGATGTACGCGAACAAATAAATGAGGGTCGAGCTCTTGCTCAAGCTCCTTCATCGTTTTACGTAATATATGTGTTTGTCCGTCTTGGCAATGTAAACACATATAATCACCCGCTGCATCTACCCATTGAATAGTTGCCACTGGGACACGTATTATTTCACCTTGCTCTTTTACAGCCAATGACTCTGGGTAGCGTCTATCCGTTAGCGTATCGCCTGTGGCTAATTTTTTTAATATTTCTTCGCAATTATTACCAGTAATTCCGGCTACAAAACTCGCTAGTTTTTTCTTATGGGCGTTGTCTTGCTGCGTTTTTAAATAGGTATGCACTTTTTCTACCGCCTGTTTTAGTCTGTTATCGTCAACGGGTTTTAAAATGTAATCTAGCGCATGAATTTCGAACGCTTTAACAGCAAACTGATCAAAAGCAGTTACAAATACAATCGCAGGTAATGCTTTTGTACTTTCGCTTAGCGCTCTTGCTACTTCAAAGCCATTCATGCCTGGCATTTGAATATCTAAAAAAACCAAATCTATTTTTTCACTTTGGCACATTTCAATTGCATCTGCGCCTGAGCTACATAATTTTATCACTTCAATATCAGCAAACTCGTCTAGTCTTACTGCTAAACCTTTTCTTGCTAAGGGTTCGTCATCAACGATAAGTGTTTTTATTTTAGTCATTTCTTCACAGCCTTTTCAAACGGTACTCGCAGATTAACTTTTAATCCACTTGGCGTATTATGTGATAATACAAACGAATAATTATTTTCATACAACGTTTTTAATCTATCTTTGGTGTTAGCAACCCCTACCCCTTGGGCATTTACTAATTGGCCATCGAGTATTTCGGTGCCGGGGCCATTATCGCCAACTTCTAATAATAATTCGTTTGCAAATACTTGTGCTTTTATATCTATCACACCACCTTGCGCTAAATGGGCAATAGCGTATTTAATTGCGTTTTCAATAATTGGTTGCAAAATTAAGCTTGGCACTAATGCCTCTTTGGCTTGTTCGCTTATATCTACATTTACTTTTAATCGTTCATCAAAACGTACCCGCTCTATTTCAAGATAAAGCATTAATGCATGTAGCTCTTGCTCAAGAGGTACTTTTTTAATTGGATCGGTATTTAGTGTATAGCGTAAAAAGTCACTTAGCCTTGCTACCATTAAGTTAGCATCTTTGTTTTCTTTCACCAAAATTAATGTAGAGATAGCGTTTAGTGTATTGAATAAAAAATGAGGATTAAGCTGGTACCTGAGCATTTTTAATTGCGCTTCGTGTGCCATAGTTGTGGCTTTTAGCGCTTTTTGTCGCTCACTTTGTAGTAGCTGATAATATTTAACGCCAAAGTACAAACCACTCCAACATAAAATAATATAAACAGAATCTAAACCTTGTTGTAGGTAATAAAACCACTCTTCAGGCCTATACCCATGACGGTATATTTCCCATAAATTAAATTTTTGAACAACCGCCCATAAAGTGCCCGTAATATACGAAGCACCAAATACAACAATCATTAACACCCATGGTGAGGCGTTCCAAATTTTACGATAAATGTACCTAAGTGGCACAGTCATTAAACAGCCAGCATACGCGTTTAGTAAAATAACAAATACGTAGATGTCGCGCATTTCAAATACTTTAGAGCCAATGTAATTTACTAACGCATAACCTATCCAACCTGCAATTTGCAAAAGCCAAAAAAAGCGTTGTCTGTTATCGACTAAGGATTGCCAGTTCAAAATTTACATTTACTCCGTATAGTTAAATACTAACTTTATATTAGGCTCGATTATTTTTATTGTGTAGCTTAAAGTCAGCTTTCATTATTATATAGATTTATCCGTTTGCTTAGCAGTACCACCTATCTTGCTTTATGCGAGTCTTACCGCAAACATTTATCATCGCACTAAAAAAGCGAAAGGTTTTATCCTCTCGCTTTTTAAATTTGCTTCACTTACTACAGGTTAAGCTAGTTTGTCTGATGCAACTTTATATGTTGGATCTTCAATCACGTTAACTTCAACTAAATCACGGGCTTTATGCAATAACTGTGTACAGTCTTTACTTAAGTGACGTAAATGAAGTTGTTTACCCGCTTTAGTATATTTATCAGCAAGGCTGTCTATTGCTTCTATTGCACTGTGATCAGAAACACGACTGTGTTTAAACTCGACTATCACGTCTTTAGGGTCATTTTTAACATCAAATAACTCTGAAAAGTTTTTAACTGAGCCGAAAAATAACGGCCCGTGCAGCTCATATACTTTTGCACCTTGTTCATCAATATAGTTTGTAGTGTAAATGTGTTTTGCGTGCTGCCAAGCAAATACTAATGCCGATACAATAACACCTACGCATACTGCAATAGCTAAATCGGTAATAACCGTTACTCCCGATACAAGCACAATAACAAAAGCGTCAGATAGCGGTACACGCTTCATCATCTTAAAGCTTGCCCATTCAAATGTACCAAGCACAACCATAAACATAACACCTACTAAGGCAGCAAGTGGGATCATTTCTATTAAGCTCGATGCGAAAATAATAAAGGCTAGTAACATTAATGCCGCGCTTATACCTGATAAACGTGAGCGACCACCTGAATTAATGTTGATCATTGATTGGCCAATCATTGCACAACCGCCCATCGCACCAAAAAAGCCACACGTTACGTTTGCTGCGCCTTGGCCTATACATTCTTTGTTAGAATGGCCACGAGTTTCAGTAATTTCGTCTATTAAGCTAAGTGTTAATAAAGATTCAATTAAACCAATAGCGGCTAAAATAAGTGCATACGGGAAAATAATATACAGTGTATCTAGAGTAAACGGCACCATAGGAATGTGAAATTCTGGTAAGCCACCGGCAATAGTTGCCGCTTCATTACCTGTCATACCTTTTAAGAAATCAAGTACGGTGTGTGCTTCTAAGTCAAAACCGATTACTAAACCAGTGACGGTTACAATAGCTACCAATGAAGATGGCACAGCGGTAGTTAATTTAGGTAAAAAATGAATTATAGCCATAGTCAGTGCAACTAAACCAAGCATGATGAAAAGCGGACTGCCTGTCATCCACTGCTGCCCACCGGCACCATCAGGCACTTTAAATTGCCCTAGTTGTGCTAAAAATATAACAATAGCTAGGCCATTTACAAAGCCGAGCATTACCGGGTGAGGAACCATACGAATAAACTTACCAAGCTTAAAGACCCCTGCAAGAATTTGCAGTATTCCCATGAGTAAAACGGTTGCAAATAAATACTCAACACCATGATCAAGTACTAAACTTACCATTACAACAGCAAGTGCACCGGTAGCACCTGAAATCATCCCAGGACGGCCACCAAATATTGCCGTAATTAAACCAACGATAAACGCGGCATATAGACCAACTAAAGGTTCTACATTTGCAACAAAGGCAAACGCAACAGCTTCTGGTACCAAGGCAAGCGCCACGGTTAAACCAGATAGAATATCGTTTTTAGCAGAGCTTGGGGCTCTACTGAGTAAGTTAAACATTGAGTTCCTCAGGTGTTATCGGTATCAAAAAAAGCGCTAAATTTTATCAAATTAGCGCTCAGTTAACAATTGTCATTATGTGGTTAAGCTAAGATTTAGCCAAACAGGAAGTGCTTTTTATAAAGGAAGAGAAGTACTGCGTTTTACACACGTCATTGTTACGTTTGAATGAACTTCTTGTACGTATTCTAAACTTAATAGGTTATCGCGTACAAAATGCTCGTAACCCTCAATGCCTTGAGAAATTATGCGTAGCATAAAATCCATAGTACCGGCCATTGTGTAGCATTCGGTTACTTCATCGTAACTCATAATTAGTTTTTCAAACTCAGCAAGGTTCTTTTTACCATGATTAGATAAGCGAACATGTGCATATACTAGCATATCAAAGCCGAGCTTTTTCTCATCTAGAAGAGCAACTTTGCTTTTTATATAACCATCTTGCTCAAGCTTAGCAATTCGGCGCCAGCATGGAGACTGAGACAAACCTACTTTATCGGCAATTTCTGCGGTTGATAAACTAGCATCTTGTTGTAAAAGTGCCAATATTTGGCGATCTACGTGATTTAGAGACATTTTATTTCTTATTTATCAAATAAACTGGTTAAATTATACAGCCATTTTAAAAAACAGTCTGCATATTTTTGAATTTTTATAACCATTTTAAGCATTAGATAACGCTATTTAGCCAAATTTACCGCTTACAAATGGATTTGTTTGTTTTTCAAAACTCACGGTGGTGTCGCTTCCATGTCCAGAAAGAATTTTTGTGTTATCTGGCAAGGTAAGAATGTGCGCTCGTATAGACTCTATAAGCTGCTGACTGTCTCCTTTAGGAAAGTCTGTGCGCCCTATTGAGCCCTTAAAAATGACATCTCCGACAATCATGGTTTCGTATTGCGGTTGGTAAAAAACAATATGCCCTGGCGTGTGGCCTGGGCAATGTTTAACAACAAAGCTAAGCTTACCTACGCTTACAACATCGTCATGATTTAACCAAATATCAGGGTAAAATGGAGCTATAGGTGTAAAGCCAAACATTTGGGCTTGCATTGGTAAGTTTTCGAACCAAAAAACTTCATCTTTCTGAGGGCCAATTATTTGTATGTTAAAGTGCTTGCGCAATATATCGGCACCACCAACATGATCTAAGTGACCATGAGTTAGCCAAATAGCTTTTAAATCTAACTGCCTGTCATTCAGCGCAGTAATTATCTTATCTGTATCACCACCTGGGTCTATCACCACAGCTTGGTTAGTTTCATTACATATAACAATTCGGCTGTTTTGAGCAAAAGGGGTAACCGGTATAGTAATAACTTGCATGTTATATCTCTTTACTCTTTTGATCTGGAATAACAACAGGCTCTTCAAACGACATTAGTATTGGGTATTTTAAATATGCTTGGTCGTAAAACGGGCTTTGTTCATATAGCCAATTTAAGCGTGCATCAGCATCCTCAGAAAATGATTTATCTTTTAATTTTTCGTCAAACTTAAGTGCAAGCTTAGGATTATCTTTAAGCATTTGGCGTGCAAACGGAATAAGTGCATAATTTTCCATGTATTCTGTACGCTGAAAAATAGTATTAAACTCACCCCACGCAAAAAATGAATCTGGTGCTTCAGGGTGTAATAAATGTACCGCCAACTCACCGGCCTTTTGCTGAGTATTGACTTGATACCATCCATCTAAATCAACATTTATTGCGGGGAGGTAATCAAAGCTTGCCGACACCCTAAAGCGCCCTTCAAATGGAGCTTTATCAAATACATAATCAATAACTTTGGCCTTTTTTAAAGGCTGGGTATTAGCCCCTTCTAGCTTGTTAACTGATACTCCATGTAACTTTAGCTTTTCAATAATATTGCTATAAACTGGTGGAATGAAAAACGCCTTTGGTACTTCTACTGTGCTAATTACTTCTTTTTGCCAATATATAGGTAAGTCTGAATATGTATGAGGTTTGCCAATATACTTAACCTCGTTTTGCCCTGAAAGCGCATTCATACTTGAGGAATACTCAATACCTTTAAATTCACTAATTTTATCAGCTTGTTTTGAATAACCACGTTTAACTATTAACTGCTTAGGTACAAATTCTTGTTCTTTTTTTACCGCATTAGCTAGTACATGGCTATGTTGTGATAATGCATTAATCGCACCATCTAAAAATACATAAGTTCCTAAAACGCGTTGTTTGTAAGGCTTTAGAGAATGGTTTTCAACTAAAATTGTAGGTAATGATTTTAAATCTCCCCATCCATTTGAGAAGCGAGGCGTCGCTACCCAGCCCGCTAGCCCTTTTTTAAAATCGCGTTTATCCATAACAAATACAAGTTGCCCAGGGGTATGCCCCTGCTCAGCAAGCTTTTCATCTATTAACGGCTTAAAGTAATGATTTAATGTATCTGATACTGCCGGAGACTCACTCGCAAATACAGGGTTATACCCATAGGTCACATCGTACTGGTAATCTGCGCCATCAGTTACATGAACATCAACATATAAATTTGGGTTATAGGCATTAATAACCTTTAAAACGCTTTTGACTTCGGGGGTATCTAGTTTAGTAAAATCACGATTTAAATTGAGGTTATTAGCGTTCGTACGAAAACCCATCTTTGCAGGGCCGCGCTGATTTATGCGATTAAAGGCACTGCTACGCTCGTGCCCATCGACATTTAAAATAGGAATAAATAATATATTTACCTTTTTTAAAATATCGCGGCGTTTTCCTGTTGCAATATCACGCAGCAACATAAACATAGCATCTTTGCCATCTATCTCACCGGCATGAATACCAGCTTGAATAAAAATAGTCGGTTTAGTGCTATTAGCCATTTGCCCAGCTTCAAAAAAACCTTGCTCGCTCGCAACCAACATCTTTATCGCACGTTTGCTATTGCTGTAACCTATGGTTTGAGATTTAAATTGAGTAGGGTTTGCTGCAACTAGCCTATCTACAAATGCCATAGTGTCTTCGTAGTTTGGTGAAATTTCACCTGCAGATAATTCAAAGTCTGTTGTTAACGGACCTTCTTTTTGTAGTAACTCACTGCTTCTTTTACCTTGCCACTGTATTAGGGGTGGTAAATGTGCGTCATATGCCACACTCGCAGACAAAACCAAAAGACTTGCAAACATATTATTCTCTAACAAACGCTCTAATAACAAAATTATATCAATTAAAGTTTTTTATATTTTAAAACTGCGGTGATTCAACAAAAATACACAGCCAATAACAGTAACTTATAAAATGAATAATGCTAACGTCAATAAAATGAGTATATCCATAAACCTTATATATTTTTTCTACCGTTTATGAGTAAATTTACGCCTGTATAGCTAGGGCGTATTGATCTTTGATGGTTGAATTTGCAGCAGCATGTTTGGTTTTTAGGCAAGGCAGAGCCTATGAAGTGTGGTTACTCCCATAAATAGGCGATAACGTAGCATAAATGCCAAACATGCGCTGCCCTTCGGGTTCTGCCTAGGGGCGATAAACTCTTTGTTACTCGGCTTTTACTTAGCCCACTAGGTTACAAACCTCGCGCCGCGATTTAATCGCCCCTAGATTGAACAAATTTCAATCCGCAAAGAGCAACACGCCCTAATACCCATTCGCTTAATTAAGTGATCTATTTTAAAGGTGAAGAAACGTGTTGTTAGCTAACCAAAATACTCGCTATTTTGTTGTCCTACATAAAAATTTATTAACGAAGGGGGCGATACGTTTAGCCCCTTAAATTGATTGAGCATTATTACGCATTTTTATTAGTTAATATTTTGAAGATACTCAAATTTTAGACACAAAAAAAGGAGCCATGGGCTCCTTTTTAATACTTATATGAAAAAACTTAAGCTGCCGCTAGGCCTTCTTTTGCTTTTTCTACAAGCGCTGCAAATGCAACCTGGTCGTAAACAGCGATATCTGCAAGGATCTTACGATCGATTTCTACAGACGTCTTCTTAAGACCATTGATAAAACGGCTGTAAGACAGACCATTTTGACGTGAAGCTGCATTGATACGTGCAATCCATAATTGACGGAAAGTACGTTTCTTCGCACGGCGGTCACGGTAAGCGTATTGACCCGCTTTAGTAACAGCCTGGAAAGCTACGCGATAAACACGTGAACGTGCTCCGTAGTAACCTTTCGCTTGTTTTAAAACTTTTTTGTGACGTGCACGTGCGACAACGCCGCGTTTAACTCTTGCCATTTCTAAAAACCCCTATTAAGCGAATGGTAACATACGTGAAACTAGACCATGGTCATTTTTATGAACCATCATCTTAGGACGTAGGTGTAACTTACGCTTAGAAGTTTTCTTAGTCAGAATATGACGAAGATGCGCTTGTTTACGCTTGAAACCGCCAGAAGCAGTCTTTTTGAAACGCTTAGCAGCGCCACTGTGACTTTTTAGCTTGTAAGCCATTGCAATAACTCCAAATGTATTGCTTTAAAATTAGTAAGCAGGCGTGAGATATATTTCTATAGCTCCACTTTTAGGCCTAACTTACTGCCATATTCCGGTGAAAACCCAGCATAAATGCCGCAATTTTACTTTAAAACCGGTTAGCACAGGTGAATATTTGCATATTACTTGGGTACCTGAGCTAAATTCGGTGCGTATTATCGCCTAAAAATTATTTTTTAGCAACAGGCGCCATCATCATAACCATTTGGCGGCCTTCAACACGATTTGGGAAAGACTCAACTACTGCTAACTCTTCTAAATCGGTTTTGATACGGTTTAATAATTCTATACCAATTTCTTGGTGAGCCATTTCGCGACCACGGAAGCGGATCGTAATTTTAGCTTTATCGCCAGCTTCTAAGAACTTACGTAAGTTGCGAAGCTTAACCTGATAGTCACCTTCATCCGTGCCAGGACGGAATTTGATTTCTTTAATCTGGATTTGCTTTTGCTTCTTCTTCTGCTCTTTTAGTTCTTTGCTTTTTTCAAAGATGAACTTACCGTAGTCCATAACCTTACAAACAGGCGGCTCAGCATTTGGGCTAATCTCTACGAGATCAACACCCGCTGCATCAGCCATAGCTTGTGCGTCTTTTAATGACTGAATTCCAGCTTGTTCGCCGTCGATGTCGATTAAACGAACTTCTTGAGCTGTAATTTCTTCGTTAATACGATTTTTTTGAGCTGTTTGTTGCCCTTTCTTGCCGCCTCTAATAGTACGTTCCTCCAAGAATATCAATAATATAAGTGTGTAGTTTGGCTGTTTGTATATGCCCTACACACTCGATTTTTTTTACTGTCGACTTTTAATTTCTTCGCTAATTTTAGCTACAAAATCATCAACATTAAATTTGCCTAGGTCTTCACCTGTGCGAGTACGTACTGCTACTTCTTGTTGTTCAACTTCTTTATCGCCAACAACAAGTAAGTAAGGAATACGCTTAAGTGTATGTTCTCGGATTTTAAAGCCAATCTTCTCATTTCTCAAGTCAGCTGCGGCTCTAATTCCAAGTTTATTTAATTTTTGTACAATTTCCTGCACATAAGGTGCTTGTTTATCGGTGATATTCATAATCACAACTTGCTTTGGTGCAAGCCACGTTGGGAATAAACCAGCATACTCTTCAGTTAAAATACCAATAAAGCGCTCAATAGAGCCTAATATAGCACGGTGTATCATAACTGGAGTGCGTCGTTCGTTGTTTTCAGCTACATAAGTAGCTCCTAAACGACCTGGTAATGCAAAATCTAGTTGCACTGTACCACACTGCCACGCTCTGTCTAAACAATCGTACAAAGTAAATTCAATTTTAGGACCATAAAACGCCCCTTCACCCGGAAGGTAATCAAATTCAATGTCGTTTGCTTTAAGTGCATCAGCTAATGCTAGCTCAGCTTTATCCCACACTTCATCGTCGCCAATGCGTTGTTCAGGGCGAGTTGAAAGCTTAACTACAATTTTTTCAAAACCGAACGTCTCATATGTATCATAAACCATCTTAATACACGCTGACACTTCGTCCATTACTTGTTCTTCAGTACAGAAAACGTGAGCGTCATCTTGTGTAAAGCCACGTACACGCATTAAGCCATGTAATGCACCTGATGGTTCATTACGGTGACAACAGCCAAATTCAGCCATACGAAGCGGTAAGTCACGGTACGATTTTAAACCTTGGTTAAAAATTTGTACGTGGCCTGGGCAGTTCATTGGTTTAATCGCATATTCGCGCTTTTCAGACTCAGTGGTAAACATTGCGTCTGAATATTTTTCCCAGTGACCTGATTTTTCCCATAATGAACGGTCCATCATCATTGGACCTTTTACTTCTTCGTAGCTGTATTCACGTAGTTTTTCACGAACAAACTCTTCAAGCTCACGGTAAATGCTCCAACCATCGTTGTGCCAAAATACCATGCCTGGCGCTTCTTCTTGCCAATGCCACAAATCAAGTGCTTTACCAATACGACGGTGATCGCGTTTTTCAGCTTCTTCTAAACGCTTTAAGTACGCTTTAAGTTGCTTTTTATCGCCCCACGCTGTGCCATAAATACGTTGTAGCATTTTGTTTTCAGAATCACCACGCCAGTATGCACCTGCTACCTTCATTATTTTAAAGTTTTGGCAGAATTTCATGTTTGGTACGTGAGGACCACGACACATGTCTACATATTCTTCGTGATGATATAATCCTGGACGGTCATCTTTTGCAATGTTCTCGTCCAAAATTTCAATTTTGTATATTTCGCCACGCGCTTCAAACGTATCGCGTGCTTCTTGCCAGCTTACTGTTTTTTTCACTACGTCGTAGTTTGTTTTTGCAAGTTGCAGCATACGCTTTTCAATGGCGTCTAAGTCATCTTGTGACAAAGAATGTTCCATATCGATATCGTAGTAAAAACCGTTATCAATAGTTGGACCAATA
Organism: Pseudoalteromonas sp. H103; assembly: GCF_001469205.1. Taxonomy (NCBI): domain Bacteria; kingdom Pseudomonadati; phylum Pseudomonadota; class Gammaproteobacteria; order Alteromonadales; family Pseudoalteromonadaceae; genus Pseudoalteromonas; species Pseudoalteromonas sp. H103. Next base: position 454,004 of record NZ_LOFG01000015.1, on the reverse strand, counting down.
GCCATTTTAGCTTCAGGGAAAAGTTGCTTAACTGCATGTCCAATCAAGTGAGCACAAGAGTGACGAATAATTTCTAAGCCGTCGTCATCTTTAGCGGTGATGATTTCAAGACGAGAATCTTCACTAATAAGATCACACGCATCAACACGATCGCCATTAACACGACCTGCAATGGTTGCCTTAGCAAGACCAGGGCCAATATCGTTTGCTACATCAAGAGTACTTACAGGGTTTTCGAAACTACGCTGACTGCCGTCAGGGAGAGTAATAACTGGCATTATAAATCCTTACATACAGTGGTGACACCTACAATGTATCACGTGTATTTTCTAATAAAATTAAATGAGAATGACTCGACAACGCTCTTACGAATAAGCATTGACTATTTTTCGCCTTAGTTGGCTAATGTAGATGCTGAGTCTGCTCAACTACAAAAAAGATATTGTCGCGTGATAGAGTAACAATTACAAGTTTAAAGCGCCTACATTCAGCGTTATTTTACCTTATTAAGCTATTTTTAGTGCTGCGTTAAGTAATTTAAATCAATAATGTGACAATTTTAAATATCGCATTAATTAAACAACAGTTAATTGCTTGTCCTCGCAATTTAATAGAGGTTGGGTATAATACGAAGCAATTAAGTTATATTAGAGAACAGCAATGAGAACATGTGGTGTAGAAATTACCGGTAGTGACGTACTACTTTGTATTTTAAGTAAAGATAATGACGTATTTGATATTCGCGATGTGCGCCAAACACGTTTTACCTTAGGTAATGGCAATGACACTGAAGTAATGCGCAAATTTCAATTTGATTTTGCAAAGCTAATGCAAGATTACCAAATTGACTCTGTGGCTATTCGCGAACGCCAACCTAAAGGTAAATTTGCAGGCAGCGCTAAAGGTTTCAAAATGGAAACTGCTATTCAGTTAATTGAAAACTTAGATGTTCGCGTGTTCTCAACAACCGAGATTAAAGAGCAAGTTAAGCGTAACCCTATCCCTATTGCTTTTGAAGAAACCGGCCTTAAAAAATATCAAGAAAATGCATTTGTTAATGCCTACGTATACATTATGAAAAAAACGTACCGTAGTGACGAAATGTAATTTAACAAGCTTTAAAGTAAAAACGCGCCTAAATGGCGCGTTTTTTTTGTATAAAACCTAAAGTTACTCAGCTGGCTTTAAAAAGTAAGTTTGTGCAAGTTCATTATGAATACCCGCTAATTCAATTTGTATTTGGTCAATATATTTATGCAAAAAACCATTTTTTAATTGTCTGACTTCTTCTGATTTTAACTCTTTAATTGCAATCTCAATTAAATCGATAATACCTTTTGAGTTTGGTAAAACACTTACCTGCTTTTTTAACTCCATTAAACAAAACATTATAGAGCGAGGAAACACTTCACTGTGCATTACAAATTCAAGCACATCTGAGCGCTGCACGCGCACACCCATCTCTTGTCGGTACATTTGATAAGCACTGAGTGAACGTAATAAACTTATCCATTGAATATTTTCAAATGGTTTTGCCTCATCGCTAGTAATAAGTGTTTCTGAGCGAATATCTAAAATTCGCGAGGTCATATCTGCGCGCTCTATTAATGAGCCAAAGCGTATAAAAGTAAATCCATGATCGTGGTTAATTGTCGCATCTAACGCACCAAAAATTAAATGAGCTGACTCGATAATTTGTTTTAAATAAGCAAATCGACCGCGCTTTGTTAACCCTTCTTTTTGGTTATCTTTTACATAATAATACAAAGAGTTAATTTCTTCCCATACATCACGCGGGATAACGTCACGAATGGTACGTGCGCTTTCGCGAGCACTAATAATCGAGTTCAATATCGAGGAGTTATTATCGCTACCTACCAATAAATAACGCAGTGCTTTTTGCTCGCTATAATCGGTATGGTTTTCTTGGTATGCTTTTCGTGCGCCAATAATATCTATTAACGGCTCCCACCCAGTACAAACACCTTTTGGTAAGTCCATCATTAGCATGTTATTTACGTTGATCAAACGGGCCACATTTTCAGCACGTTCAACATAGCGAGCAACCCAATATAAAGTTTCACCTACTCTTGATAACATATTATTAAGCCTCCTCGTCCACAATCCATGTATCTTTGCTGCCACCGCCTTGTGATGAATTAACGACTAAAGAGCCTTTCACCATAGCAACTCGCGTTAAACCGCCTGTCGTTATTTGTGTATCTTTACCTGATGATAAAATAAACGGCCTTAAATCAGCGTGGCGCCCATCTACTTGCGTTCCATCAAGCGTAGGGACAGTTGATAAATCAAGTGTTGGCTGTGCCACCCAGTTGCGCGGATCCGCTTTGATTTGAGCAATCGTTTCTTGTTGTTCTTTTTTAGTCGCTTTAGGGCCAATTAATAATCCATAACCACCAGACTCGTTAGCTGGCTTTACAACAAGCTTATCAATGTTTTTAATAACATGGTCACACTCTTTAGGATCGAGGCATTTAAAGGTTGGTACGTTTTCAAGCTTAGCTTCCTCACCCAAATAATATTTTATTATTTCAGGTACATATGCATAAACAACTTTATCATCGGCAACACCTGCACCAGGTGCATTCACAAGAGCTACGTTCCCTTTAGACCAGGCACGCATCAAACCAGGGACACCTAATTGGGACTCAGGTAAAAATGCTTCTGGGTCTAAAAATAAGTCATCTATTCGACGGTAAATTACATCAACTCGTTGTAATCCAGTTATGGTTCGCATGTATACACAGTCGTCTTTTTCGACGACTAAATCTCTGCCTTCCACCAGCTCACACCCCATTTCTTGAGCAAGGTAACAATGCTCAAAATATGCCGAGTTAAATACGCCAGGCGTAAGTACGACCACTTCGGGTTTATCTTGCTTACGTGGAGACATAGCCGCTAACATATCAAACAATTGCGATGGATAATCATCAACAGGTAAAATAGTGGCTTGTTCAAATAGTTCAGGAAAAACCCGCTTCATTACAGAGCGGTTTTCAAGCATGTAGGATACGCCAGAAGGCACCCGCAGGTTATCTTCAAGTACGTACATAGTGCCGTTGCCATCGCGCACTAAATCAGAGCCACAAATGTGTGCCCAAATTTTATTAGGTGGGTTAATGCCAACACACTGAGTACGAAAGTTAACGGACTTTTCTAGGAGTCCTTTTGGGAAAACCCCATCTTTTATAATTTTTTGATCGTGATATAAATCATCAATAAATAAATTTAAAGCCTCAACGCGCTGTTTTAAACCAACTTCTACACTTTGCCATTCTTTTTTACCAATAGTGCGTGGGATAATATCAAACGGCCATGCTCTATCGATCATGTTACCTTCGTTGTAAACCGTAAAGGTAATACCCATTTCCTTAATCGCTAAATCAGCAACCGCTCTGGCTTTTATGAGTTCTTCTTCAGATAAACCAGCAAAAAATTGCGCAAGTTGTTTGCCATGTGATCGAATATTTCCTTGTGCGTCTATTAATTCATCAAAAAAGCCATTCGTTTGGTACGCTTTCCAATCAATTTTCATACACCCTTCCGTCTTATCCATAATAACTATGAAGTTGTTAATTTATTCTAATCGAATCATATCTACAGCTACGTCAAGTAGTTGAGAACCCCCACCAAATACAACACCTTTAAGCGGTGTTACATCAGAAAAATCACGCCCTACTGCAAGTGTTACATGTTGCCCACTTGGTAAAATATTATTTGTTGGATCAAAGTCTACCCAGCCAAAATCAGGAACAAACAGTGCAAACCATGCATGGGTTGCATCTGCACCTTCAAGCTTTTCTTCGCCTTCAGGTGGTAGTGTTTCTATATAGCCACTAACATACCTAGCAGCTAAGCCTATGCTGCGTAAACACGCGAGTGCAAAGTGTGCAAAGTCTTGGCAGACGCCCCTTTTTTGTGCAAAAACAACACTTAAAGGTGTGCTTATAGTTGTAAAACCGGGATCATAGTGAAACTCATGAAATATTCGTGCCATTAAATCTTTACAGGCATCTATTAAATTAGCATTAGCTAAGAACGACACTAACGCATAATCCTTATAGGCTTCCTCAATAGGTGTAAGCTGAGAGGGCAAAATAAATTCAGATATTTTTAATAATTGTGCTGTATTTGGTTTTGCTAAAAAATCACGCGCTTCTTCCCAGCTAATAACAGCAGTATTTAAGTTTTTATTTACAGTCGTAATTAGCTCAACTTCACTTATCATGGTCACTGTTAGTTTTTTATGTTGCGTTGCTATTTCAAACGCAGTGACTTTATTATCAAAGTAATCTGTAAACTCTTGAACATAGTTAGCAATGGGCTCTATCTCTATGTGGCTACTATGACAAATCTGCCCACGATTAGTTTTAGGTGTTAAACGTGCTTGGTTTTGGCACAAACTTACAAAATCAGTATAGTTATACGTTGTCGAATGCTTAATTTTATATTTCACGATTGAGCTTGCTCAATATTAGTCCAGTTCAATTTATTAGCCGTTTGTGTATGAGAAAAATACTGTAGTAATAATACATCACAAAAAGTATCTAGGTTTATTCTTATGTTATGGCTAAATTCAATTAAATGTTTGCGCTGTCCGTTTTCTGTTGTTTGCAGGTAATCTTTTTCGGTTACATAACAGCTCGTTTTGGAGAGTAAAATAGCTTTTTCATGAGCTGCAATTACGCCTTGCCTGCGTTTATTGGGTAAATGCTGGCAAAGCTGATTTATTTGTTCAAGTTGAAATAATAATGAGCGGGGGTACTCTGCATCTAGCAATAATAACTCAAGCCCCGTGCCTATTGTTTGATACATTCTATAGCGGCGTTTATGGGTTACTAAACTCACTTGGCTACTGAGTACGGCCTCTAATAAACCTAGCTCTTCAGGTTCATCTAGTTTTTGGGTGAGTAATGTATTTCCCAAAGACGTTATTTGTAGGCTGCGCTCTATGCGTCTACCTATCTCAAGTAAAAACCAGCCATTACTGTTTGGCATACAATCTGCCAGAGAGCCATTAAAAGCCATAATAAGGCCAATCACTTTATCTAAAATACTTTGAATGGTGCGCGTAGATATATTGATATTAACGTGCTTAAGTATTTTTATTTGCTCGTTCATTTCGTCAATAATACGACGACTATCATGTGATAATAGCTCTTGTACTTGTACCGATGCATTAGCTAAATATTTAAGCGTATTAATAATACTTCCAGCACATTGCTCATCTGCAAGTAACACAAAAGCACTTTGCTTAGCATCACGGGTCTCAAACTCCTCATTTGTAATACTTTGCTCAATATACGGGTATACAATATGCTGCGACTTGATAGCAGTGAGTAACCTAGCAACAATATTACGCCTTATTAAATCGGGATATATAGCAAGTTCGGTATAGCGGTCGATAAAAATACGTAGAATCCTAATCGTATTTTCACAGCGTTCTAAGTAACGGCCAAGCCAAAATAAATGCTCAGCGGTCCTACTTGAAATAATTCCTTCGAGCAGAGTAACGTCCATTCTTTTACGAATAGGTACCGGTGCATTTTGTTCTTCTAAGTCAATATTATCGACCGTGTTTACCCATGTATCTTTGAGCCACCCCGATTTACCGGCTAAATTTCGTGCCTGTGTAGATAAACACAAGGCCGAGGGCAGTACTTCTATGCCATGCTCTGTAGTTAACGCATAACATCTAAAAATGACAGGTTTGGCTATTAATTTACCGTCTTGCCAAAAGGGGGCACTACTAAATACAGGCTTTTCTTGAAAGTAGTACGCATCTGGATTTTGTTGAATGTGTTGTTTAATTTTTTTTGCATCTAATTCACCATCGAGCTTAAACTCAGGATTTTTGAAGCTTGTGAATTCAAGTGTACTCCAATCTAAATCCTCAGCTTCAGTGGCCTTATAATACTTAGCCCCTGGAATTAATAATGGCTCACCTAAAAGCTGCTCACATAGCTTATCTAAATTAAATTGAATCGCTGCAGATGACAAAACACCACTACCAAACGGATTTAAAACTTTAACGGTACCCTCGCGTACAGCTTGCAATAACCCTGCAATACCGTGCAATGAATATTCAGTTTGTTCTAATGAGTCAATGCTATTGTCGGGGATCCAACGCAAAATCACGTTAATTTTTCCAAGCCCCTGCAATGACTTTAGCCACACTTCGCCGTTTCTAACCGTTAAGTCGGCGCTTTGTACTAAGGTATAGCCAAAGTAGGTTGATAAAAACGCATGCTCATTATAGTTAGGATCGTCTATGCCTTGGGTTAAAATAACAATTCGAGGGTCATCCATATAATGAATATATTCATTAATACCCTCTTGAAATAAGTTTAAAAAATCTTTTATTTGCTGCACATTACATTCGGCAAATTCTTCGGCCATTACGCGACGCGCAATAATTCTGCTTTTTAGTAATAACCCAAGGCCAAGTGGGCATTGGCAGTGATCTTTTAATACTTTAAATTCGCCAGAAGGCGTTCGATACACATCAAGTGCCGTAAAAAATAGTTTAAGCTCGTCTTTAGGTAAACTAAAGCCCTCACGCATAAAGTGACTGTCTTGATACAGGTTTTCGGCACTAATGTGCCCATTTAAAAGTAGCTTTTGCTCAGAATAAATATCGTTCTGCACCTTGTTAAGTAATGAGGTGCGTTGCTTGATCCCTTTTTCAAGGGCTTTCCAATCATTGCCGGAGAACATAAATGGCAGTGGATCTAAGTGCCATTGTTGATTACTTTCACTTTTAATATTGCCATTTTGAAGAAGCTGACGAATTTCAATTGCACGACTACTGAGATCTTCGCCCGTTAAGCTTGATAAACGATTAAATAATGTATCCCAATGCTCAGGACTCAAACCACTGTGATTTGCTAACTCGTCATGCCCGTGGCCTTTTTCAAGATACAAAGACAACCACTGTGGTAACTCAGGCATTGCGTTATTATTTATGTACAAATTAAAGTGCTCCACCTTAAAACTATAACATTAACTTTAAGGCTAGAATTGAATATAGATTATTCCACTTTAATTAATTTAAAAATGGAATAACATCATTATTGAGCTTATTTATGCTTTATTTAAATCGTGGTTGTCGTCTTAAATCAAGCGTATTTGGATAATCCATATTAACGTTTTCTTCATCAGGTACTACAAAGTCACTCACCGTCTCTGCACTAGTAAACGTACGTGTAGCGGCTGATGGGCTCCAACTTGGTTGATCAGATGCTAACAACGATGGCGTGTGACCGTGTTCCCAAAAACGTGCGACTCTACGCCCTTCTGCTTCAAATGCATTAACAGGTAACGTTTCAGGGTTGCGTCCTCCGGCATGGCTTACATGATAAACAAATCCGCCTAATGAGCGCCCTTCCCAGGTATCAATTAAATCAAAGACTAATGGTGCATGTACACCAATAGTAGGATGCAGTGCTGTAGGTGGCTGCCAAGCTCGGTAGCGAATCCCCGCCACAAGTTCATCATGCCCTTTTCCTTTAACCCCTTTTAACGGCACTCTACGGCTATTACAAGTAACAATGTATCTATCGCTTATAGCGCCTTTTACTTTTATTTGTACACGCTCAAGGGATGAATCTACATAACGTGCAGTACCTGATGCACTCGCCTCTTCACCTAGTACATGCCAAGGCTCTATTGCGGTTCTTAATTCTAGCGTTACGTTATCGAGTTCGCGTGTGCCACAAACCGGAAACCTAAATTCAAAAAATGGATTAAGCCAGCTTAATTGAAACGCAAAACCTGCTTCTTGTAAGTCACGCGTTACTTCAGCTAAGTCGTCTTCAACATACTGAGGCAATAAAAACTTATCATGAAGCTCTGTACCCCACCGTACCAATGGTTTGTGGTAAGGTTTTTTCCAAAACCAAGCAAGTAAGGTACGCAGTAATAACATTTGCACTAGGCTCATTTGCGAGTGCGGCGGCATTTCAAAACCTCTAAACTCGACAATACCTAAGCGCCCCGTTGGTGAATCAGGTGAATACAGTTTATCAATACAAAACTCAGCTCTGTGCGTATTACCTGTTAAATCGACCAATAAATTACGTAGTAGTCTGTCCACTAGCCATGGCTCAGGCACTTCGCCCTCAGGCATATGCGAAAAGGCAATTTCAAGTTCATAAAGCAGCTCATCACGCGCTTCATCTACACGTGGTGCTTGGCTTGTAGGGCCTATAAATAAACCTGAAAATAAATAAGATAACCCCGGATGATGCTGCCAATAGGTAATAAAGCTTCTTAATATATCTGGACGACGTAAAAATGGGCTTTGATCAGGCGTTTCGCCGCCAAGTGTTACATGATTACCACCACCAGTACCTGTATGGCGACCATCTGCCATAAACTTATCGGTACCTAAGCGCGTTTGTTTAGCAAGCTCATACAGTGTTGTTGTTCTATCAACTAGCTGCTTCCATGAGGTTGAAGGGTGTATATTTACTTCAATAACACCAGGGTCAGGTGTGACTGCATATTTTTCTATACGGCTGTCTTTCGGCGGGCTGTAGCCTTCTATAACAACGGGTATTGAAAGCGCTTTAGCCGTGCTTTCTATTGCATTTAATAATGCGATGTAATGTTCAAAATGACTCGTTGGTGGCATAAAAATATATAAACGCCCTTCTCGCACTTCAAGTGCCATAGCCGTTTTGATCATTTCACTACCAATAAAGCCTTTTTTAAGTTTTTTAGTCTTCTCAAAACTTGCTGGTATATCAAATGGGTCGCGGTCAATTATATTGCCGCTCCACTGTAAACTATCAAGTGGAAGTCGATAGCCCAGCGGTGATTCACCAGGTAGTAAAAAACAGTGTTCACGTTTAAATTCCCACAGGCAGGATTGCCAGCAGTATTTACTTTCATTAAATTGTAATGGCAGCACATAACCTACAGGGTTTTCTATTCCTTTTTCCATTTTTGCTAAAAAGCCTTTTCGGCTCATGGCATTTAACAACTCAGGCTCTTTTGGGCCGACCTCTTTAGGTAGTGAGGCCTCTTGCCATAAATGATATAAAATATCCTCATAGGCAGTCGTAATTGCTTTTGTTTCTAAGCCTATTTGCTCGCAGAGCTTTTCGGTAAAGCGTTTGGTGTCTGTGTGATCTAATTTATAGTCTTTATTAGGATCAGCGAGTAAGTTTGTATCTTTCCAAAGCGCTTGTCCGTCTTTGCGCCAATAACATGCATATTGCCAACGAGGTAATGGTTCGCCTGGGTACCACTTGCCTTGTCCGTAATGTGTAAAGCCGCCTTTTGTATATACCTTATTCATAGCAACAAATAAGTTTTGGGCAAGTACGCGCTTTTCTTTGCCGTCTGCTTCTGTATTCCATTGCGGGTGCTCCATATCGTCTATTGAAATAAACGTAGGTTCACCGCCCATGGTTAAATGGATCCCTTCTTGATTGTAAATATCATCAACTTGTAAACCTAAACGGTTTATAGCGCTCCACTGTGTTTCAGAGTATGGCTTAGTCACACGCGGGTCTTCATGAACACGCGTCACTTTATTATAAAAACTAAACTCAGATTCACATTCATCAATACCACCCGATACCGGTGCAGCAGAGCTTGGCTCAGGCGTGCACGCAAGCGGGATATGCCCTTCGCCTGCAAATAAGCCTGACGTTGGATCGAGCCCTATCCAACCAGCACCAGGAATGTAAACCTCAGTCCATGCGTGTAAGTCGGTAAAATCCTCTTCAGGGCCGCTTGGACCATCTAATGATTTTTGATCTGACGTTAGTTGAATTAAATAACCAGAAACAAAGCGAGCAGCTAAGCCTAAATGGCGAAAAAGTTGCACTAATAACCATGCAGAATCTCTACACGAACCAGTACCTTTAGTTAGTGTTTCATTTGCCGTTTGAACGCCAGGCTCTAAACGAATGCCATACCCTACCAAGTTATAAATAGCTTGGTTAACCGCTACTAAAAAATCAACACTTCTAATAGGCTTTTCAGGGCGTAAAGACTCAATTAAATCGACGAATTTAGGGCTTGGCTTTCGCTTTTTTAAATAAGGATTAAGCTCTGCTTTTGACACTTTATCGTATTTAAAAGGGAATTCTTCTGCGTATTCTTCTAAAAAGAAGTCAAAAGGGTTAATCACCGTCATTTCAGCAACAAGGTCAACCGTAAAGCTAAACTCTGTTGTAGGCTTATTAAACACAACCCTTGCTTGATAATTGCCAAAAGGGTCTTGTTGCCAATTTATATAGTGATCTTCAGGGACTATTTTAATCGAGTAGCTTTTTATTTTTGTGCGGCTATGCGGAGCAGGACGTAAACGAAAGATATGTGGCCCCATGTTTACCGCTCGGTCGTACTTGTATTGAGTATGGTGCGCTATACCAACAGTAATTGTCATTGATTAATTCCCCTTTAATAATGTATAGCCAGTTAGGTATTACAAAATATGACTTATCCTAAGCAATATTGTGCAATTTATATTCCATAAAATTTTTACTTATACGAGGCCTTAAAAACAGCTAAAAAACACCCATTGGCCATTCACATAGATATTAGCTTTCACAAATTTACGTAATTAAAAAATTTGCCTTTGTTTTGGTGCAAATGCTGCACCAAAAAAGACAAAAATTTAGTCTTTATTAAATTACAACAATTTAAAATATTGAATATTAACAAAGAAAAATATCCATTAATGTTTTACTAACTGTATTCTATAAAACCATTTATGGCTAAATAAAAAACAACTGATTTAAATTATTTCACTTTAAATAAGCACGCCGAGCATTAAAAAATAGTTCATACTAAATACTGCTATTTAAATTTATAAAGCTGTTATAGTGGAGCGATTTTTAACCATTTATGTTTTAAGAATTAGTCAAACTCAGATTAAAGCAAAACGATTAAAGTAATATTAATCTTCACGCTTTTATTATCATCAAATGCACCATGGAAATGTGCAAATGACACACCCTTAATTTAAAGGACACCTATTTTATGCAAACGCTAACTGATACTGGCGATAATTTAGTAAAAGGTATATCTGCGCGTTATGGCCTTAGCTACGATGCCGTAGTGCATATGCTAATAGCAGTAAATCATGGTGGTGGCTCAATGGCACAGTTTAATTGCCCTGAGCTTGGTGGTTCGGGTCAGTGGATGCGAGGCGGTATGACCATGGTTGGTGATATGTTTAATAACGGGTTAAAAAATACCGTCGATAACTTATGTAATGAACTGGCTAACCTTTTAAGTGCTAACCAGGTATTTCCTGTAATACCAGCAGGTACACCAGGTAGCGCTCAATGGTGGCCAACTGATTTGGGTAGCCCCTTTAGTAGTGGCGCGCAAAATAATATCCGTTATGCGGTATTCCCAAACAGGTTAGCCGTTGAGCTAAATGGTCAAATAACTATTTACGATACGCTTGATCACCAAATTAGTGGTGTAAGCCAGCAACAAGGTAGCGAAACTTCCCTTACGTTTAACAGCCAGTGGGGAAACATTAGCGTAAATAGTTTGCCATTAATTTCACAACCAACAGATACTATTATTCAGCCTGAGCAACAAAATTTCGCACAAGCAACACAAGCCCCTATTGAGCAACCTGTAAATAACCCAGCAAGTGATCAACAAGCTCAGCAAACGCAACAAATTGAGCCACAAAAAGCGGTAAATAATATAATAAATACACAAGGGAATGTTTTGCCCTTTTCGGTAGCTGAAACCCTCGAAATAATCGAAAAGCTTGCGCATTTAAAAGAGTTAGGTGCGCTAAGTGAAAGTGAGTTTAATACTAAAAAGACTGAATTATTACAACGCATATAGTGCGTAACTTTGCGACTATTCACGTGCATAACCCGTTTTGTTGTTTATGCCCTTTTTGCTAGTACGGTAAAAATATGAAAACCTTTAAATGTAACTGTAAAGATAACCTCACCATTTTTTTTGAAAGTAGTCATTGTTTAGCCTGTGGTCGTACTTTAGGAATTGACGACAATTTTGACCTTGTTGAACCCTACGAATTTAACGAGGAAACAGGGTTATATTTCAAGGCAGAGCAACCCGATGTGCCTTATCAAAAATGTGATAACAACGCACACTTTGGCGCATGTAATGGCATGGTTAATTTGAATACGTTTGACCCCCCCGTAGATAAAGACGAAACGCTCTGTTTTGCGTGTCGCTTTAATGAAACAGTTCCCGATTTAACTATAGACAAACATATTCCGCTTTGGCGCAATATGGAAACGGCTAAGCGCCGTGCTTTATATACTTTAAAGGCACTTTGTGTTCCGCTTAATAACTTAAACCAAGACCCTGTAAATGGTTTAAGTTTTGACTTTATAACAGACAGAAACGTAAACGATCACTTTGTCACAAAGCTCGCTGGTCATGAGGATGTATTTACCGGACATAATTGTGGGCATATCACTATAAATTTAGCTGAAGCAGATGATATAGCGCGCTCACATACAAAGCATGCAATGGGTGAACGTTACCGTACTTTACTAGGGCATTTTCGCCATGAATTAGGCCATTATTATTTTGATCAACTCATTGCCAACTCACCAGAGAAACATGCTTTATGTAAGCAATACTTTGGCGATGATGCGCTTGATTACCAAGAAGCCCTCGACATACATTATAAAAATGGTGCACCCGCTAATTGGCATGAAAACTTTATTAGCGAGTATGCCACTATGCACCCATTTGAAGACTGGGCTGAAACATGGGCTCACTACATGCATATTATTGACACACTAGAGACTGCAAAAAACTTTTCAATTACAGGCTCTATTACTGGTAGCGAATATGAAATAGATGAAGCTGATGAGCTAAGACTGCCACAAAATTCACACTATTTTTATGGGCAAACTTCAATAACATCAATTTTAGATAGTTGGATGGAGTTTTCGATTATATTAAATTCTCTTAACCGTAGCATGGGGTTAGCCGATGCCTATCCGTTTGTGTTAACGCAAGCAGTAAGAACAAAGCTTGAATTTATTCATCATGCGATTCACAACAGACTTAACTTAATGCCCAATTTAGTTAACACACATACTGACTAACTTAGCGTATTTGGCATAAGGTATTAAGAAACTTATGCCTCGCTTTAGATGCAACCCTTATATACTACCTCACAATTATAGCTAATACATTAGTCTAACCACCCTTCTCTTTGTCGACAATATATGTTTATTTAAACTTTAGTTTATGTACGTCACACACATCGACACGGAGAAACACATGCACACACAACATAAAGCGGTTAAAGAAGTGGAACTTATAAACACATTGCCGTTGTCACAAAGCTATTTTAAAGGCTCACGAAATACACCTTTAACCAATAAAACCATTGGTGCCTACTTTGATTTTATTGTCGACAAAAATCCCAATTCGCTCGCGGTGGTAGTAAATCATCAAAACATCCGTTTAACCTATAAAGAGTTTCAAAAAGAAGTAAATCAACTCGCTATGGGGTTATTAGCCATAGGCGTTAAGCCAGGAGATCGGGTAGGAATATGGTCACCAAATAATATTCAGTGGTGCCTAACTCAATTTGCTACCGCAAAAATTGGTGCCATTATGGTATGCATCAACCCAGCCTATCGGCCAAACGAGCTTCAATATGCATTAAATAGCGTTGAATGCTCTACACTCATTACGGCTTCACAGTTTAAAGGCAGCAACTATATAGATATGCTAAATAGTTTAGCGCCAGAACTTAAACATTGTGACAATGGCAAGCTTTCAGCTCAAGCCTTACCTAGTCTTAAAAATGTGATCCGCATTGGTGATGAGATAAGCGCTGGCATGTTTTCGTTTTCAGATATTATGAAGATGGCCACGTCAGCTCATGAGCTTGAACTTAACGCTATTGCTACAAATTTAAGTGCCGATCAGGACATAAATATTCAATTTACTTCGGGCACAACAGGTAACCCAAAAGGTGCAACGCTTACTCATAAAAACATATTAAACAATGCGCTATTTGTAGCAGAGTCCATGCATTTTACTGAGCAAGACAAGTTATGTATTCCCATTCCTTTATATCACTGCTTTGCAATGGTGCTTGGCAGTTTGTTATGTGTTGCAAAAGGAGCAGCAGCTATTTATCCAAGTGATTCGTTTGATGCAAAAACAACGCTTGATGTAATTGAACAAGAAGGTTGTACAGCACTGCACGGTGTTCCCACTATGTTTATTAGTCAACTTGAGCTCAGCACCTTTAATGAATATGACTTAAGGTCACTTAGAACGGGGGTTATGGCAGGCTCTACTTGCCCTGAACAAGTCATGCGTAAAGTTCAAACCCAAATGAATATGCATCAGGTTTTAATTGCGTATGGACAAACAGAATGCAGCCCTATAAATAATATAACTGAAACAGACTCATCAATAGAGCGCCAAGTAACCACCGTTGGGCGCGCCCTTGCTCATACTGAGGTTAAAATTATTGATGAACTGGGTAATATTCAAAAAATAGGTTTACCCGGTGAAGTTTGCTCTAAAGGCGCAGGCATAATGCGCTGTTATTGGAATGACGAAGAAAAAACAAAAGCCACAATAGATAGTGACGGCTGGCTTCATTCAGGCGATCTAGGTGTTATGGATAGCGAAGGGTTTGTTAGCATTGTTGGGCGAATTAAAGACATGATTATTCGTGGTGGTGAAAACGTCTACCCTCGAGAAATTGAAGAGGTCCTTTATACATACCCCGGTATACAAGATGCCGCTATATTTGGTATTAGCGATGAAAAATACGGTGAGGAAGTGTGTGCGTGGATTCAGCCAAAAGAAGATGCAATACTTGATGAGCAAGCAATTCGTGCATTTTTAAAAGACAAATTGGCCTACTTTAAAATGCCTCGGTATATTCGTTTTGTAGAAAGTTACCCAATGACAGTAACGGGCAAACTACAAAAATTCAAAATGCGTGAGCAAATGCAAGAAGCGCTATCAGACCAAGCCTTCTCTTAATCTCAGTCCCTAAATACAAAAAAGCTCAGCATTTGCTGAGCTGTTAGGATCTGTTGACCTTTAAAGATTAAATTTACAAAGAGGTTAACAGTCACTCGCTTTATTTACTCTGCAGGGCGGTATTGCTGCTGAACGCCAGTTAAAAATAAACGTAGTATTTGATCGTTACACACTCGGTAATGTTTGTTTTCTACCTTACGAGAAAACGCACTTAATTCGTGTTTACTCAAATCAAAGTCAACAAGTGCAAGCGTTGCTATTACATCTTCTGCTTTCATGTTTAGCGCAATACGCAGCTTCATAAAAATAATATTATTATTTAGCTTACTTTCTGGTATTGGTTGTTCGCCGTCACGCTTACCGCGTTTAGTATTAATAAACCCGTTTAAGAACGTTGCAAACTCAGTGTCTGAAATTTTAACAAACTCTTGCTCGCCCTCTTTTATTAACCATGCAATGACTTGCTCTGTGGTTACTGTAGCCTCTGCTGCAGCAAAAATATCAACCATGGCAGTATCTGTTAAGTTAAAGGTGTAGCGAAGACGGCGTAAAATATCGTTATTTGTCAAAGTAATTTCCTGAGTAAGGGGGTAGTAAGGCTAAGCAATAGCGCTCAACATTTTATAAACGCGCAGTTTAGCAGCTTTACAAACCCGACCCTATTGTTTTAGTAAGGTTAATTGCCAAGTACCTTGGCGGGATCAACACGTGTAGCTTGCCATGCAGGGTAAATAGTGGCAAATATTGCTAATACAAATGTGACTATTACAGTTATACCAATATCGCTAAGTACTAATTTACTTGGTAAAAACTCAATAAAGTACACGCCCTCAAGCGGGTTAGCACCAAACAATTGGCTTACCCAAGTAAATAGTTCACTAATATTTAATGCAAGTACAACCCCAACTAAAGTACCCAAAAGAACACCAACTAAAGCCTGGGTTAAACCTTGCATTACAAAAGTAGCTAAAATAGTGCTGTCTTTAGCGCCCATGGTTTTTAAAATAGCTATATTGCCTTGTTTTTCTCGTACTTCCATTACCAAAGAGGACACAATATTAAAACTCGCTACAGCAATTATTAAAAACACCACTATATAAACGATAGTGCGCACCATTTGAATATCTTGATACAAGCTGCCTTGCGTTCTAAACCAACTAGACACATAAACATAATCACTAATACTTTGCCCTACTTTGAGCGCTATTTGGTGAGCCGAAAACACATCATCAACCCTCAGGCGAAGCCCAGTAACTTGGCTGCTATCGTAGCCTAAAACGCTTTGCGCTTTATTTAAATGAATAAACGCAGCAGTGCTATCTATTGGCCCACCCATTTCTATTAAGCCAGCTAAAGTAAGCGTTACACGTTTAGGTGCAAGTAGTGATTGCCCTTTTTGACTTATTTGCGGAATTAATAAAGTGACATTATCGCCAATGTGAGCATCAAGCTGCACAGCTATTTGCTTGCCTAAAATTACATCTTCTTGGCCAAGCTGGCTTACTAAAGTACCACCTGCAAACTGATTAACAGCCGATACATTTCCTTCAAGTGATGGTTCGACACCTCTTATTTCAACTGCTTTTAATTGGCTTTTAAATTGTGCCATACCATTTACAGCTATAAATGGTGCAGCGCCTGTTACATGTGGCTGCTGCTCTAATCGTTCAACTTTTTCAGGCCAATTGGCAATTGGCCTGCTTGGCGCTACATACTCTACTTGCGGTACAACACTTAATAAGCGATGCACTAATTGTTGCTCAAAGCCATTTATTACCGACAGTGCAACGATTAAAACCGCAACCCCTAGTAAAATCCCCACAGTAGAGGCTTTAGCTATAAAACTAACAAATCCATTTTTTTCGTCTTTATGGCCTGAATAGGCTCTAAAGCGTTCACTTAAAAATGCACTAAGCAACATGCTGCGACTCTTTAATTAATAATTTTCCATCATCTAAATATGCTATTTTTCCAAGCTTATCTGCGAGCTCTAAATCATGTGTTACAACCACAAAGCTGGTATTTAAACTTTTATTTAGCTCATTAATTAAATCGTAAATTTTAATCGCATTTTGTTTATCTAAATTACCAGTAGGTTCATCTGCAAGTACTAATGCAGGTTTAGTTACCAAAGCACGCGCTATAGCAACGCGTTGCCGCTCACCACCAGAAAGTGCTGAAGGTTTATGCGCACTTCTATGAGCAAGGCCTACTTTATCTAGCATCTCCAGCGCTTGTAATTTTGCAGCCTTTGCGCTTAACCCTTTAATGAGTAGTGGCATTGCTACGTTTTCTACGGCACTAAACTCCATCAATAAATGGTGAAACTGATAAATAAAACCCAAATTTTGATTTCTAAATGCAGCTTGTTGAGTGCGTGAGAGCTTAGCTACTTCTTGGTTTTTAATTTTTGCACTGCCCGAAGTTGCGCTATCAAGGGTGCCTAAAATATGCAACAACGTACTTTTACCAGAGCCAGAACTGCCTACGATAGCAAGCATTTCTCCTTGCTGCAGTGCTAAATCAACACCTTTTAAAACTTCAACTTTGTTGTTGCCATCTTGATAAACTTTACTTAAATTTTCGCAGCTAATAACTAAATCATTCATAACGCAGTACCTCTGCTGGTTTTACTTTTGCGGCTTTGCGCGCAGGATATAAAGTAGCTAAAAAGCTCATTGCAATACTACCTAACGCAATAATAGTAAGGCTTAATGCATTAAATTTAACCGGAAGCTCAGCCCCAGCTAATAAGTTCAAGCCTACAAAAGCCAGTAGTTCGTTAATATATAAACTAAATAGCACACCTAAAAAAGCGCCAATAGCAGTACCTATTACACCGTTATATAACCCTTGTACCATAAATACTTTTTGCACTTGTGAGGGCGTTAAACCAAGGGTTTGTAAAATAGCGACTTCACCTTGTTTCTCACTCACCATCATTGTGAGCGCCGAGACAATATTAAACACTGCCACTAGCACTATAAGCCCAAGTAACATAGTCATAATGCGTTTTTCCATTGCTACAGCAGCGAAAAGTGTTCCTTGGGTGCTGCGCCAATCGGTATGGGTATACTCTTTTAAAATAAACTGGCTTGCTTTAATAAATTCATCAAGCTCAAAAGGCTCATATAACGATACGCTTAAATTTGGTGCAGTATTTTTACTAAGCTTTAATACTCGTTGTAACGACGCACCGCTTGTAAATGCAAGAGCCATGTCTATTTCAGAGCCGGTTTCGTAAATAGCAGCCACTTTAAATAAACGTTGGCTAGGCACACGACCAAGAGGCGTATACGTTGAAGCATTAGGCATAATTACACGAAGCTTCTCGCCTACTCCTACCCCTAATTTTCGGCTCAAGTAACGACTAATTGCAATGTTGTAATTACTGTTCACAACGCTTTGCCAATCACCTTGAACTATTTTATCCGTAACTTTATAAATCGAGCCATTGTCGTCAAATAATCCTTGTAACAACACACCATGAAGGTCATTGTTAGTCTGTAATATAGCTTCGCCGTGCCTATAAAGGCTGACATGATTTACATAAGGAGATTGCTCTAAGCTTAACTTAAGCTCTGTCATTTGCGCGTTGGTGTGTTTGTTTGCTTGAACCTCTACGTGCGGTATAAGCCCTAACATATTTGTTTTTAAGCTATTCTCAAAGCCATTCATTACACTACTTACAGTAAATAAAGCCATTAAACCAATAGCAATACCGGCAATAGAAAAAAACGAAATAAACGATATAAACGCGTTCCCTTTTGAGGAGCGGCTGTATCTAAGTCCTATAAATAAGCTAACCGGTTGAAACATATTATTTAAAACATTTATGTTAAAAGTGTGCGGCTATAATAGCACGAAGTTAGCGCTATTGAATATGACCATAAATGTAAGAAATAATTTATAAATCTGAGACTTGGCTTATTTTTCAGCAATTTATTTAGTGCAATTTATTCTTTAAGGCCAGCAACTAAATAGTCTAGCAATACACGTACATTAGTAGCTACAAATTGACGCGGCGGATAAATGCCCCACACACCTTCTTGCTTAGGTTGATATGACGTTAAAATAGGCACAAGCTCCCCACTGTTAATTTCGTTCCCTATGTAGTAGTCAGGCAGTTGCACAATTCCTAAGCCTTTTTTAGCACCATCAACAAGTGCCCACCCACTATTGCACTGTAGCCTGCCAGCAATTTTAATGTGTTTTTCACGCTCACTTTCGTGTACACGCCAATAACTGCTATTACCTATTAAGCATTGGTGGTTATTTAATTCCCCCAAGGTATGCGGCTCACCAAAGCGCCTTAAATACGAAGGTGATGCACACATAATAAAGCGCCGAGCACTTAATCTTCGTGCTTTTAAACTTGAATCTTTTAAATGCCCTAACCGTATTGCTAAATCGAACCCACCTTCTAGTAAATCTTCTTGTTCGTTACTTAGTGTAGCAATAACTTCTACTTCAGGGTGATCGTGCATAAAATTGTGCACAATAGGCATAATAAATGTCTCCCCATACATAACAGGGGCCGTTAGCTTAATTTTTCCTTTAGGCGTAGTTTGATGTGTTGCAAGGCCTTGCGTAGCATCGTCCATTGCATGCTGTAAGTGTTTTATTTGATGTAAAAAAATCTCTCCTTCTTTGGTAAGAACAACTTTTCGGGTGGTACGCGTTAAGAGCTGGGTATTTAAACGTTGCTCAAGGGCGGTTACATGCCGGCTAATATGCGCAACCGAAAGCCCTAGCGTTTTTGCCGCAGCAGTAAAGCTCCCTTCTTCACCGACTGCTATAAATTCGTCAATCCCGTCCCAACGCGCCATTATTACCATACTGTAAAAGTGTTTTAATAAAACAGAGATTATCACTATACGAGAAACAAATACAATAGTCGCATTACCCAAACAAATTGGGTCTACAATTGATATTTAATACCACTACAAAGGATAAACACATGTCTGAATTTATAAAATCAAAAGCGGCGATAGCTTGGGGTCCTAACCAACCTTTAAGCGTTGAAGAAGTTGATGTGATGATGCCTAAAAAAGGCGAAGTAATGGTAAAAATTACCGCTACTGGTGTTTGTCATACCGATGCATTTACCTTATCAGGAGAAGATCCTGAAGGTATATTCCCAGCTATTTTGGGCCACGAAGGCGCAGGCGTTGTATACGCAGTTGGCGAAGGCGTAACGAGTGTTGAAGTGGGCGATCATGTAATTCCTTTATACACAGCTGAATGTGGCGTTTGTAAAATGTGTACATCTGGCAAAACTAACTTGTGTTCAGCAGTACGCGAAACACAAGGTAAAGGCTTAATGCCAGACGGCACAACACGTTTTTTTAAAGAGGGCCAACCAATTTACCACTACATGGGTTGCTCAACGTTTTCTGAGTACACAGTACTTCCAGAAATTTCATTAGCCAAAGTAAATAAAGAAGCATCACTTGAAGAAATTTGTTTATTAGGGTGTGGTGTAACAACGGGTATGGGCGCTGTTACAAATACTGCAAACGTAAAACCTGGCGAGACAGTTGCAATTTTTGGCCTGGGTGGTATTGGTTTATCTGCAATTATTGGTGCAAAAATGGCAGGTGCTGGTCGTATTATTGGTGTTGATATTAACACCAGTAAATTTGACCTTGCGACGAAACTTGGCGCAACAGATTTAATTAACCCTAAAGATTTCGATAAGCCAGTTCAAGAAGTGATTGTTGAAATGACTGACGGTGGCGTTGACTACTCGTTTGAATGTATTGGTAATGTTGATGTAATGCGCTCTGCCCTTGAGTGTTGTCATAAAGGTTGGGGGGAGTCGGTAATTATTGGTGTAGCCGGTGCTGGCCAAGAAATTTCTACACGCCCTTTCCAACTGGTTACTGGTCGTGTATGGCGTGGTAGCGCATTTGGTGGCGTTAAAGGCCGCTCGCAACTTCCTGAAATAGTTGAGCGCTACATGGCGGGTGAATTTGCCCTAAACGACTTTATTACTCATACAATGAGCCTTGAACAAATTAACGATTCATTTGATTTAATGCACGAAGGTAAAAGTATTCGTACAGTAATTCATTACTAATAAGTACTTAGTAAACGACTTAATAAAAAGCCGTAAAACCTAAAGGTTTGCGGCTTTTAAGGATTTTTATGTTAGAGAATATCTCAAGTACAAAAGTAGCTGGTGGTTGGCATAAGCAATATACTCATCCTGCAACAAGTACACATTGCACTATGCGCTTTGCGGTATTTTTACCACCAGGTGCAAGTGAAACAAACAAAGTACCTGTGCTTTATTGGCTATCGGGTTTAACCTGTACAGACGAAAACTTTATGCAAAAAGCGGGCGCGTTTAAAAAAGCCGCCGAGCTGGGTATAGCAATCGTTGCACCTGATACAAGCCCGCGTGGCGATAACGTACCCAATGATGATAATTACGACTTTGGTCAAGGTGCTGGCTTTTATCTAAATGCAACGCAAGCACCTTTTAATACACATTTTAATATGTACGACTACGTGGTTGATGAGCTACCAGCACTTATAGAGCAGCACTTTCCGGTAACAAGTACCAAAGCAATTAGTGGTCATTCTATGGGTGGGCACGGTGCTTTAATGGTTGCACTTAAAAACCCAAAAGCTTATGTAAGTGCCTCTGCGTTTAGCCCAATAGTTAACCCAATAAATTGCCCTTGGGGCATAAAAGCGTTTACAGGTTATTTAGGCAATGATAAATCGCTTTGGGCACAATACGATACGTGCGAACTTATGAAGCTAGCAAAGCAAGACGATTACCTACCTATGCTAGCCACTCAAGGAGGCGCAGACGGGTTTTTAGAAGAGCAACTTAAACCACAAAACCTAGTAGCTGTCGCTCACGAGAAAGCTTACCCGTTGACGCTTGAAATGCAAGAAGGGTACGATCATAGTTACTTTTTTATAAGTAGCTTTATTGACCAACACTTATTATTTCATAGTCAGTTTTTGACTGCGTAGTCTCATTAGTGTGTAGGTTTGATTTATCTACTTCTACACACTCTTTCAACACCCTACTCACTTGCCTGCATACTTGTACAGTATTGCTCTCACCTTTTACTAAATTGATCAGTAATGAATCTATTTTTAACCCTACATCGGTAAAACTGAACCCATTTTTGTCTGTAGGTACAGGTTCGAGTGGATTTTTGTAAGGCTCTGAACGAGCAGGACTATTACTATATTTATTATCACGTGCATTTGACTGTGCTTGCCCATCAATTATAGCACCGGCGACAGTGCAGCCACTTAGGTAAATAACACATAAAAATAAAGTTAGCGTTCTCATGATTCATCCTGATCAAAAATATTACCTAAATTATATACAACTTTACAAACAGCATTGTAAAAATATGTATATCTAATCAATATAATTAATTTTGAACACAGTAAATCTACTATTTAATACGATGCTTACTCATGTTTTTAAAATTAGTATACGCCTAGTACTTAAATTCACTTACAAACTCTTTAATAAAACCCACCAGCTGTAAAATAAAAATAACCAAAAAGGGAAGCGCGCCAATAATGGCAACACTTCTATTGAGTGGTTCGTTATTTTGAACAAGTAATACAAAGGCACATATACCTAAAGCAAAAGACCACCCATATAAACTAGCTGAGTTATTAGTATGCATATTTTTATTTGACGAACTTAACTCTTTTATTACAAGTATTGCTGAGTCTGCCGATGTTGCTACAAAAATTAGCAAAAGCAGCAAGCTTGACCAAATTAAAATACTTCCTTGCCAGCCTAATTGTGCAAAAAACACAAATAGTCCTTGTGTATAATCGGCTTTAATAGCCGCTAAAATACCTGCATTATGCGTTTGGTCCCACGCTATGGCCGACCCCGAAAAAACACTAAACCATATTATGGTTACAAAGGTAGGTACTAACACTACGCCTACAATGTATTGCCAGACTGGTCTACCTTGGCTTATTTTAGCTAAAAACACACCTACAAATGGCCCCCAAGCTAACCACCAAAAGTAATAATTATAGGTCCAACCATTTGCCCACTCAGGGTTTTTAAGTACGCTTTCTAATTGCCAAGTACCAGTAGTAATTAGTTGAATATAATCCCAAGTACCCCCTATTGCTATATCAATAATTGGTTTTATCGGTACATAAAATAATAACCATATAATCAGCCCAAAAGCTAAAAAAACATTAAACTTACTCAGCGCTTGAACACCCTTTTTCAGGCCAAGCTTTGCCGAAACCGTATATAAAATAACGATCAAACTAATTATAATAAAACCTGAAAGCAATACCGACTCAACGCCAAGCTTTAACTCCAATCCTTTACGAAGCAATAACGTTGAGTTTGCAATAGTCCCTACGACGCCAAAAAATATTGCAAATATGGCTATAAGTTTAATACTAAAGCTCAACTTTAATTGCCAACCTCTATTAATAACCCCTTTGGTTGCATTAATTACAGGCGCGGTTATATCGCCAGCGTTACCACTTTTAGTACTAAGCTCTCCTAAAACTAAACCAAACACCGCATACAGTGCCCATGCATGCGCTCCCCAATTTACAAGTGTAAGCGCCAAGCCACTAGTTTGAGTGTTTGCATATAAACTTTGTTTTAGTACAGAATTAACTGAATGAAGTGCAGGTTCAGCTACGCCCCAAAAAATTAACCCAGACCCCATACCCGCCGCAAAAAGCATAGAAAGCCAGCCAAACAGACTAAATTCAATATGGGCATGTTCTCCACCCATTTTACGTTGCCCAATTGGGCTAATCGCAATGGCAATTACCGCAAATAGTAAAAAATTTACCAAAATAAAAAATGGTGCTCCTAACAAGCCTAATAAATCATTAATAACTGGCTGTAAGTTTGTCGTTAGTAATTCAGGAAATAAAAAAGCGACAATAGATAAACTAATGCAAAGTAATAAAGCTGTTTTTTCAAGCTTTGAAGTTGTTAAGTGCAAGTGGCTCTCGCGCATATGTTGTTTATGTTTAAAAGAATAAGGCGCTTTAATACACAGTTCAAATGTTCTTCTGCCAATTGCTTAATTAAGTGAGCTAATTTAGGGTTTTATAGGTGAAAACCTCGGCGGAAGTAATGAAAAACGTATTATTAAAATTCTCTAAAAAGCAACGTCTGCACATTGCTATTTATGTTCATTATTGAGTAAAAGCGTAACTGATTGTGTAAATGTTTCTAGTTCCTTTAACTTTAGGGGCACAATTAACTAATAAACCACTGTTTTATAATTAGTTTTAAGTTGGCTTATCTATTGCTATTAATTTACAAACTTTACCAACAGGAATAACAATGGAAATTGATTTACAGTGGAATGAAATCATAGATAATTTAATTCACCTTGGCATAGCCTATTTGCTTGCTCTTCCTATGGCTTACGATAGAGAGCGCAGCCACGATGGTGCAGGATTAAGAACTTTCCCTTTAGTTGCCGTAGCATCATGTGGTTATGCGCTAATAGCGATGTCGGTACTAGATGGTGCTGAGGCGCAATCTAAAATGCTGCAAGGCATAATAACCGGTATTGGTTTTATAGGCGGTGGTGCAATTTTAAAAAATAATAAGTCAACATCAGGCACTGCAACCGCAGCAAGTATTTGGAATATGGGGTTAATTGGCATTGCTGTAGCGTATAGCCGTTATGAAATAGCGATATTGCTCGCTGTTATTAATTTTATAACACTCAGGTACGTTAAAAAGTTTAAATAGCCACAAATCTGGATACTAAACTTTTTACAAACTTTAAAGAGTTAGCTTAATGTATATAAACTAACTCCCTCAAACTCGCATGGCGTTATTATATAACATATAATAATGGCAAATTTTTATCACGCGTTTTGAACTTATTAATGTCAATCACATCCGCTACGCCTCGACTGCATCACATTGATTTACTTCGAGGTATTATCATAATATTTATGGTTATAGACCATGGCATGTATTACTGCCTAAATTATTCTGTGACCGATCCGATGACTATTCCGGGGACTGATCCGCTAACCTTTTTCACCCGTTTTGTTTCGCACTTTTGTGCGCCTCTTTTTGTATTTTTAGCGGGGCTGTCTGCGGCTATAACCGAGCATAAATACGCCTCTACCAAAGCATTTTCACTCAACTTGATTGTCCGCGGTTTAGTACTTATTTTGTTTGAATTTACTATCGTTTCATGGTCGTGGAGCTTTAACCCGTTATTTCCTATGTTATACGCACAAGTTATTTGGGCTATAGGTTGGGGCTTTGTAATGCTGGGGCTGCTTCGTTTAATTGGCTTACATGCTGTATTTATAGCGGGTTTGCTATTAGTATTTGGCCACAATATGTTTGATGGTGTAAGTTTTGAGCCTAATACTCTAGCAAATACGCTTTGGTCTATCGCTCATCAAAAAAATGTACTCGAACTGCCTTTCGACTTTAAAATCAGAACAACCTACCCTGTAGCACCCATTGTAGGATTAATGACACTCGCTTATTGCGCTGGTGTGTATTACAAAGCGAAAAAATACAGTACAAAAGCGATAAACTATGCAGCTTTACTGGGTATAAGTTGCTTAGCTTTATATGCAGTGCTACGCGGTTTTAATTTATACGGTGACGCTTCAATATTTACAGTTCATAGTAATACTGTTGATACCGTCATGTCGCTTTTAAACCCAACAAAATACCCTCTTTCATTACAGTTTATGCTGTTAACAGTAGGCTTGGGCCTTATAGCACTTAAGCTTTTAAGCCACTTTAAAGTAGACTTCTCTCATGGCTTTTTACAAGTACTCGGTAAAACCAGTATGTTTTCATACCTTGTACATTTGTATTTATTGCATGCAATAGCTTGGCTATTAATTCCCTTTTTAGGGCTTAACTTTAGTGATATGACATACGGAGAAACCCTTGTGGGTTTACCACCAGGTTATGGGATGAGCTACATAGCAACGCTTACATTTATAGCTGTAGTGATTGGGCTTACCACCTTACTTGCTAAGCGCTACATTACCTGGAAGCGAAATAACAAACGCAGTTTAATTGCTAAATATATATAAAATTTAAATACTTTTAAAACAAAAACCCCGCATTAGTCTGCGGGGATATAATTAGTAAGTATACTTAGTAAATTTTATAAAAAGCTTTCACCACTTTGTTTAATTGTAACTGTTTGAGCCTGAGCGCTTTTTAATAGTAACCCACAGCGCACGTCGTTTTTCGAAATTACAATTTTATCAATAGCGCTTGTATCGTAATCTACTACTTTATTTTCACAGCGAAGCTGCACTTTAGATAAAGGCTTTTCAGTCTTTAGTTCAACTTCACTTTTCGACAATAAAGGTAAAACAGCTTGCTCAGACTCAAGCAATATTTGCTGATTTATATCACCCGAATTTTTATATATATCGTTCACTTGCGCTAATAACTGCGCTTTATTTTGCTCTGAAAAGGTTATAGATTCTATATCGCCTAATGCCTCAATAGCATCGTAAGCGCGCACATAATCTTGCTTTGATATAAACCACTGCAGTGCATTTTTAATCACTCGCTTTTTAATTTGGTCGGGTAAGTTATCCCTAAATAAAAACGCTTCATAAATATGCTCATCAAAGCTTTGCCAGTCTTGTACAAAGTAGCTGTGTTGACTTTTAAGCCACGCGAGTAAAACAATTTCAACAGTATTTTTAGTATGCTCGTTTTCAAGCTCTGTAATATACGTTTTAGCTTCATCGTACCTTTTATCATCAATAAGCTGGCTGGCTTTTTCATAATCGTTGAAAAACCCTGGAGATGCTTGATCGTTAGAAAAACTGGCATGTACATTTTGTGAGCTTACAGTAATCGTTTTAGCTGAAGAAATAGCCCCGCCATTAAGTCGTGCACTTTTATAATTAAGTTTAGAAACGTAATCGATAACTTCTCGTTGATACTTTTTTTGCCCTGCAGTGGCCACAATTTCGATATCACTTACCAGCCCGTTTTCATCAACCACGTAACTGCTTAAATTAATCCCTTCTAGCCTTGATGCACGCGGTGACGTATTAGTGAGCTGGTCGTAATTTTTATTTATCACTTGTGCTGGTACAAAATCATCTGCTGATACTGATAAGGGAGCAAAGGTTGAAGCGAGAGAGAGTGCGAGTAAAAGTTTTTTCATCGATTTATCCATCCTAGATTATGTTTCTATTATAAAAACAAGTCTAGCCTATAATCGCAAGATAAGAAACAACCAACATGATGATTTTTTAATCAACAAACTATCAGTTTGGTAAAGTCAAAACATAAAAGGCGCTTTAAACAGCGCCGTAAATTCAGTGAAACTATATAAAGGTTAACTATAGTTAATACGCTTAATTAAAATTTATAAATACTAATATAAACGACTAATCATATTCCGGTTTTTTCCAAACTTTTACGTAATCTACTAACATATTAGTAAAAAAGTCATCATCAATATTACTTGAATTACCATCCCAGCCACCTACTTGTAATGATAATATTATATATGAGGGTAAACTACCTATCCTTTCGCTCTCAAACTCCCAGACCTTGTCCCCATCTATGTACATGGCAACATAATTAGGTTCCCAATGCATACCATAAACATGAAAGCCATTGTCCGAGCTATTAAGGTAAAGCTCCCCAGAGTCTTTTGATATATGCTTACTACCATAACCATCCCAGTGAAGAGCTGACCAACTTACACCTTCTCCCCAAGTTCCTTGGTATTCCATAATATCGAACTCCATTCCTTTACCAAAGGTAGACGAAGTGTCACCCCACACGTCTTTAACTAGAAGAGATGAATATTCACCATAATTTTCATCTGAGTACTCTCCTCCACGAACGTATGCATCATCCGTTGCAACAATATTGTTTTCATTAACAATTAAAATAGGTCTGTCATTTAAATTATTGGTCTCAGTGCTAAAAACTTCAACAAGCTGCTTTCGCATGTAATTATCTACTAATGCAAAACTAGCCTCTTTACCAGCAATTTGTTGATCGCGTATATAATCAGTAACATCAACTTCAACTATATTACCTGTTGTCTCTCCATATCTTTGAACAAACCAAGCAGGATCAATTTTTGGCTTAGTATTCCAAGTAACAGTATCTTCAGACCAGTCCGTTGTAAGTGTTTTATGTATTGCAATACTACTTTTATTTGTTGCTTGGGAGATTTTGAACCGTAAAATTGCGGAGTAAGCAGCTTCATGGACGTCATTAAGATCAAACTTTAATAATGCTTGTCTTCTGTATGAATTATTACCATAAATACCTTTGTCTGGGAGCAACCAAAATGCAGGCCAAGCACCGTGTGTAGACTCGTGCTTTATCCTCGCTTCAAAATACCCATATTGCTGTCTAAATTTTCTAAAAGTGCTGACTTCTGCACCTTTGTATTTATATGATTTACTCCCCTGTTCAAGATTACTTCTCTCTGCCTTAAGCGTTAACATACCTGCTTCAACATCAATATTTTCACCACCCGCATTCCCAGCAATACCACTCATTCCTAAATACTGCTTTCCAACGTGCCAGTAACTTGGATCAAGTACGTTTGAATCAAATTCTTCTTCAAAAGACACAACCCAATCCCCAGAAATAGGCGGAGAAGTGCTTATATCTGGTTCACTTTCAATAAAAGACACAGAGTCCATGTAAAACGTTCCAGTCCCTTGTGGCCCTTGAATTCCAAGCGCTAAAACATTTTCCCCCTCGTTTAAATCAAAATGCTTAAGGTGAATTTGAATCTTATGCCATTTATTATCAATATAATCACTGTGTCCAGGCTGTCCATTTAGTGTCCAAAATTCACTATTGGACTCATCAAGATTTATTTTTAAGGAGTTTTTTCCACGGCGAAACATCAATGTTCCTTTACTGCCTGACACTCTGAAAATTTTTGCTTCAAGAATTGTATCTTTATAAGGAGGGATTTTAGCAATGCGTAATCCAGATTGTGTCCAATTGTGAGCTTTCATCGCTATTGCAATAGAACCATCTGCGACGGGATCATCTGCTTGTGTTAATGATGATTTACTTGATGAAGTAGACCATAATGATGTTCCATTTTGTGGTGTGTCATCAAATAAAACAGTTGAAGCTAAACTAACCTTTGACCCAAAAAATATAATATAAAAAGTGAGGTACTTTGCTCTAATAAGCCATTTAATTAATGATGTTAATTTCATTGCTATTCCTAAGTCGATTAATAATATTGAGTATTAAAATCAGCTCAGCCGAAAACCAAGTGATTAAAAACCTAGTTACAAATAAATGTAAGTACAGTTAATAGCCAAATTAATAATTTTTTAGTTTTAGGAATAGTTTTGATATGGCTTATCTATTAATAAATAGTATGGAACAGATATAATAATTTTCAATTAAAGCCAGCATTAAAACTAATGAGATATACTTATTTTTTCAATTTTTAATTACATATCATAACTTTAAATATAAAAATAATATGATGCTTTTTAAATTGAATTAATATTTAAATAAAAAAAGGCGCTTTAAGCAGCGCCTTGGGATTCAAGTATGTGTGCTTAAAACATATCTTGATAGGAGTTGGTTGTACTAAACGAAATTGCTTTCTCAAAACTAGGAAGCTCTATGCCGTCTTCGCCTATTACAATGTCGTTATCGTCAATGGCGCCATCGCCAAAACGGTATACTAATTCGTACTTACCAAGGTCTGCTTGTGCTTTATAGGTATTTTGCGCAGCAATAACAGATGTATTTTTATCTGCATAATTACTTATAACCTCATCACCATGACGCTTAGCAAGCATTTGTAGTGTTACTTTAGCGCTAAGTACTGTAGCAGTGGCGTTATTACCGCCGAAGCCTTTTGAATTTATAAAAGCTATGTCCATATCGCCGCAATCGTAATGACTGTTACGTATATCTAAGTGATCTGCATAAACATCGTCAGCAACTTTATCTATGGTAGTAATACCTGGCATAATATTATGACTAAATACACCCAGCGCAATAGCTAGCTGATCGCCACTTGCAGGTGCAATTGTATGCCCTACATAAGCTTTTGGCGCTGTTACTTTCCAGCTATCAATGGCAAAGGTTTGCGCTACTTTATGATAAATAAGTGACTCAGTTACTCTGTTTTGCGGTGTACTTGAACCATGCGCTAAAATAAAGCTGCGGTTTTGTAGTGCGCCTTTACCTAATAAGCTTGTTGCCAATGCCGCAGATTTAGCCATGGTAATGTAATTACCCGGACCCGGTGAAGTGATTGATTTTTTAATGCCATCGGCATTTACAAATACATCAGGTACTGAGCCCATAATATCTGCACCAAGCTCTAGTGCTAATGCATCATCCATTAAAATAGTGACTTGTGCGCCTTCACCTAATGTAAAACCACAGTTTTCGCCAAATGGGCGGCTGCTTTTACGGTAATCGGGCTCTTGTTCACTGCTTAAGTTATCTAAACGGCGCAGGCCTTCAACATTTGCAAGGGCGCTCATATTACCAAACCCTTCGACTACTTCAGGCGTTATAGCGCATTCAACACTTGCAACAACCGCAACACGGGTGCGCCCTGCTTGAATATCGTTTACTGCAGCGCGTAAGTTATATAAAAAAGTGGCACATGCGCCCGAGGTAGAAAACGTAGTACCTACATTACCTGTAACGTACGCGTTTATAAAATCAGTCGACATCGTGTTTAAACCAAGTGCTAATTGCTTAGTACTAACACGATCGCCCTGCTGACGCGCTTTAACTAAACCACCTAATCCTTTATCGTCCATTTGGCCAATAACAGAGGCTGAATAGGTACCAATTTTATCTGGCTCTACGCTATTCATTATGCGTTGCCAGTCAAGGCCTGTTGATTTAATCGCATCGTTTGCAGCAAAAATGGTGGCTTGCAAACCGCGAGGCTGATAACGGCTGTTATACATAATTGATGGATCAAACCCTGTAGGAAACTGCCCCGCCGATTTAATCGGGTTATCACGTGTAGAATCAAGCTTTACGTCTAAGTCTGCGGCTATCGTTACTTTTACTTTTTTGCCGTCAAGCTCTTGCACTTTCCAGCTTGCAGGCACAGGGGTTGGTAAATCACGTGCGCGAGTTTCAAATACAATTGCGTTTTCGTCAGATGTCTTTAAGGTCATCTTTTGCTGCCAAGGCGTGGCATCTGCATCAAAATGTTCTTTTTCAATTTTACGAATAAGCGTCCCAGCAATAATTTGCTCACCAAAGCGTGCTTCTATGTCGCTTTGCTCAACATTATTACCATCTGTATCTTGAAGGTTGCCATCAACAACGCTTACCAAGTTCATTAATGTGGCGAGGCCTAAAAATGTTTCACTACGATCTTGTGCGTTTAATGCATCTAACACGATACGGCGATAACCTTGATGAAAAGAAGTTCGGCCTGCGGCGTTTATACCGCCCATGCCTACAATTACAGGTAATGCTGTCATAATTAACCTTTAAAGCGTGTTATTGGAGAAGCAAACAGTTTAAATGGATTAACCACAGCACTTTGTGCTTTAATAGCCAAATATTCAGCATTAAAGGCCAAAGAGTACTGGTCGGAGCATTAAAATGAATAAAAAATCTCTTAATCCCGCGTTAAATATTGCAATCACTGTGTACCCACACTTACTTATTACCAGTTTAACGCTACCCATTGAAATGCTAAGAGCCGGCGAAGCGTTTGCAAAAGGCCACTTAAACCAAGCTGACTTTAGACCACTTAGTATAAATTTAATTGCTAAAAATAATGAGCCAATACAAAATCGTACCGGCCTTGCTATAGTCCCCGATTGCACTACTGCTAACGCACCGTATAACGATTTAATTATTGTACCCGGCATTTGGCGAAACCCTCGTCCTGTCGTTCGTACTAATAAAGAGGTAGTTGAGTGGCTACAAGAAAGCTTTGAAACTGGCAGCCATATAATTGGTGTGGGTACTGGTAATTGCTTAGTTGCAGAGGCAGGATTACTTGATGGGCACCCCGCTACAACCCACTGGCATTATGCAAAACAATTTAGCCACGACTACCCATTGGTTAGCCTAAAACCCGACTTTTTTATAACCCAATCTGAGCGCATATATACGGTTGCAAGCTTAAATGCACTTGCCGATGTGATCGTACATATTATTAGCCAATATTACGGCAAAGCCGCTGCACAGCACGTAGAACGTAACTTTTCGCACGAAGTACGTAAACCCTACGAAGATCAGCGCTACCTTGAAGGCGCGGTTGACCGCCACCCAGATGAACTTATAGCCCAAATTCAGTTTTGGCTTAAAACCAATTTAGCCAGCGAGTTAAACCTACAAGAAGTAGCGGCACAATTTAGTTTAAGCTACCGTACCTTTACACGGCGCTTTAAGCTTGCAACTAATCAAAGCCCTATAGAATATTGGCAGCAATTACGGGTTGAAGGTGCTAAAGAATTATTAGCGTCGTCTAATTTAACTATTCAAGAAGTGGCGCTTGAGGTCGGCTATAACGACCAAGGCCATTTAACTCGCGTGTTTAAAAAAGTGCTAAGCCAAACGCCAAGCGAATACAGAAAAGTAGTAAGAAGAAAATTATTTGGTTAATGCATAATAGTTATTGAGTGGCTTTTATTGTTATATAAATTACACTATTACATAAAATTCGATTCAGGTTATTGTATGAGCGATGAAATAAAAAAACAGCTTTTTGAGCAACAAAGTGATGGCTCTATCGACGAAAAACTATTTCGCCTTCTTTCGCTTGTGCGCAAACATCTTAAAATGGATGTTGCGTTTATATCGGAGTTTACAAAAACAGATCGCGTTTTTAAAGTGGTCGATAACCAAACCAACAACACCTGTGTAGCAGTTGGTAATTCAGACCCCATTTGCCAAACATATTGCAAAAAAATCTCAGATAACGACCTTGAACCTATCATACCAAACACGCATAAACACCCAATAACTAAGGCTATGCCGGTCACAAAAAAATTAAATATTGGCTCATATATTGGTGTACCTATAGTTTTAGCATCAGGTAAAATTTACGGTACCTTTTGCTGCTATAAAACGATATTTGATAACAATTTAGATAATAAAGATTTGGCGTTTTTAAAACTAATATCAGAGCTTGCTAGCGAGCTAATAGAGCAAAAAGCACAATCTGATACATTAAGTATTGAAACAAAAATACTCATTGAAAATATTATAAAAACAAAAGCCATCACTATTTATTTTCAGCCCATTTTTAACCTAGCGACTAACCGGCTATCGGGTTATGAGTCGCTTTCTCGATTTTTTACTGAACCTTACAAAACACCCGATGTATGGTTTAAAGATGCCGACAACTTAGGACTAGGTGAAGCGCTAGAAATGCTTGCTATACAAAATACCCTGCACTGCATGGATGAGCTTGCCCCCCATGCCTACATAACCATTAATACATCGCCAGCGCATATATTATCGGGTGCAATTAATAACGTATTAAATGATGTAGATTGCACCAGAATAATATTAGAAGTGACTGAACACTCTCCTATTACAAATTACCAGGCTATGCGCTCTGCACTTGAGCCATTAAGAGCAAAAGGCGTAAAGCTGGCCATAGACGATGTAGGCGCTGGGTTTTCGTCTTTTCAGCATATATTAGAGTTAGAAGCCGATATTATAAAACTTGATATTAGCCTTACCCAAAATATAAATAACGACCGTAGAAAGTTTTTATTAGCAAAGGCGTTATGTGGTTTTGCAAAAGCAATTAACTGCTCAATTGTAGCGGAAGGCATTGAAAATGAAGATGAGCTTTTCACACTCAGAAAACTAAATGTAGATAACGTACAAGGCTATTTTATTGGTCGCCCTGCGCCTATTAACGAGGCAATAGAGTATCAAGCAGTCACGCTTTAACTAATACATTTTAACGTAGTACGCCACTAAATTAGTGGCGTTAAATCAGTGGCGTTCTGGGTCGTTAAACTCTTTTCGATAATAACGTTTTTGATAATTTTTTACTTTAGTGTGTACCCCTTTGCTTAGGCTTTTAAATTTTGCCTCCAGTACATCTACACCGTATAAAATACCGACCACCAGCACTGAAAGTTTAATAGCAGCAGCTAGATTGTCAGTGGCTATCATTACGCCAATTGAGGCAAGCACCCAAATGGTTGCAGCTGAGGTAACCCCTACAACGGCTCCGTCTTTTGCAAGCATAACGCCAGCGCCTAAAAAGCCAATGCCTGTAATTATTTGCCCCACTACACGCGAATGATCAATCACATCGCCTTGTAAGTTAAACGCGGTGGATAAAAACAAATACGTGCCCAGCGTTATTAAGGCTGAGGTACGAATACCCACAGGTTTACCGCGCAATTGCCGTTCTAACCCAATTATGGCACCGCAAAAAGCGGCGGTACCAATGGCCGCCCACGAATAAGGGGCTACATCAATTAAATCTAAAAAAGTCACTCTTTACTTAAAACCTATTAATTATTAGCAATGGCTACTGCGGTTCTTAAACGTTGGCTACCAAATGCTGACATTTTACTAAAATCACTGCGCGCTATAGGCACGTACTGGCAATCTATTGCGAGTTGTTTGTCGCTTCCTGGCTCACAAAATGGGTCGTGAACATACACGCAGTGCTCATCAAGGTGGGTAACGCACACCCAATGAGGTGATTTTTTACCATCAAACCGGTATGTGCTAATTAGTAACAGCACACTAAAGCCTTGACTTAACCACTGCTCAATATGCTCAAGCTCAACATCTTTATGCGTAAGCGGTATATTTGCCTGTGCAATACCATCAACAAATTGTTGATGCACTGTTGCAAGTACTATTTTTTTGTTCTCATTGCGTACGCCATCTAAAAACAAAGGCTCTGTGGTATTTACCATGACCTCGCTTTTAAAGCCGCGCTTATTAGCAGCAAGTGCCAAACCAAACGGATGACAACCACCATGACCCGATGTCATAAAAATAGTGGTGCCTTCGCGCCAAAGTACCAGCTCATGTGATTGGCTAAGCTCGGTTGTTGGCTTAAGTGCCCCCATTGCCATTAATAACGCCGCTGGCCCACAGGTAAACTCGGTAGTTTGCTGATACCATGGCGTTAATCGCGCTACTTTTAGCTCACTCGTTTGGCGAATATTTTTTTGCATTCGCAATGCATCGCTGTGATCGTCATAATAATCGCTATATTGACCAAACACTCTGTAACCCAAGCTTTTGTATAGCCCAATAGCACTTTCGTTATTTACGGCCACTTCTAATCGTAAGTAAATTCGCCCACGCTCACTGGTTTGTTTTTCAAGCACAGCTAATAGCATTTTAGCAATGCCTTTACCTTGCATTGTGGGTTTTACAGCAAGCGAATATAAACGCGCTAAACGTGTGCCTTTATGGCACCACACAAGCCCATAGCCGCATACTTGCTCGCCATTTTCTGCAACGAGCAAAATACCGTGCTTAGCACTTAACCAGCGCTTTAAACTACGCGGGCTCAATTTATCGTTATTAAAGCAAGCGTTTTCAACGTCTATTAGTGCGTTTAAATCACTGCTAAGTGCTTTTCGAATAACAAGGTTACTCATGTATTAGCCACGGCCTCGCGCTTCTAAGCGTTGTTTAAATTCATCCATAATGATCATGTATAGTTCGTCGCCTAAATAGCCATCTTCTACTTTGTGATCAATACTTGGATTGTCATTTACTTCAAGCACATATGCTTTGCCTTGATGCTCTTTAACATCTACGCCATATAACCCTTTACCCACTGTTTTGCACGCTTTTAAAGCGGCCTCTAATACGGCTTTTGGTAACTCAAAGGTAGGTAGCGTTTCAAAACCACCAGAGAAAAACCGTTTAGCATCGTGATTATAAATTTGCCAATGGTTACGTGCCATTAAGTAGCGACACGCATATATAGCGCGGCCATTTAATACACCTACTCGCCAATCGTATTCTGTGTACATGTATTCTTGTGCAAGTACCAATGCGCTATATTCAAACAGTTCGGTTAATTTAGCTTCAAGCTCACTGCGGTTTGCAACTTTAAATACACCTTTAGAGAACGACCCTTCAGGCATTTTTAAAACCAGCGGATAGGTAAACGCCTCTTCTAATTGCTCAAGCGTTTGCGCTGATAGATCAGCCACTACAACCGTTTTTAAGCTCGGCACCTTTTGGTAGTTAAATGCATCGTGTAAATATACTTTATTACAACAACGTAAAATAGATTCAGCATCGTCAATTACCACTAAACCTAGGCTTTGCGCTTTGCTTGCAAGGCGATACGTTGGATGGTCAATCGCTGTAGTTTGGCGAATAAATAACGCATCAAACTGGGCAATATTGTCTATTTCATCAAAACTGAGTGCTTGCGCATTAATACCATGTTTAGCAGCTGCTTTTATAAAACGGGCAATGGCATCTTTATCACTCGGTGGTACTTTTTCGTTATGATCAACAAGTATTGCCATATCCCATCTAAAACGGCGCTGCACATTTCCAATGCGCCATTGTGTTTGGGTAAACGTATTTAGTTTTGCTACAAAATTGCTATATTGCTCCTCGTTTAAAGAACTTAGCGAGCCCTGTTGCAATAAGCCTTGCTCATCTACATATAAAATAGGCGCTGGGTATTGCTTAAATACCGATTTAGCCGCTTTACTTTGTAATTCGTTTAGCGCATTACCAAAGTAAATTTCGCCATCAATTTGCCCAACATTTAACATAGGAGCTTGGCCGCTACGAAGCGCATTTATTGTTTTAACACTGGGTAACACTTGGTGTTTGCGCGCCTCAGCAAGCAAAGAGCAATAATAACCCTTACTCAAGTATTGGCTTGAGTCGCATAAATTAATAATGCGAGTTTTAGGTTCATTATGTTTTGGGTAATCACGTAAGTAACTATTAAACGTAATTACATTTTCGAACGATTGAGCAAGTGTTTGCTCGTTGTTATCAACCACTATTAAGGTTTTAAACACGACTTTTCCTAGTTAAGTCAGAAATATAAAAAGCATGCCTAATAAAATACTCAGCACTATAAATAGAAACACCCATCGTACTAAGTGGGCATTGCGCGTATCACTTAATACGATGGGTGCTTTAACAAATACCTACTGTAAGTGTTAGCGCTTAAATTGCTTAAGCGACATCAGCTTTATATGCCCTTTTTAAAAACCACACAAACGAGATATTTTTAGCGTGAAGATAAAAAATATTGATTAACTATATTTTCCTTTTAATGCAGATTAAAATACGCAAAATTAATATTAAATGAGCGTTATAAATGTCACACCCTGCCTGCCCACAGTGCCAATCTGAATATGTTTACGAAGACCAGCAACTGCTTATTTGCCCTGAATGTGCCTATGAATGGAACCCAAATAGTACAAACGATGAAGACGCAATTTCAGTTAAAGATGCCAACGGCACCCAACTTAATGATGGCGATAAAGTAACCGTAGCCAAAGATTTAAAAATTAAAGGCAGTTCACAAGTCATTAAAATTGGCACCAAAGCGGTCGTGAGACGTGTGCTTGATAAAAAAGATCACGAGCTAGATTGCAAAGTAGATGGCATTGGCGAAATGATGGTAACAGCGAAATTTGTGAAAAAGGCTAATTCGTAGGTCGGATAAATGGCGAAGCCATGCCATCCGACGCGTAATAAAGGCAAAAGTTATTTCATTCAACAACAGACTTTTGTACAAAGCTAAAGTGTATTATGTTGCTATGGCTTTGTCGGATGGCGCTTCGCTTATCCGACCTACAAATAATTTATATCTTTTCGCCACACCAGTTATTCGTATAAATCCCTTGCTTTACGGCTCTGTGAAAACTTGAATAAGGCCAATCAACTATTCGACTAACTAGACCATGCTTTAAAGGATTAAAATGAACATAGTTAACATGGTGCCAATAATCATTATCATCCCTGATGGTATGTTCCCAAAAACGGCGTTGCCAAATTCCTCGCTCATTTTTACGTTTTCTTGTTTGAGTTAAAAACTCTGTCTTTGGGAGTGATTTTGAAAATCGCTTTTTAATTTCTCGCCAGCGACTCGAATAATCCACATCATCATCTGGTAAAGTTAAAACTGCATGAAGGTGATCGGGCAGCACAACCCATGCATCTATATAAAATGGCCTATGAGATTTAACAAAACGGATAGACTCTCTTAATAAATCGATATGCTCAACCAACAACGATTTATTCCTATCGAGCAAATTAACTGTAAAAAAGTACGTCCCACCTTTTACATAATTACGACGATATTGCATTGCATATCCATTGTATTATTTGTTACGCATTAGACAAATAAAGCGCAAATTTAGGATATATACAACATTGACGTAGGTCGGATAAATGGCGAAGCCATGCCATCCGACAATTAATTTATAAGTATAAGCGTTTATTGTATTGATATGGCTTTGTCGGATGGCGCTTCGCTTATCCGACCTACATATAAAACTAATGTTTTATAAAATTTCTACCACTTCATATTCATGGCTTTTTCCTGCAATGGTTAGGCTTACTTCATCATCAAGCTGTTTGCCTAAAAGCTGTTTACCCAGTGGGGCTTCAGGAGTAACAACTTGAATAGTTAGCCCTTTCACTTCAACCGTTAAGCCGCCTGCGGCTGGGCCTAAATAAAACCATTTTTGTAAGGCGCTTTCATCTTCCAAACAGACGAGAGAGCTTATAATCACTTTATTGTGAGTGGGCTCTTTAAAAATGGCTTCAAATTGTTTAATGCTTTTGTAGCAATCGTTTACACGCTCAGCTTGCCCTTGTGCTAAATAAGCAGCCTCGAGCCCTAGGGTATCGTACTGCGTTTCTGCAACGCTTTCTTCGTGAGTGGCGGCGTCGTGCGCAGCTTTTGCTGCTTGTTTTGCACTATTTAATTGTGCTTCAAGTGCAAATTTAAGGTGTTCTATTACGTGGGCTTTATTCATGAGGGAGCGCTAATAACCAATGCTGTAAACTATATGGTTAATTTTAACGTTATAAGGCGCTTAAAACCATTATTTTAAGCGCCGTTATGTTTACTTAATTATTAAGACTCGCATTTATGGCATATCCATTAATGCTTGGGTTTTTACATCTAGTTTTTCTTCGTAGTTTTTAGCGCTTAAGCCCAATAGCTCTGGCAAGGTTGCCGCTATACAAATAGACGAGAACGTGCCCACTACAATGCCTGTAAATAATGCAATGGCAAAGCCTTGTAATGGCGCGCCTGCGAGTAACCAAACGCTGGCAACCGTAGCAAGCGTGGTACCCGATGTAATAAGTGTACGCGTTAAGGTGCTTTTTATCGCATTATTGATAATACTTGCGGGGCTAAGCGCATTATTAGATTTAACACGTAAAAGCTCGCGTACTCTATCACCCACTATTATGGAGTCGTTAAGTGAGTAACCTATAATGGCGAGTAAACTGGCAAGTACGGTTAAATTAAACTCAATACTTAATAGCGAAAATAGCCCCAGTACGAGTAGTAAATCATGAACAAGCGCAACCACTGAGCCTACGGCTAAACGCCATTCAAACCGCACCGCTAAATAAAGCATTACTGCAACCATAGCTGAAAATAGTGCTAAACAACCTTGTTCAAACAGTTCATCACCTACTTGTGAGCCAATATACGCTGATGATAAAACCTCAGCGTTTATATCTGCGTTTTGAGTAATGGCAGATTGCCAATCATTACTATTTGCTGTTGAATCGCTAGGCGCTTCACGTAGTTGAAAATGGCTATTACCTTGCGCGGTTAGCTCAAACTCGCCATTGTGATTTTTAGTAATAAATTGCTCAAGTTGTTTTAGCTCAACACCTTGGCTGGTGGTAAATTCCGTTAGGTAGCCACCGGTAAAGTCTAGGCCAAAATTAAGCCCTTTTTGACTAAGCGTAAACACCGACAGCAGTACAAGTATGGCGCTCAAAAGCATGCCATAAAAACGCAGGCGCGTACCCGCCTCGCCCTTTAAAAAAGTGTTAAGCATGTGCATTTACTCCTGCTTTTTTAGCCAATTTTAAATATAACGTTTGGCTTAGTACTTTTGATACGTACACGCCAGTAAATACTGAAGTAATCAATCCAAGTGCCAATGTTATGGCAAAGCCTTTAACTGGCCCGTAACCTATG
The DNA here is from genome assembly GCF_001469205.1 of Pseudoalteromonas sp. H103. Classification (NCBI taxonomy): domain Bacteria; kingdom Pseudomonadati; phylum Pseudomonadota; class Gammaproteobacteria; order Alteromonadales; family Pseudoalteromonadaceae; genus Pseudoalteromonas; species Pseudoalteromonas sp. H103. The sequence goes on along the minus strand of NZ_LOFG01000015.1, from coordinate 413,838 downwards.
CCGTATAAAATAAGCGCGGTGATCATAGTGGTTATATTGGCATCAAATATTGTATTTGCGGCTTGTTTATAACCCTCCTGAATTGCTTGGTATGGCGTACGCCCTTTACGGCGCTCTTCTTTAATTCGCTCAAATATAATAACGTTTGTATCTACCGCCATACCAATAGTAAGCACAAGCCCGGCAATACCCGGAAGGGTTAATACAACCCCCGGTAATAACGACATTAGGCCAACAAGCGACGTTAAATTTAACAACAGCGCTACGTTTGCAATAAGCCCTAAACGGCGATACCACAGCGCCATAAAGGCAAGTGTAATACCCATACCAAGCATTAATGCGGCTAAACCATTACTAATGTTTTCGCTGCCAAGGCTTGGCCCTATTGTTTGCTCATGCACTATTGTTACAGGCGCGGTTAGTGAGCCTGCTCGTAATAACAGGGCTAAATCGGCCGCTGCTTGCTGGCTTTTCATATTGGTAATGCTAAAACGTGAGCTTAAATGCTGAGCAATATTAGCCACGTTTATAACTTCGCTTTTTTTAACGGTTTCACCGCTTGCGTTTTGAGAGTACTCAGAGTAAACCGTGGCCATAGGCTTACCAATATTAGCTTTTGAAAAAGCCGACATGGCATCGCCGCCTTGTCCATCTAGGCTAAGTTGAACCAGTGGCTTACCCCAATCGTCGCGGCCAATGTTTGCATTATTAATGTGATCGCCGGTAAAAATAGGCACAGGGTCAAGGTTTATAGTGCCACCAGACTGTATATTAAATGTTTTACCACCAATTTCTTTTAACTGATAAAACCCAAGAGATGCGGTAGCACCAATAATACGCTTAGCTTCAGTTGGGTCTTGTACACCAGGCAGCTCAATACGTATACGCTGCTTACCTTGACGCTGTGTTACAGCTTCGGTTATACCTAATTCTTCAATGCGTGAGCGAAGCGTAGTAAGCGTTTGGCTCATTATTTCTTTATCAAAGTTGCTGCGCCCTTGCTCTGAGTAGCTAAACTTGGCGTTTTTAACATTGCCGTTATTGGTTGTTGTAACCGCTAAATTAGCAAAGCGACTTTGTAGCTCATCAATAACAGGTGTTAACTTTTCGGTTGCATTAGGCAATGCGTTTATTTCAAACCCGTGCTCAGTTTGCTGCGCTTTAAGACCGTGCGCTTTTTGCTTAACAATAATTGACTTAGCTTGCTGATACGCATTCACTAATTGCTCATCAACGGCTTTATCTAGATCTACGTCGAGTACAAATAGCACACCACCGTTTAAATCAAGACCAAGCTTTATTGGTGATAAACCAAAATTTTGTAACCATGGTGGACTGGTTGCATGCTCTACAATTTTAACTTGCGTGTTTGGGTACTGCGCCTTTATAGCCGCTTGCGCTTGGGCGCTTTTAGTTGGCTCGTTTAACAGAATATTTATAGTTGATTGCTTATCAAGGCCTTGTTCGACCTCTAAGCCTTGGTTATTTAAAAAAGTAACTAATGCTTTAGTGCTTGGTACGACTTGGGCTTCGCTATGTGGCGCGTTGCTTACATGCAACCACGATTTATTAGGGTATAAGTTGGGTAATGCGCTAATAGCTAATAAAATCAGCACAATAAGCATGGCTATATAACTTAGTTTAAATTTAGCCATAAATGGCTTTTGCTCTTTTTTTACACTTAACATGTTTTTTCCTTATTGCCAGTAAATTACTGGCAACGTACTTTTTAAAAGTACAATTAATCTCAAGGCTTAAACGAAAAACGTTAAAACCTAATAAAAATTAAATAAGGAAAATTAAGCGTGGTAGGTAGTTACTGCTCTATAGAGTAAGTTCGCATCTTTCCAGCCACTGAGCCGCGACTTTTTACTATGAGTTACAAGTGTATACCAAGGCTGAATAGCATTTACAGCTTGGGGGCGTAAAAATATTTGCCTTACAAGGTGCTGCGCAAAAAACTCAAAAACAACATCGTATTCTGGCTCACTTTGTACACTGTGCAAAAAAAACGATGAATTGTTGGCAGTAAGGCGTGGCTGGTGAGCTGAAAAATCTGTTTGATGCGTTTTTTTAGGTGCAGGTACGCCTGCAGACTCTGTGACAGACTTAGTTTTAGTTATATCAACGGCATCTGTAAATAAAATGTGTGAACTTACAGCTGGGCTTAAATTTTGTGTTGTTTGCGCAGCATTGCTCTGCACACTAAAAAGTGCAGCAAGTAGCAAAAAGGCAGTTATAAACACACGAAATTTAAACATGATTAATTTAAAACTAAAATAAGGGATGCGTAGTATATAAGGGCAAGTATTTAAAATACAATACATATCTATTTAGTATTCAATTTAATTTTACCGAGGCTTTTAATGCGCTCTAGACAAACCACAGAAAAACGCGCCGATGCCATGACCTTAAAACAAAGCATTAAAACGCTGTGGCCTTACATTACTAAATTTAAAGGGCGGGTATTTATTGCTCTTTTAGCGCTTATAGGTGCTAAAGGCGCAACACTTTTAATGCCTTGGGCATTAAAAGAAATTATCGACTCGGTAGATAAATCAATTAATCCAATTTTAGTTATTCCCGCGTTACTACTGCTTATGTATGGTGGACTTAGGTTTGCAAGTGTTTTTTTAGGCGAAGTACGCGATGCAGTGTTCTCTCGTGTAACAGAGCACGCTATGCGCGATATTGGTTTAAAAGTTTTTAAACATTTACACTCGCTTGAGCTTGCCTTTCACTTAGATAGACAAACCGGCGGTATAAGCCGTGATATAGAACGCGGCACGAGTGGGTTAAGCTTTTTAATGCGCTTTTTGATGTTTAATATTGTACCGACTCTTTTTGAAATACTCACCGTTGCTATTATTTTTGGGACGCTATTTTCTGTTTGGTTTGCGTTAATAACCTTATTAGCGGTTGCTATTTATATTACCTTTACCGTAACAGTAACGCAGTGGCGAAACCGCTTTATACGTGAGGCAAATGCCGCCGATAATTTAAGTAATACCCGCGCTATAGACAGCCTTCTTAACTTTGAAACTGTAAAATACTTTAACAACGAAGAATTTGAGGCCAAAACATACGACTCATTTTTAGCAAACTGGGAAACCGCCCGTTTAAAAAATAGAATGTCGTTACTGGCGCTTAATTCTGGCCAAGCTTTAATTATTGCCAGTGCTATAACAGCGCTTATGTGGTTAGGCGCCAAAGAAGTGGTAACAGGCGCTTTAACAATTGGTGAACTTGTAATGATAAACGCATACATGATCCAATTATTTTTACCGCTTAACTTTTTGGGATTTGTATATAGAGAAATAAGGCGAGCGCTTACCGATTTAGAAAACATGCTAGGTTTACTTAATAAAAAGCCACAAGTCACTGAGCGACCTAATGCACAAAACCTAATACTTACTAACGGCGACATAGCGTTTAATAATGTAAGCTTTAGTTACAATGCTAATCGCCCAATACTCAATGATATTAGCTTTAAAATAAATGCAGGCAGTAAAGTAGCTGTTGTAGGGGCAAGTGGCGCAGGTAAAAGCTCATTAGCACGGTTACTTTATCGCTTTTACGATGTGAGCTCGGGCACTATTACTATAGATAACCAAGCCATAGATTCAGTTACACTTAATAGCCTGCGCAGCGCCATTGCTATAGTGCCACAAGACACTGTGCTATTTAATACCACCATACGAGAAAACATTGCCTATGGCAGACCCTCAGCGAGCGATTCTGAAATAGATAAAGCAATAGAAATGGCGCATTTAAAAGACTTTATCTCAACATTAGAAAACGGCGATCAAACACTGGTTGGCGAACGGGGTTTAAAGGTATCAGGCGGCGAAAAACAACGTATTGCCATTGCACGCGCTATTTTAAAGCGCTCCCCTATTTTAATATTTGATGAAGCAACCTCAGCACTCGACTCGCACGCTGAACAAGCAATATTAAATGCAATGCGTGCAGTTACTCAAAACCATACCAGCGTGGTGATAGCTCATAGGCTTTCAACCATTATAGACGCCGATAACATACTGGTATTTAACAAAGGTGAACTGGCTGAGCAAGGCACGCATTCAGCACTTTTATTAAAGAATGGCCAATATGCACAAATGTGGCAATTACAGCAGCAGGAAGATTAATTAACCGAACTTTGGTTAAGAGAGTTACTAGCCTATTGCAAGTAAATTCAAAGCAGTTAGCGCTTAAAATAGCTGCTAGAGATAGGTTTGTTATCCACAGTTTAGGTTAATTACAGCCATTTACTGGCGATAACGCCGCTTTACCTTTAGAATACGGCCTTGCAATTTTATTCTATTATTTAAATACATTAAGGCGAAACGCAGATGGGAAGAGCTTACCAAAACAAAAAAGATTCAATGGCTAAAACTGCGGGTGCTAAAACTAAAGTTTATTCTAAGTACGGTAAAGAAATTTACATATGCGCTAAAAACGGTGGTGTAGATCCAGATGGTAACCTAGCACTACGCCGTTTAATTGAACGCGCTAAAAAAGACCAAGTACCAGCACACGTAATTGACCGAGCTATAGATAAAGCCAAAGGTGGTGGCGGTGAAGATTACGCCGCAACTCGTTACGAAGGCTACGGCCCAGGTAACTGTATGATTATTGTTGATTGTTTAACCGACAACAACAAACGTACTTTTGCTGATGTACGTGTTTGTTTTACTAAAGCAAATGCTAAAATTGGTGCACAAAACTCGGTTTCACATTTATTTGATCACCTCGCTATTTTTGTTTTTGACGGTGATGACGACGAAGCAGTACTTGAAGCATTAATGATGGCTGATGTAGATGTAACAGATGTAGAAGTAGAAGACGGCAAAGTAACTGTTTTTGCTCCGCATACTGAATACAACAACACACGCACAGCACTTGAAGAAATGGGCGTTACAGAATTTGACGAAGATTTAATTGCCTTTGTTCCACAAATTGAAGCGCCTATTGAGGGTGAAGATGTTGAAGTAATGGAACGCTTTTTAGCTATGCTTGAAGACTGTGACGACGTACAAAACGTTTACCATAACGCACAATTCTAAACTTTTTATAGTTTAAATTTAAGCCAACAGAGATGTTGGCTTTTTCATTTTAAAAGGCTTTTGAAAATTTATGAATACCCTTGCGGAGCTTAAAGCTGGTAAGTTGAATGGCGTAACACATTTACAACTCGTTGAAGAGTTGACTGAATTTCCACCTGAAATATTTACCCTTGCAGATACCTTAGAAGTACTCGATTTATCAAATAATAATTTATCTGATTTACCAGCTGAGTTTACATGTTTGCACCGTTTAAAACGCGTGTTTTTATCGTTTAACCAGTTTAAGCATATTCCTACAGTGCTCGCTAAATGCCCTGCTCTAATTATGGTCGCATTTAAAGGTAATCAAATTTCAGAGTTTGCACTAAAAAGCCTACCAAAACATATTGAGTGGTTAATACTCACCGATAACACGTTAAGCGAACTGCCTGAAGACTTTGGTAATTACACCCAGCTTAAAAAGCTTGCGCTTGCAGGTAATAACCTAAAATATTTACCGACAAGCATGGCTAACTGTACTAATTTAGAGCTTGTGAGGCTCTCTGCAAACAACCTAACAAAACTCGATGATTGGCTACTAGAACTACCAAAACTTGCTTGGCTTGCCTTTGCAGGTAATGAATTTAATAAAGCTCAGTGCTTAACTAAAAGTACTTTAAAAAATACCCCGCTTGAAAATTTTCAGCTTAAAAAAGTAATAGGTCAAGGTGCATCGGGCGTTATACACCTTGCAAAAGCAAAACATAGTAATGTGGCGGTAAAGCTTTTTAAAGGGGCAATTACAAGTGATGGCTACCCGCTTGATGAAGTAAATTGCTGCCTACAAGCTTCAAATCATACAAACCTAATCAATGTATTGAGCTATATAGAGCAAAACACACAGCTTGGCTTAGTCATGGAATTAATAGATACCAATTATACAAATTTAGGTTTACCACCAAGTTTAGAAACGTGTACGCGCGATACATTTAATGATGGTTGTAATTACCCTATTGAAGCTGTTTATAAAATAGCAAAACAGATGGCAAATACGCTAACTCACCTACATGACAATTACGTAAGCCATGGCGATATTTACGCACACAACACCATGATAAATGAACAATATGACGTTTTATTTGGCGATTTTGGTGCAGCTACAAATTTAGCTATGCTTAGCGAATATCAGCAACAGCAAATACAATTAATAGAAGTCCGCGCTTTTGGGTGTTTAATTGAGGATTTACTAAGTACTGTTAGCACAGCAGATAAGCAAAGCGAACTGTTTGCTAAAATGTCCGATATAGCTCAGTATGCAATGCAACCTGAGCTTTCAAAAAGACCAAAATTTAAGATAATTGAATCAAAATTAAGCTAGGTAGATCTTAAAATTGCTCACGCTTTTAATATACTCAGCACAGCTTTAAAGAACCCCTATCAGTTAAAAACTACAAAACAAAAAGCCACTCATTGAGTGGCTTTATTTATATAGTATAGAAACTATTTACCTATGTGTTTATCAAGAAAATCAAGCATTTCAGTCCAACGCTCAATATTATTTTCTGGCTTATAAAAACCATGCCCTTCACCGCTTTTCATCATCCACTCGAAAGGCATATTGCGCTTTTTAAGCTCTTCTCTTAACTTAAACGCATGTTCTTTCGGTACTCGAACATCTTCTTCGCCCTGGATAATAAAAACAGGCACTTTAATTTTATCTACATTATGTACTGGTGATTGAGCAATTCTTGCATTACCTGAGGGTAATACTGTATCTAGATAATTAGTACCTGATTCATTCTCTTTAATATCACCCTCGGTGTACATTAAATCTAAATCATAAACACCTACAAAACCTATTGTGCATTTATACAGTTCTGGCTCTCTAATAACACTTTGAAGTGCTGCATAACCACCATAAGAACCGCCATAAACACACATTCTGGTTTTATCGACAATACCTTGTTTTATCAGTGTTCGAGTGCCGTCAGTCATGTCATCAATCATAGATGTCCCCCAGTTTTTAAAACCGCTCGTTAAAAATGAGCGACCATATCCACCTGAGCCTCTATAGTTTGGCTGAAAAACAGCGTACCCGTGGCTAGAGAGTACTTTTACATCTGAATTCAAATTTGCTATTGAGTCTTGAACTCCATGTGGGCCACCGTGAGGTAATAAGATAAGCGGTAAATTAGTTGATTTATCTTTCGGTAACGTTAAAAGCCCTGTTAAAAGGTCACCATCACGATTTTTATAAGTAATGATTTGTGTTTTCGGAACTAAAGAAGATTTTAGCCATGGTTTGCTCGCTGTTAATACTGAAAGTTTACGTTTTTCATTATCATACACATAAAACTTTTGAGGGGTATTAGCTGATGAAACACTCAATATCATTGTTTTATTGTCGTACGTAGAAGAAGTTACACGTACATTTTGATTTTTAAAAGTGCCCATTAAGCTCTTAATAAGAGCCTGATTTGCAGGATCGTCTACATCATCGAGAAATACGATACCTACCTCATCATACTCATATGCCCCTGCGACTATCTCATCTGCTTGGCCTGTTTTAACACTGAACACAGGGGTTAAATCAGCTTCATTATGTGATGCCAGCACCGTGTGCTTCTTAGTTCTTATGTTTAATGTTGCTATTGATTGTGTATCCGTTTCTAAATCACTTAAACCTATTAAAGTTTCATTATCAATAAATTTTAGTGGAGTAAAAGAGCCTTCATATTGATTAGTTTCGAGTATAACCTTCCAATCATCATCAACACTTAAACGGGCCATAAGTACTGCTTTATTATCTCTATTAGGATCGATGCCTTGAGCTGCTAATGGTTCGCCAGTTTTATTAGTGTAAACAGCAACACCGCTTCCTTTGTAAACTCGCATAGGAACCCTACCTAAGCTACGTTTACGACCAGTAGTTACTTTCATTCTATATAAGTCTAAATATGGCTCAGACGCAGTCCATTCCACGCTATAAATCAACACTTGATCTGGTTCAGTAGGTAAAATATCAATAATAGATGAGAACCTAATATCCCCAGTTTTAGAACGAGGGCCTGTTAAGATAACTTTTCTTTTACCATTTGCATCCATTGCTATAAGTTCACCAGTGGGTCTTGGTAGCTCAAAAGATCCGACTTCTCTTGCCATAGTAAGTAATAATCTTTCTTCATTTAACCATGTAAATGTACTTACAGATTCATTACCCTTGCCTCGTGTTACGGATATAATTTCATTTTTATTTAAATCTAATACCGTTAAGCTAATCACACCTTCATCATTACGTGATGTTGATGCGATATAATCACCCGATGGCGATATTTTAATATCAATAAATTGTGAATGTTTAGCGTAAGCAGATAAAACAGATTGCTCCACTTTAACCGCACTTACATTGAACGAACATATTAAAATCAACAAAAAAAACAACCGAGAGAAATACATTTATTTACGTCCTTAAAATAAAAAAGCTCTCATATTGAGAGCTTTAGAAATATTCAATAATTAGAAGCTATAAGTTACGTTCGCAAAGAAGCGACGACCAACTCTGTCATATTGAGAATACAATGCCGCATTACCAACATTTAAAGTACCACTAGCTGATAAAATAGGAGGCTCTTCATCAAATAAGTTAGCAATACCTGCTGTTACTTTAAGTCCCATATCAGTATCAACTGTACCAGAAAGTGAATGATACGTTACCCATCTTGTCTCACGAGTAGCATAAACAGTTTCGCCACGGTAAGTAGTTTCTTTCGAATCATTGTAGTATTCGTAATCATTAGTTGAATCTACATAACGAGTTGTCCACGTTAAGCTGTAGTCATCTTTTGAGTAAGTTAAAGAAACATTACCTGTATGCTTAGGCTCACCTAACTCACCTACGTAGTTATTTTCTTCACTGTCTTCAAATAACTTATATTTACGTTCAATTTGCATTGTATGCTCTAGGCGCATACGCAGTGAACCAAAATCAAAATCATCTTGATAAGTAAAGTTGTAATCAACACCACGTGCAATTTGGTTTGCAACATTTACATAGCCACTTCTAACTTCATCTATACCGTAATCATTGTTATCACCGTTGCGACGAGTAAATAGATCACATAGAGGCTCGTTTGCGAAATCTTTAGATTCAAAACATCTGCTCGTTATTTGGCTACCAGATAAACTAGTTACTTCATCAGAGATTACAATGTCATAGTAATCAATTGACGCAGCAAAAGTATCTTCAGGACTAGTCCATACAACACCAATGTTTTCATTTATTGCTGTTTCAGCTTTCAAGCGACCAGCACCACCGCTAGTGTAGATAATTGCAGAGCTTCCGCCAGCAGTGTAATCAGCAGGAATACCCGCAGCTTGACAGTTATTAGCTACAGTATCAGTGATATTACCTGCCGCTTGTTCATTAGCCCAATCTAAACACGGGTCAATCGATAACTGACCACTAAAGCCAGATTGGTCTGCTAAGAATAGCTCAAACAATGCAGGAGAGCGGAAAGAAGAACCACGATTTGCACGAACACTTAGACCATCAACAATAACCCAGTTCAAACCTAGCTTAAACGTTGTATCATTGCCGTAAGTAGACACATCAGTCCAACGTGCTGATGCTGTTAGATCTAATGAATCAACATAATCCATATCATTAATTAGTGGAACTTTAAACTCAGCATATACCGCACGAGAAATTTGAGAACCAGCAGTTTTACCTGCTCCTGATAAGCCCCATGAATTTCCGTTTAACGTGTTTTCACCAGGAGTATCATCAATTTCGTCTTTTTGGATTGAAATACCAAATGCAGTCGCAATTGAACCTGCAGGAACTTCCACTATATCGCCAGTCATATAAGCTTCAAAAGTTTGCTGCTTATAAACAGTATTACCAATATCTTCACCAAAGATAAAGTTTCTAACTTCATCAGAAGGGTTACCGTATAAGAACTGAGGATCAGTCCATGGTAAATCTACACAAGTTTTATTTGAAAACTCTGTAACTTCACCGTTACACGATGTGCCGTTTGCAGTATTTAGCTGAGCCATAACCAATGAGTCACGGTAAAAAATATCATTTTTATATTCACCGTCGTTATAACTATTCTGGTAAGAAACATCCCAATCCCAAAATCCAATACTACCAGTAGCGCCTAAAACAACACGGGTATAATCTACAGTGGTATCTGAAGAATAGTGGTCTGATAAAGCTACAGGTAGGAAGAAAGCGTCTCCAGAGAAACCATCAAAGTTATCAGCTGGGATTATGCCAACATCAGCAGTCCAAAATTGACGGTAGCTTTGGGTCTTTGTATTCCTAGAACTATGGATAAACTCCGCATAAGCTGTAATATCGTCAGTAATTTGATAATCACCTAACGCATATACTGACCATACTTTATTTTCTGGGTTCATGGTTTCTTCATCGCGGAACGGATGATCCATATTCCACCATCCATCACTTTCTTTATCATAAGAAACTGGGTACCAACCATCAGGCGTTCTTAAATCACCAGCTTCTGAAGCTGTGGTGTTATAGTTACTGTAACCATTATTACCAAAGAATCCATCGTAATCATAAGCAAGCTGCGGACCACTGCCAATTATATTAGAAGCTCCACCACTATATACCCATAATCCATAACCTGTTTCATTACAGTGAGCTTCACCAGTACGAGGATCGATAGGATCCGCTGAAGAGCCGTCTTCATATGTTAATAATCTTTCAGAACAATCAAGAAAATCACGGTCTCCGCGTTTTAATTCTTTTGTAATTTTATAATCTGCTGTTACACGAAAAGAACCTTTACTAAATTCTTCACCGTAAGAGAAGTTTATACGTTGTTCTTCACCACCTGATTCAAATGGTTGACTAACATCAACAGTAACTGTTTTTGAGTCGCCTTTTTTAGTAATAATATTTATAACACCGGCAACTGCATCTGAACCGTATAAAGATGAGGCACCATCTTTTAAAATTTCAACACGCTCTACAGTAGAAAGTGGGATAGTATTTAAATCGAAGCCTGAAACTTCTCCGCGAGTACCTGCAGGGCCTGCTCTACGACCATTTAATAGAATAAGCGTACGAGATGCACCTAAACCACGAAGTGAAACAGTTTCTGTTCCTTTACCACCGGCAGTAACATATCCAACACTAAGCGCAGAAGTTATTTGGTTTGAACCAGCAGCTGCTGTACTAGTTCTTAACAAGTCACCAAGCGTTTTAATACCTTCATTTTCGGCATCCTCTACAGTGATAATATCGATTGGAACTTCACTAGCAAAGCTATCAGTTCTGATACGAGAACCAGTAACCTGGATTCTTTCTACTTTTTCTGCACTTTCTTCTTCTGCTGCAAATGAGAACGATGTGTAAGACAGAGCTGAGCATGCTAATGCTAAACTGACTGCTTTAGATACTTTATTATTAAACATTTATTTCTCCCTGGGCCATAGCTACCTATGGTTTTTATAATTATGAAACCAGTCAACACCTAACAACGTTAACTAGCTGTTAATAATAGTATTAATAAAACCATAATTTCAACATCGAGGGGCTTCAAAAACATAGACAAGATACTAAGTGTTAATTACAAAGTTGAGATAAAACACAAAAACCATTAAATTCAATAAGATAGAGCGCAGTTAAAATTAAGAACTATGCTTTTGATTTGTAAACAACTGTAAACACACTGGTTACATCTGTACTTGTTATTAACTTTGTGAATTAGGGAGCTTGAATTTTAAGATTTGGAGGTTAAATATAAATGTTCTATAGATACAAAAAAGCCGCGATATACGCGGCTTGGTTGGATAAAGCTAAACTTTTACAGGGTCAATTATAAGTACTGACCTAATGCTTTAACTTGGTCTAACATGCGGTTTGAGAAACCCCACTCGTTGTCGTACCAAGCCATTACTTTGACTAGTTTGCCGTCAGCTTTAGTTTGCGTTGCATCAAAAATTGATGACGCTGGGTTGTGATTAAAATCGATAGAAACAAGCGGAAGCTCGTTGTATTCTAAGATCTCTTTCATTGAACCTGTTGCTGCGGCTTTCATTACTTCGTTGATTTCTTCAGCTGTTGTGTCGCGTTTAGTGATAAACGTAAAGTCTACTAAAGAAACATTGATAGTAGGTACACGTACCGACATTCCGTCTAATTTACCCGCAAGCTCAGGAAGTACTAAGCCAACAGCTGCAGCAGCACCTGTTTTAGTTGGGATCATAGATTGTGTTGCACTACGCGCACGGTATAGATCTGGGTGATAAACGTCAGATAAGTTTTGATCGTTTGTGTAAGCATGAATTGTTGTCATGCTACCTTGCTCAATACCTACAGTGTCGTTAATTGCTTTTGCAATTGGCGCTAAACAGTTAGTAGTACATGATGCATTAGAGATAATGTTGCTATCAGCGTTAATTACATCACTGTTAACGCCGTGTACTACCGTTGCGTCTAGGTCTTTACCAGGTGCTGATACAATTACTTTTTTAGCACCAGCTGTAATATGCTTAGCCGCGTCTTCACGCTTAGTGAAAAAGCCCGTACATTCTAAAACGATATCTACGTTTAGCTCTTTCCACGGTAAGTTTACAGGGTCACGCTCTTGAGTAAGCGTAATTACGTCATCACCTATTAGCATGGTGTTATCTGCAAGTGTTACTTTTTTAGAAAATTGACCATGGACTGAGTCAAACTGTGTTAAGTGTGCATTTACGTTAGCAGGTGCTAAATCGTTAATTGCTACAATTTTAATTTCACTGTTTTGCGCTGACTCGTAAAGCGCTCGTAATACATTGCGACCGATACGACCATAACCGTTAATTGCTACATTAATCATTTTAGACTCCTATTTAAGTTCACTTGCTTGGCGAGCAAGCGCTTCAATGGCTTGCCAGTCTTTATTTTCAATAAGTTGTTTATCTAACATCCACGTACCACCAACACAAATAACATTATTAAGTGCTAAGTAGTTAGGTGCAGTTGCTAGGCTAATGCCACCAGTTGGGCAAAAAGTAATATGTGGTAATGGGCCACCAATCGACTTAAGCATTGCTGTTCCGCCAGCGGCTTCAGCTGGGAAAAACTTTAAATACTTAAAGCCATAGCTTGCTAACTGCATAACTTCGCTCGCAGTTGCAGCTCCAGGTAAAAATGGAATATCTGAATTTTTAGCCAATGCTAATAATTCATCACTTACGCCTGGGCTTACCATAAAATCAGCGCCCGCTTCTACTGAAGCGTCAAAGCTTGCTTTATCAACCACTGTACCTGTACCAACGAAAGCTTCTGGAACTTCTGCCTTCATAAGTTTTACTGCTTCAACAGCAACAGGTGTACGTAGCGTGATTTCAAGGGCTTTTAAGCCACCGTTATATAACGCTCTAGCTAGTGGTGCTGCATCTTCTAGTTTTTCGATTACAACCACTGGCACCACAGGTGCCGACGCTAAGATTTTTTCAATACTCATTACTTGTTCCTCATTACCCAGTGTGTGGCAATTATTATTCAAGTCCAAAAGCACTCGCGCCTAAATCGGCACTGCTTACAATATTTCTAAATCCAGTAAATAACTCTCGGCCTGTACCAAATGTTAGGCTTGGTTGGCTAAGTTGTAGTTCACGCTTAGCAAGCTCTTCATCACTAACATGTACTTTTAATATACCGCTTGGCGCATCTAGTGTTACTAAATCACCTTCGTGAATTTTAGCAATAATGCCACCTTCAACAGCTTCTGGCGCTAGGTGGATTGCAGCAGGTACTTTGCCTGATGCACCCGACATACGGCCATCGGTAACAATAGCTACTTTAAAGCCTTCATCTTGAAGTGTTGCCATTACAGGCGTTAATTTATGAAGCTCTGGCATGCCTTTAGCTTTAGGGCCCTGCTCTTTAAGCACAGCAATAAAGTCTTGGTTTAACTCGCCACGGCTATACGCTTCTTGAAGCTCGCCTTGTGAGCTAAATACTTTAGCAGGCGCGGTAACAACTTGGTGCTCAGTAGCAACGGCAGAAACTTTAATTACTGCTTTACCTAAGTTACCAGTAAGTAGTTGTAAGCCACCTTGCTTGCTAAATGGGTTGTTGATTGGGCGAAGTACTTCTTCATCAAGAGAGTTTTCAGGACAATCTACCCATTTAACTTTAGTTGGACCATTTGAATCGCTCATGATTAAGCTTTCGTCTTTATCAAGACGCGGCTCTGTCATGTACGGTGCAAGGCCATCACCTAGCATTGTTTTAACATCGGTATGCAAATAACCAGCGCTTGCAAGTTCACGCATTAAAAAGCCCATTCCGCCTGCAGCTTGGAAGTGATTTACATCTGCTGAGCCGTTCGGGTAAATACGCGTAAGTAGTGGAACCACTTCTGATAGATCAGACATGTCTTTCCATGTAACTTGAATGCCCGCAGCTTTTGCAATAGCAACAATATGAATAGCGTGGTTAGTAGAGCCACCTGTTGATAGCAAGCCAACTAAACCATTAATAATGGTTTTTTCGCTGATCACATCTGCTAAACATGGGCTTTCTTTATCATCTGTAAGCTGCTTAAGCATGGTTTCTACAGCATTACCTGTTAGTCCATCGCGAAGCTCTGTGTATGGGTTAATAAATGAGCTACCTGGAAGGTGCAAGCCCATTATTTCCATAAGCATTTGGTTTGAGTTAGCAGTACCGTAAAACGTACAAGTACCCGCGCTGTGGTAAGATGCGCTTTCAGCTTCTAGCAAGTCTTCGCGGCTTACTAAGCCTTGTGCAAACTTTTGACGAATACGTGCTTTTTCTTTATTTGGGATACCAGATTGCATTGGGCCTGCTGGTAAAAAGAACACAGGTAAATGGCCAAATGATAATGCGCCAATTAATAAACCTGGGACAATTTTGTCACATACGCCTAAACAAAATACGCCGTCAAACACGTCATGCGATAATGAAATCGCTGTAGACATAGCAATAACATCGCGTGAGAAAAGCGATAGTTCCATGCCGTCACGCCCTTGCGTAACACCATCACACATTGCAGGTACGCCACCAGCAACTTGTGCTGTTGCGTCGTACTTAGTTGCAAGGTCTTTAATTAAATCTGGGTAGTCTTTGTATGGCACATGGGCCGAAAGCATATCGTTATATGAGTTGATAATAGCAAGATTAGGCTGCTCATCAGCCTTTAAGCGCGCTTTGTCGTCGCTGCTACAGGCAGCCATAACGTGAGCGATGTTTCCGCAGCCTAGTCCAGCACGAACTCTTGTTTGTTTTTTTGCGTGCGAAATACGATCTAAATAATCTTGACGGGTTTGTTTACTGCGTTCAATAACGCGTTGGGTGACTTCTTTAATGCGAGGGTGCAACATAATTTAGCTCATCTCTATCAGTTAGAGGAAAAAGGCTCAGTAGCAATTACAGACTCCACGTAAATAACTGCACTGAGCATCTTTGATTTACCCGTTCAAAGGTACGCTACCAGGGAGCCTCTCACAACAACCCTGACACCGGTGTCACTGTATTAACGCATAGCATTGACACCGGTGTCAACCCTGGGTAACAAAAATAGTGTAAAATTTTAACGTGACCAATTAATGAACATGGTAATTTTAGTTTATCTAGTAAAAACCGCACAAAAAAAACCCGAATAAGCGTCACTCAAATTCGGGTTACTGTGAAAAACAAAAAAGTTTACTTAATAGCCGCTGTAGACTCTCGCGTTATTAGTCGTGATTCAAGAGTTACCTGGTATGGCTGTTCTTGAGGTTGTGAAATATGCGAAATAAGCTGTGTCACTGCCTGTTTAGTCATTTCTTCAACTGGCTGTGCAATGGTAGTTAAGCCTGGCCAAATATGGCGTGCAATTGGTGCGTTATCAAACCCTGCAATAGATATATCATCTGGCACTCTTAATTGGCGTTGTGTGGCAAGCTTTAGCACCGCTGCCGCCATGTAATCGTTCGATGCAAATACAGCCGTAGGCCTTGGCGATAAATCTAAAATACTGCGTGCACTGTCTACACCTGAGTGATAACTAAAGTTACCCTCTTCTACCAAGCGCTCGTCAAATTCTATTCCATGACTTGCTAAAGCTCGTCTGTAACCTTTAAAGCGCTGCTGAGTTGCACTGTGGTCAGGGTGCCCTTTAATAAAGGCGATAGATTTGTGCCCAAGCGAAATTAAATGCTCAGTAATTTCATAAGCGCCTTGCTCATCGTTACTACGCACCGAAATTGAATCATCTTCAAGCAGTGCTGATGCAACGCGTGCATAAGGTATTTTTTTAGCTTTTAAAAAATTAGCGAGCTTTTCAAAATCACCAAATGGCGGAGTAAGTACAACGCCATCTAAGCGTGATGTCTGTAATAACTGTTCTATATCGTTAATTAAATCATCGCCACGTAATTCGCATGGGTGTATTAATAAGTTGTAGTTATTCTCTTTACAGGCAGCAAGTGCACCTGTTTGCACTCGCGTTATATAACTTTTACTTGGGTTATCGTACAAACAGCCAATAATAAAGCTACGATTTTGTGCAAGTCCGCGTGCTATTGGGTTTGGCGTATAATCAAGCTCTTTAAATACTTTAAGCACTTTTTCGCGAGTGGCAGCACTTACGTTAGGCTCATTATTTAAAACCCGCGATACCGTTTTCTTAGAAACGCCCGCATGGCTTGCTACACTATTTATGGTTACTTTTTTCATTTGTTCATTATCCAAATACAACCATTAAGCAAAAAACTATTTGCTGTTATATAAACACGCACCAGCGCCAATAAGCGGAATGTTATCTTGTGTTACTAGCGTAACCGGAATTTGGCCTGCATATTGAGACATTACGCCTTTTTGCGAGAAACGCTCTACAAAACGGCTCTCTAATAATCTGCTTTGCATACGTGGTAAAATACCACCGCCTATAAATAAGCCACCTAATGCCCCATATACTACAGCTAAGTCGCCAGCAACACTGCCTATCCAATCACAAAATTGGTTAAGTGTTGCATCACACACTTCACACTCGCCACTGTTAGCCAAGCTACTAATTTGCGCGGCATCTAAGTTTTTAGCTGGAACCCCTTTCACAGCAGCCATTGCTTTGTATAAATGAGCAATACCTGGGCCTGAAAAAACAGTTTCGATTGAAACATGAGGATGCTCTTTACGAAGCTCATTTATTAATAAAGAATCAAGCTCGTTTACCGGTGCAAGCGTCATATGGCCGCCTTCAGAGCTTAACACTGCCGTAGATTGCGCGGTACGCACTAAGCACGCAGCGCCAAAACCTGTACCAGGGCCTATCACACCTATATTCGCGTTAGCATCGGCTTGCCCTGGTTTAATGGTAATATTCTGCGTTGAGTCTAAATAAGGGGCGGCATAGGCAAATGCAGCAAAATCATTAATAACTTCTAACTGAGTTAGATTAAAATGTGCTTTAAATTCGTTAACACTAAAGTGCCAACCTAAATTTGTTAAATGTACTTGCCCTGCTTTTATTGGGCCTGCAACTGCCAAACATGCGTGAGTTGGCGTTACGTGAGGAATAGTTGTTAAATACTGTTCAAGCGCGCTTTCTAAAGAACCAAAGTTTGCACTAGGAAATATGTTAATATGCTCAATAACAAATTGGTTTGATTGCTCGTTAAAATCGGTAATTAATGCAAAGCGAGCGTTAGTACCGCCTATATCGGCGACTAAAATGGGAGTAAACTGGGCAGAAGAATTTTGGCTCATGGTATTATCTCTTTTGTGTAAGCGGCTTATGCTTATTATTTTACAACGGCATTGCGTTGTTATTTATACACTTTGAGCTATCACCTCAAAGTAGCTATCACAGTAAAAAAGGCTGCCACTTTAAGTAGCAGCTAATACGTTTTGACAACAAAATGATAAAACATTGACATTATGACACCGGTGTCAGGGCTAGATCAATAATAAATCGTAAAAAGCTTGAAATAATTCATTAATAGTCGAAAATGACACAATTATTTAGCATTTAATTAAGTTGTAACAATGAAAGGTAAAGCCACCTCATTTGACATTGCCCATTATGCAGGGGTTTCACAATCAACGGTATCTCGTGCTTTACGTAACAGCCCTCTTGTTAATGAAGAAACTCGCAAGCGCGTTCACGACATAGCTAAACAACTTAATTATAAAGTTGACAAAAATGCCAGTAACCTACGTACTCAGCAAAGCAGCACTCTAGCCTTATTATTATTTGAAGACCCAACCTCTGACGAATCACAAATAAACCCATTCTTTTTATCTATGCTTGGCAGTATTACCCGCGCATGTGCAAAAGAAGGTTACGATTTACTGGTTTCGTTTCAATCTGCAAGTGCTGATTGGCAAGCAGATTACGAGGATAGCCACAGAGCCGATGGTATTATTTTACTCGGCTACGGTGATTACATAGACTTTCAACCAAAATTTAAAACCCTGCTAGATCAAAATACAAAGTTTGTTTGTTGGGGCGCCACTGTAGATAACCGCCCTGACCTCACCGTATGTTGTGATAATTACGGCGGAGGCAAACTTGCAGCAGCTCATTTAATTGCTCATAGCCGTACAGATTGTGCATTTATTGGCGATGCATCTGATCACAGTCCAGAGTTTTTTGCTCGCTTTGAAGGCTTTAAAGATGAGCTGTTAGCTAATAACGTAACTATAAATGAGCGAAAAATGGCTAACGCTATCTCTACTGAGGAGTCGGGGTATCATGCAACACGCTCACTTATTGCTAATAACATTAAGTTTAACGCACTATTTGCCGCCAGTGATTTAATAGCAATTGGCGCAATACGCGCCCTTAAAGAAGCCAATATAAAAGTACCTACCGATGTGGCCGTTGTGGGCTTTGATAACATAGCTATTGCGAGCTATATTAATCCACCGCTTACTACCATAGCGCAAGACACCACCGTTGCAGGGCAAATGTTAGTAGAGAACCTACTTAAATTAATACGTGAAGAAGAAGTGCAAAGCACCCTTTTACCACCAGCATTGATTGCTAGGGGGAGCAGCTAAGTCACTATAACTAAAACTAATATAACAGCTTAACGTTCAAGCCTCATTTTAAAACCTAAAAGCCACGGCTATTAACCATGGCTTTTAAATTTTTCAAAGTAACTCTACTTTAAGGCTTTCTCTACAACTGGGTAATGATCCCATACTTGTTTATCGCTCAATGAACGTACCAGTTTAACGTACTCAGCATGTGTCCATGCCAGTGGTGTTGCTGAATTAGTGCCCTCACCTAGCTTGTAACCTGCTTTATTTACACCTACGCCATCCCATACTTGCTCTGGTAGCATTAAGCCATTATTAGCAAATTGCTCTAAGCCTTTAACATAGCTGTTTTTAATTTGTGCTTGTTTTGCATCATTAAGGGCGTTGTTTGCATTAGCTGCTGCGATTTCGTAATGCCCGCGCTCACCGGTGAAAAATGGCCATACACGCCCACGTTGGCCTGGTGTATTACTACCACCCTCAGCATAGTTTGTGCCTTTAACTTCATCTTCACCGTAGCCATCATTGCCATAGCGGCGGTAGCCTGCAAAAGTGCCGCTGCCATCGTCAAAGCTAAAGCTGTATTTTACTTGTAGGTTATCTTCAAGCGTTTCGTCATCGTACTCAGGCAGTGTTTTAACAATACTTTCGTCGTTAGCACCGCGAACGCCATAGCGAACTAGCTCTAAAAAACCGCCATCTAAAATTTGCTTTTTATTAAACCCTTCACGGCCATTATTGGCGTTAATTTTAGTGTTTGAATTGGCATCAGTGTCCTGACCAATGCGAATAAAATATTCACCATCGGTACTTTCGCCTTTTAAATTACCCTCTGTAGTAAACATTTGCGATTCTATTTCGCTGTTATACTTTTTAGCCATTTCTAAATAACGCTTAGCGTTTTTATCATCACCGCTAAGTGTTGCTATGTCGCTTGCTGTTATTAGGCCTGCAACAATTGCGGCAGTAGTAGAAGGAGAATACCCCTCTTGCTCTTCCCAGCGCTCCTGCTGTGTTGCAGGTGGAGTGATCTGCGTGTCGTTCCATAAAATTTTAGCGAGGCCTCCATCAACTAAAAAGTCAGCTGCAGGTTTTAACATTTTGCCGTACCAAGTTTTTAGCTCTTTATTGCTTAACACATCTGCTTGGTGAAGTTTCCAAGCAAGCATAATAGGCATGGCTGTTTGGTCAAGCTGTACACCCACCCATTCAAGTTCACCATCAACATGTGTTTTTTGTAAAAACCAGCCAGTATCACCATTGTTACCCGGTGTACTGCTGTTAACTTGTACTTTTTCAAGGTATTCGAACGCTGTTTTAGCTGTAGCTGTATCACCGAGTGCCATAAAAGCCATAGCTACTTGATAAAAATCGCGTACCCATACCGCTTTATAACCGGTAGAGCCCTCTTTAGCAGATACGGTTTCGCCCCATGGGTTTGACAGTGATGCAATAAGCGCACCCGCGTGTGTTTTATCTTCTTGGGCTTTTAAAACCATAGCACTGGTGTATAAAAGCTTGCCGTTATCGGCAGTTTGTTCAGTCATTGTATTTAGTGGTTTAAGGCTTTGTAGGTAATCTTGCCAACCTAGCGCATCGCCTTTACCGTTGTAATGATCGAGTACGGCTTGGTAGCCCTTAGCCAAACTTTGTTCGCCTTGCTGAATACTTTGCTGCTGCGTTTTGCCAAAGCTTAACGCTAAATCAAATGTGGTGTTGTTACTAATATCACCGAGTTCTGCAAGCATGTTTACATTACCTGAAACTTCACCGGTATTTGTATACTGATTATTAATTGCTTGCGTTGTTTTAAGTGCATTAATACCATCACTTTCACCTGTAAATCCTACTGTTTTAGCTTTAAAAGGTGAACTTGATTGTAATGTTAAATAGTTATCGCCTTCCCATGCGACAAGCCCTTGATCTGTTGTTTTAGCAAAGTCACCTAATCCGTTATTATTTATGTAAGGGTTTACAACAACATAAGCTTTTAACCCTTCAAGTTCAGTGTTAAACACACTGCGAACAAATAATGTTTGCCCATCTGGGTCGGTAAATATGTGTTTTTCTAGTCTAAAGCGCCCTTGTCTATCAGTGCTTGTTACTTTGTAGGCAAGCGAAAGTGGGCGCCCTTGCGCATCCTTGTATAAGTAATCTATGGTGACATCTAATTCATCAGCTTCACTAACGGTAAAGTCTTTACCTGTAACAACAAACTGCATGTCTTTAATCTGCGCTTGGTGGATAAGCCCAAACATGGTTTCGGTGATCATGCCTTTAGCAATTGAAAACCACACCTTAGATACATCGCCCGTTGCAGCTGAATCACTGTATTGGCCTTTTTGGTATTGCTCGTAAGATGTGCCAATTCCTGCTTTACCTGCATAAGCCCAAAATGGCTCTACACCTGGTGCGCCAGGAGCTGATTTAACCTGTGCAGCGGTATTTTTATTATCTGTGCTTGTGTTTTGTGCACCACAGGCAGTTAAGCCTAATGTTAAGAGTGAGGCAGTTATAAGGTTATATTTTTTCATTGTTTGTCCTTAATTGGAATTTTTAACGCGCATTACAGCAATGCCGGCAACAACGAACGAGGCTGCGCCAATTAATAATGCGTAAATAGGCTGATTTGAAAATGCGTGACGTAAAATAAGCCCTAAAATACTGGCGGCAAGTAACTGCGGTATAACAATAAAGAAGTTAAAAATACCCATGTAAACGCCCATTTTGTTACTTGGTAAGGCGTTACTTAACATGGCATATGGTAGCGATAGAATAGAGGCCCACGCAAAACCAACACCTATCATAGGAATAAGTAACATTTTAGGGTCTTGAATAAACATAAAGCTGCCAAGGCCTAATGCACCCAGTAATAAATTAAAACAATGGGCGCCTTTTAAACCCATTTTTTTAACTAAAAACGGAATACACATTGCGGCAATCGCGGCAAAGCCATTGTAAGCGGCAAATAAAATACCCACCCAATCTGCACCATCGTTAAAGGCTTTGGAGGTTGCATCGCTACTATCATAATGAAAGCTTGTTACCGCAGCGGTAGTGTAAATCCACATGGCAAATAACGTAAACCAGCTAAAAAACTGCACCCATGCAAGCTGCTTCATGGCCTCTGGCATAGTAAATACATCTTGTACTACTTGGTAAAAACCACCTTGGGTTTTATTCGCACTTTTAAGCGCCGCTGCAATCCACTGCACAATACCAAACGCTAGTAAACCGCCAGCAAGTAAGTAAAGCTCTTTTTCAAGCGAAAACCCCATTACTAATGCAAGGGTTGCTAAACCTAACACCACAAAAATAATGGCGCCTTTATTAAAGTTAATATCAACCAGCTTACTGGTAGTAGGTTGAGCGCTTTGCTTTTCAAACTCAGCTAATTGTTCTGGGCTGTACTCTTTTGTACGTGCAACGGTCCAAAGCACAGCAACGAGTAACACAACCCCACCCCAATAAAATGAGTATTTAACAGACTCAGGAATTTGCCCTGGCGCTGCGGTATTGCTTACATCAAACCAATTAGTCATCATCCATGGTAATGCTGAGGCTAGTACCGCACCAATACCAATAAAAAAGCTTTGTAAACCGTAACCGGTAGCGCGCTGTTTTTCTGGCAAGTTATCGCCTACAAGTGCTCTAAACGGTTCCATGGTCACGTTGATTGACGCATCCATAATCCATAACATACCTGCGGCAATCCAAAGTGTAGGCGAATGCGGCATAATAAATAATGAAAGCGTTGTTAACACCGCGCCTACAAAGAAAAACGGACGACGGCGGCCAAAACGGCCCCATGTTTTGTCGCTCCAGTAACCAATAATTGGCTGTACAATTAAACCGGTAAGCGGTGCTGCAACCCATAAAATGGGTATATCATCTACTTGGGCGCCTAATGTTTGAAATATACGGCTCACATTACCGTTTTGCAGAGCAAAACCAAACTGTATACCTAAAAAGCCAAAACACATGTTCCATATTTGCCAAAAGCTTAGATTTGGCTTGTCGCTATTATTTTGATTATTCATTATTAGCCTTATTTGTTAATACTGCGCTGCTAAATGCATCAAGTGTGAGTGTAAATGTTGCGCCTTGCGACCCTGATGTGATCTCGGTGCTGTGCTGCTCAAGTAAGTCATGCAATTGGGTGTGTTCGCTAAGTGCCGCTAATTGCGCTTTTGATAAGTTAACCGTAATAGTTTGAGGTTGTTTGCTAAAGTTACTTAAAACGTACAGCGTTTGTTGGCCAAGTTTGCGCATAAAGCCAACAACTCGCTCGCTTCCTGTTACGCTAAGCTCGGTCATTTCACCCCCAACCACAACAGGTAAACTATTAAGTGACATAATGGCTTTATAGTAATCACGAAGTGCCGACTGCTCTTTCGTTAAATTAGCGCCGTCAAACTTGCCGTTATTCATCCACGCTTGATGCGCCGGTACGCCAATGTAATCAAAAATACTGGTGCGTGTAGCTGTGCCAAATCCTGCGTTTTCTGAGCCATCTTCTCCCACATCTTGACCAAAATATAATAACGTGGGTGCGCGGCTCATTAAGTTAGAAACCACCATAGCCGGTTTACCCCACGCAGCGTTACCTGCAAAGTCGGGGCTTGCGATACGTTGCTCGTCGTGGTTTTCTAAAAAGTGCAGCATGTGCGCTTCAATGTCAGTAACTTGGCTTTGGGCTGCAAAAATAGTATTAGCAGCTTGCTTACCCTGCATAATGGCTTTTAATGTGTCGTAAAAGCCTACTTTGTCGTAAAGGTAGTCCATTTTACCTTGGTGAATATACGCACGGTACATTAGCGGGTTGTACACTTCAGCTAACAAAAAAGCATCGCTTTTTTGCATTTTTATCGACGAATTTAAAAAACTCCAAAACTCTACAGGCACCATTTCTGCCATGTCGTATCTAAAGCCATCAACGCCTTTATCGAGCCAAAAAAGTACTATGTCTCTAAATTTGTACCAGCTGTTAGGAAGCTCTTTATCTTGCCAAAATGCATAATGAGCATGGTAGTCTTTATTTTTGTATTCACTTGGCAATTGAACAAAATCGTAGCTGCCATCAGGCTTTACGCCATAATTAACTTTTACTGTTTCGTACCAATCGTTTATGTCAGGTTTTGCTGCACGGGCACCATTACCTGTCCATTTAGCGGGTGTTTCATTAAAAAAGCCATCCGCTAATGGGTGTTCATTACCCCCTAAAACTTTATACTCTTGCGATGTTGGCACCTGAAAAGACTGCCCTGGTACGTAGTAAAAGTTATTATTTTTATCGTACGCTTTAGTGGTGTCGTCTTGCGCGCCAAAGTCTTTAACGCCTTTGGGTTTGCCAAGGGATTGGTAATTTCGTGCTACATGGTTAGGCACTATATCAATAATTACTTTCATGCCATGGTTATGTGTACGCTCAATAAGTGCGCTAAATTCATCCATGCGTTGAGTAACATTAACTGCTAAATCAGGGTTTACATCGTAATAGTCTTTAATAGCATACGGTGAGCCCGCCCTGCCTTTAACTACATCAGGGTCATCTTGAGAAATTCCATAATCTGTGTAATCCCCAACTAACGCGTGGTGTAGCACGCCGGTGTACCAAACATGTGTGGTACCTAACTCTTTTATACCTTTAAGAGCTGCGTCATTAAAGTCGGCAAATTTGCCTACACCATTTTGCTCTTTAGTGCCCCATGGCATATTAGAAGTGTTGGTATTACCAAATAGACGGGTAAATACTTGGTATACAACAGGCTTGGTTAATTCGTTTTGTGTTTGTGCTGGCGCTTGTGGTTGCTCGGATTTGTTACTTTCTGAGCAACCCATAGCAATAAGTGCGCTACACAGTATTGCGGGTAGATAAACTGATTTTTTCATTGTGTGTCTTTTTGTCAGTATTTTTATAACTTTATACTAAAGATTAGTGCAGCAACCATACAGTTGCTGCATACGTATTCAGGTAAACTATTAAGGGGTATTTATAACTAATACAGTTGCACTCATTGCCGGTAAAGCCACTGTGTTACCTAGTAACTGTGTTTTGTTGGTAAATATGTTAAGCGCTTTAGCATTTTTTGGTATTACCTCCTGCATATATTCAATATTCTTCGTTAGCTTTTTTGTGTTTTTATTCATAAATACCAATACAGTTTGCTCGTCGCTAATACGCGCATAACTATACACACCTTGTTGAGGCGTAAAGTGCACTAATTTGCCTTTATCTAGCGCGGTGCTGTTTTTTCTAAAGTTAAGCAAGGTACTAATTGTTTTGTGCATGTCTTTTTGCTGCAAGGTAAGCCCTTTACCTGTAAATGCATTACTTGTTTGGCCTTTAAATCCACCCGGAAAGTCTATTCTAATATCACCATGGTCTTTACTTGGGGTGTTATCTAATAAAACCTCCGTACCGTAATACATTTGTGCAATACCGCGCGTAGTTAAAAATAGCGTCATGGCCATTTTAGTTTTTGCAACATCTTGTTCAAGTTCGGTGTATACACGGCTCATATCGTGGTTATCAGCAAATACCATAATGTTATTTGTATCAGGGTATAAAAAGTCATTCGCCAACGACTCATATACTTTAACCCAGCCCGTATTCCAGCTTTCATCTTCATTTAGCGCTTGAATTACCGACTCTTGCAAAGAAAAGTCCATCACGCTTGGTAAGCTTGATGTATAGCCATCTTGGTTATTTTTACCACGTTGCCAATAAGAGGCAATTGCAGGGTTAGAGGTCCACTCTTCTCCTACAATATTAAAGTCTGGGTATTCTTGCATAATGGCTTTTGTCCAATCGCTCAAAAATGCTTTATCTGAGTAAGAGTAGGTATCAACGCGAATACCGCTTAAATCCGCGTATTCAATCCACCAAATAGCGTTTTGAATTAAATATTCACTTAGCAGTGGTTGGCGCTGATTTAAATCAGGCATGGTTTCTACAAACCAACCATCGTTAAACTGGCGTTTGTCGTACTCGCTGGCGTGTGGGTCTTGTATAGTTTGGCGTGCATGGCTTGTGGCGTTTTTACCTTTTTTAAACTCACCATTAAAGTTAATCCAATCTTTGGTAGGTTTATCTTTAACCCAAGCATGCTCTGAGCCAAAATGGTTTAGTACCATATCCATTACAAGGCCTATGCCTTGCTCTTTTGCTTTTACCGAGAGCGTTTTATATAACTGATTTGAGCCCATACGTGGGTCAACTTTATAAAAGTCAGTAATTGCATAACCATGATAAGAGTAATCTGGCATGTTGTTTTCAAGTACTGGCGTTAACCAAAGCTGTGTAACGCCTAAATCGTTTAAATAGGGTAGCGCGTTTATAACGCCCTGAATATCACCACCGTGGCGCCCGCCCTTTATACTAGGATTTGCCGTTTCTAACATGCTAGGAACAGTATCGTTTTGCTCATCGCCATTAGCAAAGCGATCTGGGTTGATTAAATAAAGGGTATCGTTAGATGTAAAGCCTTGGCGCTTTACACTGTTTTTATCACGCGCAAGTAGTGGAAATTCGAAACTTTGGCTCGCTTCACTGCTATTAAATTTAAGCGTTCCAGCTTTAGCGGCGTCGGTAATGGCAATATTTAAAAATACATAATTTGGATTATCGGTACGGGTTACTTTATTTAACTTAACGCCGTTGTATTTAGCTAATTTAATTTGCTCGTTTGCAATATTTTGCTCATGCACCATGATGTTAATCGTGTTTTTATTCATGCCTACCCACCAATTGGCAGGTTCAACGTTAAGTGCGTAGCTAATGGTTGGTAAGGTGCATGCACTTACAAGTAAAAGTGTGTTTAAAAATCGCATCATTAGGCCTTTTTAATTTTTGCTAAAAAATCTTTATGAGTAGGTAATTGTTCTACCGTTGAAGTAATAAGAGTTTTTAATGTAGAAAATAAATCGTTAAGTTGTTCACTGCTTAATGAGTCAACAATACTATTGTAATCATCGGGAATAAGTCCTTGGCCTATAAACACTTGCTGCCAGGCAACTTCTGCAAATAGTTCGTCGTTTTCACGTACTACTTTTCCTGTGTGTTTAAATAAATTGAGTTTATGGGCTAATGAATCGGGAATTTCCATTTGCTTACACTGGCGCCAAAACGTCGAGTCTTCTCGCTCTGTTAGTTTGTAATGCAAAATAATAAAATCGCGTATGTGCTCAATTTCTGTCACGCTTTGCTTATTAAACTCTGCGACTAACGCATCGCTAATACCATAATGCGGAAACAGCTTTATTAAACGGGTCACTGCACTTTGAATTAAGTGAATACTGGTTGACTCTAATGGCTCTAAAAAGCCACTGGCGAGTCCAACCGAAACCACATTTTTATGCCACTGCTTTAAGCGCCGTCCTGTTTTAAATTTTATAACGCGTGGCTCTGTAATTGGCTCAGCGGGTAAATTATTTAATAGTAACTGCGTGGCCGACTCATCAGATAAATATCGGCTACAGTAAACAAGCCCATTACCCACACGGTTTTGCAGCGGAATTTGCCATTGCCAACCTGCGCTATGCGCAATAGAGCGAGTATAAGGTTTTAGCGAATCAGTGCCTTGAGATTGAACAGCAACGGCGCTATCACATGGTAAATAATGCGACCAGTCCACAAAGCCTGTATTAAGTGTTTGCTCTATTAACAAAGCGCGCTGACCGGTACAGTCTATAAATAAATCGCCGTTAATTTGGGTGTCATTATCAAGTGTTATGCTTTTAATATTGCCTGAGTGCGGACATTGATTAACCTGCTCTATTTTAGCGTCTATGTGTTTAACGCCACGCGAAGTAGCAAGCGTTTTTAAGTACTCTGCATAGCGAGTTGCATTAAAGTGATACGCATAACTCAAGCCAGGTAATTGCGTATTAGGTATAGTATTTAATGGTGCAAATTTAAGCTGTTGAGCGGCTTGGTAATTTAACGAAAAATCCCATAGGCTATCTTCAGAGCCGGTAATTTTCCCCTTTACCCAAAAATTGTAAAAATCACAAAAAGGAAAGTCTTTTCCGAATGAGCCAAAAGCATGCATATAGCTATGAGAGGGAGTTTTCCAATTTTCGAACTCAATACCTAATTTAATAGATGCATTGGTGGCGTTTATAAAATCTTGCTCGTTTATACCCAGTGCGTTATTAAGTTGAATAATAGGCGGAATTGTTGCTTCACCAACGCCTATAGTGCCTATTGTGCTTGATTCAATCAGCGTTATGTCAATTACTTTGCCTAACACTTTATTAAGCAAAGCTGCAGCTATCCACCCTGCGGTGCCACCGCCTGCAATGACAACGTGTTTTATTGGTTTCATATTATTGTCCACGTTTAGCCCCGCAAAATGATTAGGTTTTACTGCGGATTGGTATTAGATAGAGTAGCTATAAAAAAGCCCTTGTAACACAAATTACAAGGGCTCCTACACACAATCTTTATTATAGCTTGTAGCTAAAGCCTAACAAGTAAGTACGACCGTAATCTTGGTAGTCGCGAACTTGTAGCGCGTTATCACCAGAAAGCGATGTAAACGGCTCTTCTGTTAAGTTTTGTATTTGGAACTGAATTGATAAACCTTCAAGGCTTTCAATACCGGCTTCAGAAAAGTCATAACCCGCTTGAACATCCCAAATTGTTTCACCTAGGATATCTACTTGCTCGGTGTTAAAACCTAAACCGTATACATCACCTTTAAAGGCACTACGCTTACGCATACTAGTACGTAATTGCACACCATTCATCTCGTAGTAAACCGTTAAGCTTTGAATTTTGTCAGACAGACCCGGTAGCTCGTACTCATTACCGTTTTGATCTTCAATATCAGACTCAATACCTGTATGGCTTGCAATTAAACCAAAGCCTTCAAGTGACGGGTGGAAAATTTTAAATGGTAACGCTAGAGATAGCTCGTAACCGTATAGGTCACCGCCGCCGCCATTTACTTTACCACTACCTGTGCCCTCTGATGTTGCAGGAATTTCACCTGTTGATGGATCTGCAACACCCGACATATCAATTTCGTATTTACCATCAAAAATCCACTGCGTTAAGTCTTTATAGAAAAATGCAGCAGAGAAGTAACCTTCATCACTAAAGTAGTTTTCGTACGTTAAATCGTAACCAGTTGCTTCTTTTGGCTCTAAATTAGGATTACCACCGGATACAGACCAGTAGTTACCATTTTCATCCTGTGTAGTATTGTAAGATGCGTCAATAGATGCATTCATTTCGTCTAAACGTGCACGAGAGATTGTTTTAGCCGCACCAAAGCGAACTGTTTGTTGCTCATCAATCGCAAGTGATAAGTTTAAGCTTGGTAATACGTGTGAGTAATCGTGGCTAATATTGGTAGGTGATGCCACCACAATATCATCAACAGTGTTAAATGCATTACCCTGCGATGACTGGTCGGTATGAACATAACGTACACCCACATTACCTGTAAGTGCTAAGCCGCTTACTTCGGCATTAATATTAGCCTGTGCAAATACTGAGGTAATTTCTTCTTTTACCGTCCACGATTTTGTTAAATGGCTCGTATTCGTTAAGCTTTCATCTAACAAGCTGTAGTAACCGTCATTTACTAACCCATTAACATCGTAAGCAATCATGTCACCCATGCCAATAAAGCCTAGGTCAACGCTACCCATGCGATATTGCTCTGGCACAGCTAGCATGCCAGGATTATCAAGCGAAAAGCCAGATAACGTCATAAAGAAACCTTGCGAATCTTTTGTTTTTTCACGCTCTTTATAAGACATACCAAACTCAATTGAGCTGAAGTATTCGTTTTCTAATACTTTAGATGCAGCTAGCTTTAACGTAGACAGCTCATCTTCAATCGTTGGTGCATTTATGAATCCATCCTGTGCCTGATCTTTATAACCAGAAATGTCATTTCCATCAGCATCAATTAAACCATATTGATTATTTAAGGCCTTACTTGCGCCCCACGATAAAGGACCGCCTAATTGAATAAGGCTGTAATCACTATAATCTAAGTCATGAGTAAACGTAGCACCTGTATTACTACCATTAAAGGTGTAACCTAAATTATCTGCAACACCACGTGAATCACCGCGCCCTGTACCTGAGTAACTTTCAAGGCTCCACACTTTACGATCTACATGCGAGTAACTTGCATCAAATTCAACTGACCATGAATCGTCAATATCGTATTTAGTATTAAAACCAAACGCGGTTAATTCTGCTTCACGCTCTTCGTAGTCATTACGAACAACAACTCGTTGACCTTCGGTAACGGCACTCGTAATAAAACCAGATTCCTCATCTATTACGAATGAGTCTTCGTCCCGTGCACCTTGCCCCCATGCAAATGGAATTTCGATACCACGTAAGATTTTTTCATCTGTAAAATCTACATATAATGCATCAAACGTCATATTTAGTTTGTCAGTCGGTGCAGCTTCTAGTACGAGCATGGCTGAATCACGTTCAAGTGTCGATGAACGTACAAATGGTTTTGCACCACCTAAAATTGAATATGTTTGGCCACCTACTTCTCTTTCGGGGTAGCCCCAAGCGTTCCAACGTTTTTCTTGGTTTGGTGAGCTCATTGAAGTTAAGGCAAATGCAACACCTATGGTGTCATCAGCAAACTGATCGATGTATGAAATAGTACCGCGGTAACCATCGTCGTTACCATCTGGGTTTAGTTTATCAAAGCTGGTTTGCTCGTATTGGCCATTAACTTGAAATACACGCTCGCCTTTACTTAAAGGACGCACGGTTTGCATGTTAATAACACCGGCAATACCTTCTGCTTCGATACTTGCGTTTGGTGTTTTATATACCGTAACGCCGCTCATAATTTCTGATGGGTAAAGGTCAAACTCTACGCCGCGGTTATCACCAATAGATACCTGTTCACGGCCGTTAAACGTAGTACCACTTTCGTTTTCACCAAAACCACGAATTGATACTCTGCTTGCACGACCATCTAAACGCTGCGCTGTTAAACCAGGTAAGCGTGCAATAGACTCAGCAATTGATGAGTCAGGTAGTTTACCTATATCTTCTGCAGAGATAGATTCTACAACCTGTGTAGAAAAGCGTTTTGTGTTGATAGATTCAACAACACTGCCACGAAAGCCTTTTACTTCGATAACCTCAACGTCATCATTTTTAACTGTATCTTCTTGCGCTGCTACAGAGGTAAAGCTTGCTAAACCTGCAGTTGCTAATGCCAAAGTTAATATACTTGGTTTGAACATAGACATGATGTTTTTCCCGTTACCCATATTGTGATACTCGCTTCTTTATTTGAGTGATAGTCAAACAGGCGAGCTAATTTTGTTGTCAGCATCAATATTAACGCTCGAATTATTTTATTAACAACTTTATGCATACGTATTCAAGACCATGCAATGTAATATAAATTAACAGTTGGTTCACAAAATAAAAGCTAAGCTATTGATTTTAAATTTATTATTATGGTGCAACATGATTGTTAATGAGTCTTATAAAAATAGATATGTTCGCACTATGAATTACCCATGATACAGCGTGTAAATAGCGTTAAATAAAGCAATTTTTAATATTTACGTAAGTTATTTTAATAATTTAATGTTTTATGAAATTGGTAAGACCATTCATCACTTTCACCAATACCGTGCAAGCCTTTTAAAATAAGCACCAAAACAGACCGCACTATTTTATTCATAAGTAAAAAGCATGATTGGTAAAGCTAGCAATAAAAAAACAGCACCTTAAATACACCTCTTTAAAAGCGCATTTAAGTAAGTAAATTAGCTGCATACGTATGCAGACTTTTTACAGAGTAGCCCCCTTCACGTATGCTTTTTGAAAATTTAGCGATTGTTTCAATCGAACTAATAACAATATAAATACTGTGTGGAACGACGGAGAAAAGCATGGCCCAACAGCAGTGGTATAAAGGTGCGGTTATTTATCAGGTTTACCCGCGAAGCTTTCAAGACAGCAATAACGATGGTATTGGTGATCTTAAAGGGATAATTAATCGCATTGATTACATTAAAAGCCTTGGTGTTGATGCTATTTGGATCTCTCCATTTTTCAAATCACCTATGAAAGATTTTGGTTACGATATCAGCGATTATCGCGACATAGACCCTCTTTTTGGTGACTTGAACGACTTTGATGAGTTAATAGATCAGGCACATAAACGCGACATCAAAATTATAATTGACCAAGTATTAAGTCATACATCGGATCAACATCAATGGTTTTTAGATAGTCGTGAAAATCAAAATAATGATAAATCAGATTGGTACGTTTGGGCTGACTCTAAAGAAGATGGTACAGCGCCTAATAACTGGTTATCTATATTTGGTGGTGGTGCGTGGCAATGGGAGCCTCGTCGTGGTCAGTACTATTTACATAACTTTTTAACCGAACAGCCTGATTTAAACTTTCATAACCCAGAAGTAAGAAAAGCAGTACTTGATAACGTTGAGTTTTGGCTTAAAAAAGGGGTTGATGGATTTAGGCTAGATGCAATTAATTTTTGCTACCACGATGCACAACTGCGCGATAATCCAGCGAAACCTAAAGATAAACGCCAAGGACGTGGTTTTAGTGAAGACAATCCGTATGCCTTTCAGTATCACTATTATAATAACACTCAGCCAGAAAATATTGAGTTTATGCAAGATATACGCGCATTACTTAATAAGTACCCAGGCACTGTATCGTTAGGTGAAATTTCATCAGAAGATTCATTGGCGACAATGGCAGAGTACACTCAAGGTGGTGACAAACTACACATGGGTTACAGCTTTGAACTACTTACTGATGATTATTCAAGTAAATACATAAGAGAAACAGTACAAACACTTGAGCAGCGCATGCTCGAGGGCTGGCCGTGTTGGGCGTTTAGTAACCACGATGTAGAGCGTGTAGCAAGTCGTTGGAGCCAAAACGGTGAAATAGACCCAGCTCAGTGTAAAATGCTTACAGCTCTCCTTGCTTCATTACGAGGCAGTGTATGCATGTATCAAGGTGAGGAACTAGGTTTAGGTGAAGCGTCTGTATCATTTGGAGACTTACAAGACCCGTATGGCATTACTTTCTGGCCAAACTTTAAAGGTCGTGATGGCTGCAGAACACCGATGCCATGGGATAACAATGGCTCAAAACATGCAGGTTTTAGTAATGCAAAACCTTGGTTACCTGTAGATAACGCGCACACTCAAAGTGCTGTATCTGTTCAGGATAAAGATTCAGAATCTATACTTAATGCCTACCGTGAGTTTATGGCATGGCGTAAAGAGCATGCTGTGTTATTAGAAGGCAACATAGAGTTTATTGATACTGCTGAGCCAATTCTTGCCTTTTACAGAACGTTAAACGAGCAAACAATAATGTGTGTGTTTAATTTAGCTGGCACAAATCAAACGTTTGAGCTGAGTAAAACAGTGACTGAAGCGCATGATTCACTATCTCATTGTAATGCCACTTTAGAGGGTAATACGTTAAGCATAGGCGGTTTTGGGTGCTATTTTGCTTTTGTAAATTAATAAAGCCCTAACATATTTTAAAAGCCCGATTTTATCGGGCTTTTTTGTGCGCTTAAAGCTTAGGGCCACTTTTGTCGGTATGAGACGAAATAGCTGCCACCAAAGCACTAACTTAACCTTTTTAATGTGATTGTGTTTTACTATTTAAATAATCAGTGAGCGCAAATAATACGCCTGAGCTTACAAAAGTAATATGAATAATCACCTTCCAAAATAACTCATCACTTGAGTGAATATTTGAATTAATAAATACCTTTAAAAGCTCAACCGCAGATATGGCTACAATAGCGCTAATAAGTTTCATTTTTAAACCAGAGAAACCAACCTTCCCCATCCATGAAGGCCTATCTTCATGGCCCTCAATATTGAGCTTTGAGACAAAATTTTCATAGCCGCTAAAAATAATAATTAAAAGCAAACCTGCTAATAAGGCTGTATCAACCAGCGTAAGTATACCAACGAGTAATTCTTGATTTGTTGTGCTAAAGGTTGCAATGCCCATTAAATAAAGTTGTTTAAAAAACTTTATAAGTAATAGTATTACTGCAAACAATAAGCCCACAAAAAACGGCGCGAGTAACCAACGCCCTGCAAATATAAATGATTCTAACCTTTGCTCCACCTTGTGTACTTTACGAGGTGCGTGAGGGATATTTGATTGCTGATCAGCCATTCATTTTACTTTTTATAAAAAAAGCGACCTTAGCTTATAAATTATTACAACACAAATACTTATAATATAATTTAAGCGTAATTTTCTCATCTTCACGATAAAAATTTTTCGTTATCTTTTATTTCGTTTTCGATTAAAAATCAACTTACCAACAGAATTGTTCTGGATTGGGCACTACTGATTTGTACTTTAATTTAGACTAGTTAAATCAGTCATCACACCATTTATTTAGGAATAAACGAATGAAAAAAGCATTGTTAGCATTAATCGTAGCTCCACTATTTGCAGTATCTGCGACTTACGCGGTAGCAGACGATACGCCAACAGCTTCAGCCGAAATGATAAAAGAGTACACAGAAATGTGTATTAACTGGGCTAAAGATGATGACGTAAGCAATGAAGAGATAAATGCCTACGTATTAAGATGCGTAAATGATGAGCTTGAATCTGAAGGTTATAAAAAAGTATCTTCTGTTAAGATTTAATACCAATACACCTAGTTGAATGTACTGCTAATAAAGCCGTTGCGAAAACATTTGATACCAATTCGCTTAATTAATTGATTTATTTTGAGGCTAGAAAAACGTGTTGATAGCTAGGCAAAAAATTCGCTATTTAGTTGTTCTAATTGAGAATTTTTTAACACAGATAGCGACACGTTTAGCCCTGCAGAATGATTAAGTATTATTGCAGGTTGGTATAACTAGGTACAAAAAAACCGGAATGACACAAGCTGTGCATTCCGGTTTTTTTATGTGCTATAAAAAGGTAAATAAGTAACTAAATACTTATTAATCTTCTTTTTTAACTTTAGGCTTTGCTTTTGCTTTAGCTGGTGCTTTTTTAGCAGCCGCTTTCTTTTTAGGCGCAGCTTTTTTCTTCGCTTCTTCTACCCATTTACCCGCTTCATAATGAGCAGTCCAGCCAGTTGCTTTACCGTCTACTTCAGTCATTACATACTGAGATTTATTTTTACGGCTATAACGCACAACGGCAAGATTACCATCAGGGTCTTTAACTGGGGCATCTGCTAAGTAATAAAACTTAGGTGAAATACGATCTCTAAAGCGTTTTAACTCTTCTACCTTAGGTGCGCGTGTTTCACGTGATTTAGGGAACGTATTAGCAGCTAAAAATATACCTGCCGCACCATCACGCAGTACAAAGTACGCATCAGACTTTTCACATTCAAGCTCAGTGATATGAACAGGATCTTCTTTAGGTGGCGCTGCTTCCCCATTTTTGAGTAACTTACGAGTATTTTTACACTCTTCGTTATTACAGCCAAAGTACTTACCAAAACGACCTGATTTAAGCTCCATATCAGAACCACATTTATCACACTCGATAATGGGCCCATCGTAACCTTTAATCTTAAAAGTGCCCTCTTCAACTATATGTCCTTTACATGCAGGGTTGTTACCACAGACATGCAGTTTTCGAGTTTCATCGATAAGGTATGAATCCATTGCCGTTTCACAAATTGGGCAACGCTTCATTTGCATTAGCTTTTCAGTTTCTTCATCCTCTACATCAGCAGCAACAGCTTCATCACCCGACACTAAATTCATCGTTGTAGTACAACGCTCTTTAGGCGGTAAGCTATAACCTGTACACCCTAAGAACACACCCGTTGATGCTGTTCGAATCCCCATTTTTCTGCCACATGTAGGACAGTCAATATCGGTTTCAACCATTTGATTAAGGCGCATACCACCTTGCTCAGGTTCATCTTTAGCTATGTTTAACTGAGTAGAAAAATCAGCATAAAATTTATCAAGTACTTGTGTCCAAACACGTTCGCCTTCGGCGATGTCATCTAAACGACCTTCCATTTTTGCTGTAAAATCAAAATTCATTAAATCAGTGAAGTTTTCAACTAAACGGTCGGTAACTATTTCACCCATTTTTTCAGCAAAGAAACGACGGTTTTCTACGCGTACATAACCACGATCTTGTATCGTTGAAATAATTGATGCATACGTAGATGGTCGACCAATACCACGTTTTTCAAGCTCTTTTACTAGGCTTGCTTCACTAAAACGCGCTGGCGGCTTAGTAAAGTGTTGCTTAGGGTCAAGCTCAATTAAACTAAGTACTTCGCCTTCTTTAACAGCTGGTAATGATTGATCTTCTTCATTCTTTTTGCGTACTGCCGGCTGTACTTTTGTCCAACCATCAAAGCGAAGCACTCGCCCTTTAGCTTTAAGTTGAAAATCGTTAGCTGCAACAGTCAGTGTTGTTAAGTCGTATTCTGCAGGTACCATTTGGCACGCTACAAATTGGCGCCAAATTAGCTCATAAAGCTTTTTAGCATCCGCATCTACACCTTCTACATGCCCAGAAAGCACACTTACACTCGAAGGTCGAATTGCCTCATGCGCTTCTTGTGCATTACCTTTTGAACTGTAATTAATTGGATCTTTTGGTAAATATTTATCACCAAACTCTTGTGTTACATATTCGCGGCACATTTCAACAGCATCTTTAGATAGATTAGTTGAGTCGGTACGCATATAGGTAATGTAACCACCTTCATACAAGCGCTGAGCAAGCATCATGGTCTTTTTAACACCATACCCTAAACGAGTACTTGCAGCCTGTTGCATAGTTGAAGTAATAAAAGGAGCACTTGGGCGACTCTTACTTGGTTTTTCCTCAACACTTATTACTTTATATTCGGCATTCTCAAGGCTTTTAACTGCTTCTGTAGCCTGTGCTTCATTTACAGGCTTAAATGGCTTACCTGCTTGTTTGGCTACTTCTAAACGTAACTCTGATTCAGCGTTTTTAACATCAGCATGAATATCCCAAAATTCTTCTGGAATAAATGCTTTAATTTCACGCTCGCGCTCTACAAGTAAACGAACTGCAACTGACTGTACTCGACCTGCTGAAAGCCCACGTGCGACTTTTGCCCACAACAAAGGCGAAACCATAAAGCCTACAACACGGTCTAAAAAGCGACGTGTTTGCTGAGCGTAAACCATATCGGTATTTAACTCACCAGGGGTTTCGAAAGCTTGTTGAATCGCATTTTTAGTAATTTCGTTAAAAACTACACGCTTATACTTTTCAGGTTCTCCACCAATAATTTCTTGAAGGTGCCAAGCAATTGCCTCCCCTTCTCTATCCAAATCCGTTGCGAGGTATATTTGGTCTGCATTTTCAGCCAATTTTTGTAATTCTTGAACAACTTTTTCTTTACCTGGCAATATTTCGTAATGAGGTTTCCATCCTTTTTCAGGATCGATACCCATACGCGCAACTAAATTTGTGTAATCTCGTTGCTGTTTATACGCTGCTTTTTCTTCTGGTTCCATTTTGCGTACTTCTGCTGGCGTTTTAGTTGCCGGCACTTTAGCTTTGCTCGAACCTGAAGTAGGTAAGTCTCGTACATGTCCGATACTGGACTTTACGATAAAATCATTACCTAAATATTTATTAATTGTTTTAGCCTTAGCAGGTGACTCTACAATTACTAGCGATTTGCCCATAGTTGCCTATTTCTAACCAAATATTTAAAATGTGTTTGCCGGTATAAACGGCGCGAATATTTATAGGTATATCTACAAACACTAATTGTTACAAGCTTTTAATACAAACTTTTCTGTATTTACTGAATAAACGAACAATTTTTGCTGTTAAATTAAACAAACAGGTGTTTTTAGATTATTTGATGTGGAATATATAGAACACAACGAAAAATGCCAACCGAAAGGTTGGCATTTTTTATTTAAAACGATTATAAATCGTCGGTTACGTTAATTGAAAGTGTCGTTTCTAACCCTGATGGTGCTTCTGCACTGATAGTTAAAAAACCACTAAATTGCTCATTACCGCCATCCAAATCCTCACGCGTAATACCAAACGATAACCCTACCGGTACAATACTTGTTGTATTAGGGTAAGTATAACTATCGGTTCCTATCAAAATACCATTATCTGTTGAAATAGAAATGGTTGTCTCAGCCGGCATTGGGTTGTTATAAATATCCGCAATAAATACCGTAAGACTTAAACTAGACGTACCTGTTGCAGTTTGTGTTAAGTCTATTGAATCAACCTGACACATTAACTGACTGGTTGCATCGTTTTGTGAACGACGAACTAACGGGCTTGTAGGATCACTATTCACACGCACTTCAGATGCACTAGCACCTACAATAGCCGAGCAATCGTCAGCATAGGTTACTAATCTAAAGAATGCCGTATCGCCTGACATTACAATCTCTTGGTTTTGGAACACATTAACCATTTGGCGGCTACATATTCCTGCGATTTCATCTTCTTCACGACACAATAAGCCGTTGTATAAACCGTTTTGTGTAGTCCAAGCGCCATTACCATCAAAATCTACAAATTCTTCAAACTCATCGCCGGTTGAATTATCACGTGAACATGGGTCGGTACCATCATTACAATCTTTACCGCCATAAGTGCCATCTTCGTTATTATCAATAAATGCTTCTGGAATATCGAATAAATCATCAAAGAAGTCTTCACTATCAAAATAACCATTGCCATTTAAATCTGAGAAGGTCTCTTCACCAATTGCATATGCATGAACTGTAGCGCGCCCACCAAGTGGTAAATCTACCGTTAGGTCGTTATTTAAAATACCTAATGGACAAGGTAATCCACCATCACATTTTTGAGTAATGCTATTTTCGTACATTGAATCAGTAAATGGTCGTGGGTTACTACTGGTCCACGTTACACTACATGTACCGCTTGTTGTTACACAGCTAGGTTCTATTACTCCGCCCTCTGTAATAAATGTTACCGCAGTACCATCTGGAACAGGGTTATTAAAATGATCAGCTAGGCGAGCGTTAACCGCAACTGTATTACCATCCACATTCAAAGCATGAGGGTTGAAAATAGAACGCGATAATGAAAAGCTATTTTGATCAGCAATACCTGTACTGACAACAAGAATATCTGAAGGAGCCGTTACAATAACAGTACTGCCATCAACGTCTTCTTCACTTGATGCAATTACACGTACTGGTGTGGCAATAGAGCCTGAAAGAACTGACGTTGTAACTTCACCGCTGGCATTAGTAATCGCGCTGGCGGTACCTAATGTTATTCCACCTACAGACGTAGAAAGTTCAAAATTAACAGTTCTTGATGCCAAATCGTTTCCATTTGAATCAACAAGTTTAAAAGTTACTTCTGATATCTCAGTTCTATCAGCACCACCAGTTCCTTTTAACGCAATCACAGGTTCAGTAACTTCTACAAACTGTAAAAAACCAATATTTGCTGGTGATACATTAATAGTTGTATTTGCAGAAACTGTATCACCACCAGTAATAACTGTTGCTGTAATTATATCACCACCAACACAGGTTAATGGGCGATAAGTTGAGCGTGCAAATCCACCAATACTAGTAACTGTTTCGTCAATTAATGCCTGTCCTGAACTCACACAACCAGACGAAAACTCAACCGTTAACGGTGTAGTGTATAATTCACCATCTTTAGAGATTTCTATAGATATTAATGCTGTTGCACCTGCGGCTAAAAGCTCATCAGCAGCAATTGAGCTTGAAATAGCAATTTCTATATCTACAGCAGCAATTTGAAATGCCTTTGTTAAATTACTATCAAGTACTGAAACTGTAATTTCGCCAGCACCTACATCTTGCCCTGGTACAATATCTAACAGTGCAATGCCATTAGCATCGGTAATAGCGGTACCAGTTGATGGGGTAATAGTACCAATAGTAGTTGTGGCTGTTACCAATGTTTGCGTAAGTGGTGTAGTAGAGTCTTCGTTTGTAACCTCTATATAAAGAATAGCGGTTGAGTCGCCCGAAATACTTGTGACTGCATCACACGAGCTTGCATCTCTTACTGACTTAAAGTTTGCAGGGCAATTTTCTAAAATTGAAAAACTAATATCAGCAGTGTTTTGATCAGGATTTACAGCATCACCTCGAGTGTAAAAACCTAACGTTTGTTCAACTCCTTCATATTGTGCTGTTATTTCACCGGCACCTTCAACAGTCCCAGAGGTTAAATTAAGTGAAGCCACGCCACTTTCGTTTGTTAACGCTGTGCCAATACTTGGAATCAAATTACCTAACGTAGAAGAGAAATTAACAACAGCGCCGTCAACTTCAACCCCATCGCCATCTAAAATTGTTGCTTTTATAACACCACTGTCTGTAGCACTTATGGTACTAATTTCTGCAAGTGTTGTTGAAGATGTAAGACTTAAACTAATTGAAAAATCTAATGACTCACCTTGAACTGGCGCGTCGCCTTCGGTAGTAAAAGTATATGCATCAGAGCTAAATACTGTGTTTTCGTTATCAGTGTAAGTAGCAACTATTGAACCTGCACCAGCTTCTGTTCCAGCTAAAAGGCTAATAGTTGCAATGCCTTGGTCGTTCGTTAATGCAGTACCATTTGTTGGATTAATTGTACCTAAACCTGTTAGTACAAATTCAACTAACTTAAAAGCGGCTGGCTCATCATCAATTAATAGCACAACTTGGGCCGTAACTGGGTTTTCATAATCAACACTTCTAGCTGACTCACCTGATGAGTTGACTATAGTAACTTCTAACTGAGGATCTGTTGACTGGGCACCATCTGATTCAAAAGCAAATGTATCAGTGTAACTAACACTGTCGATTGTGTAGGTTGCTGTTACTTCCCCTGCACCTGCATTTTCACCAGCTGTTAGCTCAATGGTCGCTATACCGTCTGATTGTGTGAGAGCTGTACCCGTAGTTGGGTTTAGCTCACCTATTGTATCAGCCAAGGTAAAGGTTATTCGTTCACCAGCAACTGCATCCCCGTCTTCATCTTCAAGTGTAGCTTTTAGCTGGAGAGGTGCTGCAGCTGTAACGGTATTAGATTCCGTATCACTTGATTGCAGGTAACCTTTTAAGCTCACAGTGTATGTGGACGTCTCGGTTGTTGTATCATCGTCATCACCGATGGTGCCATCTTTTTCAAGTGACCCACCGCCACCACAGGCTGTGAGTAAAAAACTAAGCAATAAAATGCCGAGCAGTCGCATTAAAGGCATGAACCTCTCCCTAGCGTTGTTATTATATGTAAAATTAATTTTCACTTAATATTAACCTATAACTTAGTCTAAAATCTCAGTTTTTTATTACTTTTTTGCGCAAAATAATTTTAAATAAATACTAATTTTTTCTGTAGTAAATATTTCCTTGCTGGTAGTCTATGGCAAATTTATAAAATGTAGATCAGGGAATATGTCAAAAATCCGTTCAATGAGTTTAACCACTCGCATCATGATTGGTATGGCGCTTGGGGTTGCAGTAGGTTTTATATTTCAGGCTATATTAGCTGGTGAAGACGATTATCTAATACCACTTGGGTTATTCTCTTTGCCAATTAAAGCCTTTTTCGTAGATGGTATTTTTCATGTTGGTGGCCAAATATTCATAGCCAGCTTAAAAATGTTAGTTGTACCACTTGTATTTGTATCCCTTGTTTGTGGTACGTGTAGTTTAAGTGATCCTAAAAAATTAGGGCGTTTAGGTGGAAAATCTATTGGCCTATATTTACTAACAACGGCAATTGCCATTACCGTTGCTATTACTCTTGCTCTGTTATTCAGCCCTGGTGAAGGCATCAGCCTACCATCTAATGCAACTTACGATGCTAAAGAAGCACCGACCCTTGCCCGTGTAATTATAGATATGTTCCCTACTAACCCGTTTGAAGCAATGGCTAAAGGTAATATGCTTCAGGTCATAGTGTTTGCACTATTATTTGGTGTAGCAATGGCATTAAGTGGTAAAACTGGCAAGCGTGTAGCAAGTGTTTTTGAAGACTTAAATACAGTTATTTTAAAACTTGTAACATTACTAATGAATATTGCACCTTACGGTGTATTTTTCTTAATGGCTAAATTATTTACAACTATCGAGCTTAACTTAATTGTTAGTTTAGCCAAGTATTTTGGTGTTGTTGTATTAGCATTATTATTACACGCGCTTGTAAATTACACGGTACTACTTAAAGTGCTTACAGGCTTAAACCCACTTATTTTCTTAGCAAAAATGAAGCACACCTGTTTATTTGCATTTAGTACCTCAAGCTCTAGCGCAACTATGCCTATCACGCTTGAAACAGCAACAAAAAAACTAGGTGCAAACAACTCAGTGGCGTCGTTTACCATACCGCTAGGCGCTACTATCAACATGGATGGCACCGCTATTATGCAGGGTGTAGCTACTGTGTTTATTGCTCAAGTGTTTAGTGTTGATTTAACTATTTCTGATTATTTAATGGTTATATTAACGGCAACACTTGCCTCTGTAGGAACTGCAGGCGTACCCGGTGTTGGTTTAATTATGCTAGCAATGGTGCTTAACCAGGTAGGACTTCCTGTTGAAGGGATTGCAATAATTATCGGCGTAGACCGCTTACTTGATATGACACGCACTGCGGTTAACGTTACCGGTGATTGTATGGTTACCTGTGTGGTTGCTAAATCAGAAGGCGAGCTTGATGAGAGCATTTTCAACGACCCAAATGCTGCAAAAGACTTAGAAGATTATCATAAGTCTATCGACTCATAATGCTGAGAAATATAGTTATAAAAAAACCTTGATGTTTTGCATCAAGGTTTTTTTTATTTTTAATAATTAGGGATTCATTGACTTAAATTTTGAAAGTAAGCTGACCCCTACCTTATTTACACCACTGCTTAATCCAAGTGCTAGTTTATCGCTTAGCCCCTTTTTAACTTTATATTTTACTTTATATATTTGACGCTCAGATTGCTGCTCTAATAAAGCATCATCACTGGTTTTAATAACATCTACCAAGCCTTTATCAATTGCTTGCGTTGCAAACCAATGCTCACCTGTAGCCACTAAATCAATATTTAGGCTTGGGCGCTGCGTGCTTACAAAGGTTTTAAATAAACCATGAGTTTCTTCAATTTCGTCACGAAACTTTTCACGTGCTTTATCTGTGTTTTCGCCAAATAATGTGAGTGTACGTTTAAACTCACCTGCTGTAATTTGTTCAAAGTCTACGTCGTTTTTCTTTAATATTTTATTAAAGTTAGGAATTTGTGCAATCACCCCAATCGAACCTACAATTGCAAATGGCGCTGCAAGTATTTCATCAGCTACACAAGCCATCATATAACCGCCGCTTGCTGCTACTTTATCAATTGCTACACTTAAAGGAATACCCGCGCTTTTAATTCTCTGTAACTGAGATGCTGCAAGCCCATAGCCATGAACAACCCCACCACCACTTTCTAAACGCACTAATACTTTATCTGTTTTAGGATCTGCAATCGAAATAATAGCAGTCACTTCCTCTCGTAAACTTTCTACTTCGTGCGCATCCATACTACCCGTAAAATCGACTACATATAAACGAGGCTTTGGTTCATCACTGACTGATTTTTTACTCTGAGCTTTTAACTGCTTTTGATGCGCTTTTAACTCTTTTTTAGACAATGTATTGTGCAAAAAACTTTCTTTGAGCTCGTTAAGTTTTTCAGATACATCTTCAATTTCAATCTCACCTTTTTTCGATTTTGGCTTAACGGCGGATGCAACTATAAGCATTAACACAACGGCAATTGCGATAACAAATGTCACTGTTTTGGCAAAAAACAAACCGTATTCGTATAAAAATTCCAACTGGTTTCTCCATTTATAAATTTAAGCTAATTTATCATGCTTTTAACCAAAAAAAAGCCACTTTACAGTGGCTTTTATAAGTTAACGTTTAAAGTAATAGATTAATCAGTAACAACTTCACTATTTGTTACTAATAACATACGACCACGTGTTGCTAAGTAAACAGCAACTTGCATTTGCATTTCTGCATTTGCTGCCGCGCTCCCTTCTACAGTAGCCGCTTCTGCAGCATCTTGAGCAGGCGTTAATATAGAACCGTGGTGCCCTTTAGTAAATTTAACTAAGTAGCTTGCTGGTGTTTCACTCAACGCTTGAGTTGTGCTTACAGTCTCTAGCCCCATAAAAGTGGCCAGTGGGATTGTGCCCGAAATAGGGTTATTTGCAGCCAT
The DNA here is from genome assembly GCF_001469205.1 of Pseudoalteromonas sp. H103. Lineage (NCBI taxonomy): Bacteria > Pseudomonadati > Pseudomonadota > Gammaproteobacteria > Alteromonadales > Pseudoalteromonadaceae > Pseudoalteromonas > Pseudoalteromonas sp. H103. The sequence continues at coordinate 369,523 of NZ_LOFG01000015.1, read as the reverse complement.
TGGTGGTATCACTTGATCAGGCTTATTATCTGCGCCATCACCTACAACAACATTTGTATAAACAGGTGTACCTAAAGCTTGTACCGCTGCCGCATAATTTGTTGGGTCGCCGCTATCAAGGGCTGTTTGTGCAGCAAATGCAAACTGAGTAAACACACCTTGAATATTAGTAAGCTTGCTTGTTTCACCAGCTGTAGTTAAAGAAGCTACATACTCGTTATAACCACACGTTAAATATGCTTCTGTATCTGGTAACACGACTCCACAGTTAGACACTGCATCAGCCTGTAAATATGCGTTAAACTCATCTGCCTCTGTTGTGCCAGCTTGAGATAACACTGAACCTTGAATAAATGGACCAAATGCTGCCGACTCAAGTAAGAAGCTAGCAATACCGCCACCGCCACTCGCAAGTGCTACTGTGTTTACATTAAATAATGGATCAACCGTTGGCGCTAATGGATTATTTGCTTGTGAAATAAATGCAGGAGCGACAATAGAGCCTAATGAATGACCAATGTAAGTGACGTCTTGTGCGTTAATCGTTGCATCATTTATAAAGTTTAACCCTAAACGTAAACCTAATAAATCAGCTGAAGATTGACGTAAACTATCACGCGCAACAAGCAATGAACTTAAATTCATATAACTAAGCACAGAGCCCGTTGTTGCATTAAAGTCGTCTGTTCCATCATCATCAACATCAACTCCACGCTCACCATGGCGAGGGTGATCTATTGCTGCTGTAGCAAATCCTTGAATTGATAGTTGCGCGGTCAGTGCTAACATGCTTTCTTTATCTGTAGTTATGCCATGTTGCATAATGACTACTGGCCAGCCACTTTCAGGCATTTCAATTGCATCTAACTGAAGTTGTGCGCGTATACCGTTTATAACGGGTAAAATTGGTTTAGTTATTTGTACTGGCACATCAGCCATGCTTTGAACTTTAGGGATAGAATTATACTTAGTTAAGTGTCGAGTAGAATCCAAACCTAAATCACGAAGTTGCCCATCGCTTAAAGCTGAACAGAGCGCATCATTCTCACTCACAGGCTCTGTAGGAAACGATTCCCCAACTGCTGCTTTATACCCCAAAATAGCAACGGCGTTATCACACATACCTTGCCAGTATGTATCGTTTAAATCGCTTATTTCTGTTCCTGTTGGTGTTCCTAAATACATAGGTAATGTAATGTTACCTTTTAAATACTGAACACCAGAAAAAGCAGCTGATACTGTAACACCAGCTGCTGCAAAAACTTGCTGAACATTCACTACATCTTGCTCAGGTACATTAACCATTGGTGTTGGCAATGCATCATTTTGCAAACTAGCTGCAAGTAAATTTTTAATAGTACCAAGTACTGGCCCTGCTGATTGGATCGTCATCGCAGAAGAAAAGATAATATCTTCTTTGGTAATATCGCCTGAGCTTACAACCACGTTTTCGTAGCTATTTACAGCGCCTTGTAACCCAAGTTGAGCATCGGTAATAAGCGGAGCTTCTTCACTTACAGAAGCGTAAGTAGAAGAAGGTTGAATAGGACGTCCTAACGAATCTTTAAGCCCTGTAGTTAAAACATTTATGTAAGAGCTACCTGGTGTAAATGGTTTAAGCGGTATAACAGCGACTCCATCACCAGAGGCTTGAGTTATAAAATCTACACCAAATGTAAGTTCACCTACTAATTTACAGGCTGTACCAGCGGTAACTACAGAACATTCTGCATCCGTTAGACTTGCGCCCATCACAACTTCAAAAATTCTGAGCGTACCAGGACTTGCAGCAGATGTTTCATCAAGCGAAACACCGCTTGGAAACGTTAAATCAATTTTATAGGGTACTTGTGAAGACCAACCATCTAAAGCACCCAGAGCAAGTTGAGGGTCTGAATAAGCAGCGCGAGAAATAGATACGTTGTCATCATCTAATTCCCCAGGAATATTAAGTGTGCCGTCTTGAGTACCGCTCATTAATAAATCATTAGGAACTGATAAAATTCCATTTGCAGGATCGAAAGTAACCGTTGCATTTGGAACTATAGTTGCTGTGTCGTTCTTAACGTCTTCTAACGTTTCTCCGCCGCCACAACCTGCTAATGCAGCTGTAACAGAGAGTGAGAGTAGCATTTTCTTCATATTGTTGGCTCCGCACATATCTTATTTTTATAGTGTGTTTTTTCAGTGTGTTAAAGTTAAAATAATGTAACTAGTTTATTAATGAGACATTAGACCAGTTAAACTTAACGTAAAGTTTCTATTTTCGCCACCTAAATTTACAATAAATTCGATTACTTCACGTTTTGCTATGTTAAAATCATAAAAATTTTATTAATTGGTAATTTTATGCACACTTATCAAGCAGCTGAAAACGCACTGCAAGACAAAGTTATTTTGATCACTGGCGCAGGCGATGGTATTGGCCGAGTAGCCGCAATAAACTATGCTAAACATGGCGCAACAGTAATTTTATTAGGAAAAACAACTAATAAACTTGAGTGTGTTTACGATGAAATAGTAAATGCTGGTTACCCACAGCCCGCTATTGTACCAATGGATTTAAAAGGAGCGACTAAGCAAAACTATCGTGATTTAGCAGCCACTATAGAAAGCCAATTTGGCCGCCTTGATGGGTTACTTAATAATGCCGGAATTTTAGGATCTCTTGGCCCGTTAGAGCATTTTTGTTCATCTACTTTTGAAAACATAATGAAAGTAAATGTAACGGCACAAGCAATGATCACTAAAGCGCTTTTCCCTGTACTACGTAAATCAAAAAGTGCATCAGTCGTTTTCACATCATCAGGTGTCGGACGAAAAGGCCGTGAATTTTGGGGACCATATGCTATTTCTAAATTTGCTGTAGAAGGCATGATGCAAACATGGGCGTGCGAAGTAGGTAAGACGTCTATTCGTGTAAATTGCATAAATCCAGGTGCAACCAGGACGTCTATGCGTGCTGCAGCCTATCCAGGTGAAGACAGAGACAAACTTGCCACGCCTGAGGACTTAATGCCAACCTACTTATACTTAATGAGTGATGACTCAGCATCAGTAAATGGCGAATCACTTGATGCGCAACAGAAAAAATAAAATACACATCAATCATAAAAAAGCCGCATAAATTGCGGCTTTTTTGTCTGTAAATATCTGGTAATTACTTACGTTTAGTTTGCTTAACACGTTGATTGTGCTTTTTTACCGCTTTGCGTATTTGATTGATTTTAGCGCGCTTATCTTTACGCTTTTCAGGCATAACCGAAAGTTTAGTCTGTGTTTCACGACCAAGCTTAACTGTTTTACGTAAATAGTTAACTGTTTCAAGGTCTAACTCATTCCAGCCACCTTGAGGTACACGCTTATCAAGTTCTAATTTACCGTAACGAATACGAATAAGGCGAGATACTTCAACATCTTGAGACTGCCATAAACGACGAACTTCGCGGTTACGCCCTTCATTAAGTGTAACGTTAAACCAGCGGTTAATACCTTCGCCGCCCATTGGTTTTACGCTTAAAAACTTAGCGGGACCATCTTCTAGTTCAACACCACGAGTAAGATTTTTAACTGTTTCATTCGTTACTTCACCAAATACTCGAGCTGAGTATTCACGCTCTACTTCGTAGCTTGGGTGCATTAAACGATTTGCAAGCTCGCCGTCATTGGTAAATAACATTAGGCCTGCAGTATTAATATCCAATCGTCCAACTGCAATCCAGCGTTCACCGTCAATACGAGGTAAGCGATCAAATACAGTACGACGGCCTTCAGGATCTTTACGTGTACTTAACTCACCTTCTGGTTTGTTGTACATAATTACACGACAGATACGATCTGCTTTTTCTTCAATTTTTACAGTATGACCGTCAACACGAATTAAATCGGTTTCTTCAACACGGTCGCCTAACTTAGCTACTTTACCATTTACACTAACGCGGTTAGCATCAATGTATTTTTCCATTTCACGGCGTGAGCCTACGCCTGCACGGGCTAAGACTTTTTGTAACTTTTCACCTTGTATACTCATTCGGATGGTTCTCTCACAGAAGGATCGCTCATTAACTGATTAATTTTGCTTTGCTGATCTGATGGCAAAGCAGGTAAATTCTCTAAACCTGTTAACGAAAAATAATCTAAAAATTGCTTAGTAGTTGCATATAATGCCGGTTTACCCGGCACTTCTTTATGCCCTACCACTTTAACCCACTCACGCTCGAGAAGGGTTTTTATAATTGTTGAGCCGGTAGTAACGCCTCTTACTTGCTCTATTTCACCACGTGTTATTGGTTGCCTGTAGGCTATTAACGACAACGTTTCTAAAAGCGCGCGCGAATACTTAGGCGCTCGTTCTTGCCATAAATTGCTCAGCCAAGGGCTTAAGCTACTACAAGCCTCAAACCGATAACCGCTGCCAACTTCTACAAGGCGTATACCTCGTGTCTGAAAGTGGCTTTCTATAGCTTCAATTGCAGCGTTAATTCTTGCCATTGATATAGCTAAATCAGCAAGTACTGTGTCTTTTAAATGGCGCTTACTAACTGGTTTGTCTGCGACAAATATAGCCGCTTCAATGATCTCAATTAATTGCTCATCACTAATTCGACGACCCGCCATAATTTTGCTCAGCCTTTTAAAATACACAGCCATCTATTATGACAGAACATCATAAAAGGTGGAAAATATATCTGCCTTTTATCTAAATTAAATGCACAAAAAAGCCAGCAATTAATGCTGGCTGTTTTTATTAACTAATTTAGGTAATATTAGCTGTGTCTCAATACCTTAAGAGCATCATCTTCAGCTACCGCTTTACCGTATTTTTTAATATAACCTTTAAACTCACCTTTGCTGATGCGCTTATCGTTATTACCATCCATGTATCCAAAATGGTTCGAAATATCATCATCGTCAGCTTCTTCTACTGAAATATAACCATTTTTATCGTTATCTAAGCTTCTAAAATCATTTTCGATTTTATCAAACTTTGCTATTTTAGCTTTAAATGCTGACTCACTAACTTCACTGTCAGTGGCTACCTTACCGGTATTTAATTGCATGTAAGCGTTAAATTCTTTACGACTGATTTCATTATCCATGTTGGTATCAATATTTGAAAAATGGCCCCAGATGCTGTCATCATCTGCTTCTACTTTTGAAATATAACCATCACTGTCGTTATCTAAGCTTGCAAAATCGCTATCGATTTTTTCTAAACCTTGGTTTGATGCACAAGCCGCTAAGCTCAAAGATGCTAAAATAGTTGTTGCTAGTGTTAACTTTTTCATAAGACGTATCCTTGTAGTTAGTAAATGTCACTTTAACTAATACAAGTCCGATGCCAATATAAATAACACTCTAACTATCAATTGGTTAGTAGTTTTTAGCTTATTTTATATACTCTAATCAATTACTTAGCTTTGCAATGATTGCAGCCTACCTTGTAATTTTTGCAAAAAAATACCCGGTTAAAACCAGGCATTTTCTAAAAGATAATTTTTAGCTTAAAATTAAATTGCAGCGTTTTGGTAACGCTTAACAAACTCAGTTACGTTTTGACCATTACATTTTAAAGAGTTTAAGTTACCAATCTTTTGACGTACTGGTGCTAAACCTTTTTTAAGTGCAGTCATACATAACTGTGTTTCTTGGTGTGCATCTTTAGCAAATACTTCTACTTTATCTACTGATGAAGTACTTGCCGTCGCTTTTTTAGCGATATCACGAATGTCTTCACCGTTACACAAAATACTCTTAGAAAAACGAGATAAATAAACGCCATGTTGCGCAGCTTCTTTACGGGCAACGCTAAAGCCTTCGTTAGCACTTAATACACATAATTTAGACTCAAGTTTGTTGTCTTGGCTGAAGTAAGTGTTGCTTTGTGCACAAACAGTTGCAGATGCAAATAAAGCGGTAGCTAAAAGTAGTTGTGTTTTCATGAGAGATCCTATTTGAACGAGCTAAACAAGTAATTTTTGCGCATTATATATTCAAAATAGTTAATATCAATTGAATTTTTTATTTATTTAATTAATTAATAATGCATTTACAATGTTTAAACTTTAGCCATCATTTGATCAACATTTGTGCAGCTATTAACTCAATTCAGTCATGTTATGTAAGCGTATTTACTGATACAATTTATGCCACTAAATAGAACCAATTTTAAGGTAAATTTTATGAAAGTGATTTCTTTCAATATCAATGGTCTGCGTGCCCGCCTTCATCAATTACAAGCAATAATAGATAAACATCAACCAGACGTTATTGGCTTGCAAGAAATTAAAGTTCATGACGAAGCATTCCCATTAGAAGATGTTCAAAAAATGGGATACCACGTTTATTTTCATGGTCAAAAAGCACATTACGGTGTAGCTATGTTATGCAAAAAAGAACCTAAATCGGTTTTAAACGGGTTTGCAACAGATACTGATGAATCACAAAAACGTATGATAAGCGTAACCGTTGAACAAGATAATGGCCGCGACCTAACCGTTATGAATGGTTATTTCCCACAAGGCGATAACATTAATCACGAAACTAAATTTCCTTATAAACGCCAGTTTTACAAAGATTTAATGACCCACCTTGAAACTAACCACACACCAGAGCAAGACGTAATTGTAATGGGCGACATAAACATCTCCCCTACCGACCTAGATATTGGCATTGGTGATGCAAACGCTAAGCGCTGGTTAAAAACAGGTAAATGTTCTTTCCAACCAGAAGAGCGTGAGTGGTTAGCAACATTATTAAATTGGGGCTTTACAGATACCTTTAGAGAGCAAAATCCCGAAACAAACGATCAATATTCATGGTTTGATTACCGCTCTAAAGGGTTTGTTGATAACCGAGGCCTTCGTATCGACGTAGTACTTGCTACTAAAGACCTTGCAGCACGCTGCATAGATACAGGTATTGATTACGAGTTACGCGGTATTGAAAAACCATCGGATCACGCACCTATTTGGTCTGCATTTAAATAGTTTTGATGATTAGTCTTACTTTACAAGGGCTACTTTGGGCCCTTGTTATTATTATCGCTTTACTAAGCTTTGATAAAAAAACATATAAAGCACTTTATACAACACCCGCACGTCAAACGGGTGTGCTTGCATGCGCTATAGTATTTTCTGTGCTTTGGCGTATAAAAGCCGGTATTTTAACAGGCCTCGATTTACACATTTTAGGTGTTACGGCAGCGACCTTAATTTTAGGGTGGCGATCAGCTATTTTAAGCTCTGTGCTAGCCAGTGCATTATTGACTGCCGTTGGTCAAATCGAGCTTAATCTGTTACCCATGCAAATACTTATTGGCGCCTTTATACCTATATTATTGAGCTACCTTGGCTTTTTAATCAGTTACCAATATTTACCCCGTCATTTTTTTGTTTATATATTTGTTTGTGCATTTATAACAGCTGGGTTTATTGCCTGTATAAAAATAAGCTTAGGTGCATTATTTTATCTGGCAATAGGTCAATACAATTGGCAAGAACTGGCTGATAACTACGTTTATTTGAGTGCTATAATTTGGTTTCCTGAAGCAATGCTCAATGGTATGGCTATTACCATTATGATCACTTACCGCCCACACTGGGTTAAAACTTTTTACGATAAGGACTACCTAGACTCATGAGTCTACAATATCAATGCCCACTGTGTAACCAAACACTTATAAAAACAGACTCTACGCTTCGTTGTACTAATAATCATAGTTTTGATTTTGCAAAAGAAGGTTATGTTAACTTGCTGCCAGTACAGCAAAAAAATTCGAAGCAACCGGGCGATTCTCTAGAAATGGTGCAAGCTAGACGTGCATTTTTAGAAACTGGTCATTACAGTTTTTTACAGCAAAGCCTTAGTAATACAATTAGCAATATAAGCGCTAATACTGTTGTAGATTTAGGTTGTGGTGAAGGGTTTTATACTCAAGCCATAGCAAATAAAACGAACGCGCAGGTATACGGCGTTGATATTTCAAAGTCTGCGGTTAAATATGCCGCTAAGCGTTACCCTAACTGCCATTTTAGCGTGGCTTCTATAAGCCAAGCCCCGTTTAAAAATGAATTTGCTGATGTACTTGTTAGTGTTTTTGCTCCTTTATTTGAGCTAGAGCTAGCGCGCCTAGCAAATGAAAACACAACCTTAGTAGTAGTAAGCCCTGGGCCTTGGCATTTAAAAGAACTCAAATCGTACATTTATTCAAATATAAATGAACACACAGAAATAACAACACCAAAAGGCTTTGATAAATCAGCACAATCGCTTTTAACTGAAACCGTTACACTCGGTGTAACCGACATTAAAAACTTGATTATGATGACGCCATTCGCGTGGAAATTTAGACCCGAGCACTGGACAGCGCTCGAGGAAAAAGGTGAGCACAAGGTCACCTTATCGTTTTACATAACTCAGTTTATTAAAACTGCTCTTTAGTGAACGCCCTATCCATTTTTTCAAACATATCTTTAAGTAAGCTAGCAAGCTCCATGTAACGGGGCTTGTTTTCACTAAGTTGAACTTGATAACCGTTTTCTACCATTTTTGTATAAAGCTCGGTGTACCATTTTTGCATTGCGGGCTCTAAAGGTGTTTGTGCTCGTTTACCTAGCCAAAATATACCTTGTAGAGGCAGTGATATAAAAAATAATGCGCTAGCAATTGCTTGTGGTAAAAAGTCAGGGCCTAAGTAGTTAAGCTGAAAAAACAAAGTAAGCATAGCTAAGATTGGCATCACAGTTATAGCTAGTTCAGTCGCTTTTATTACCCTAAATTCTAAAAATAAAGGTGCCAGCTCTTTGCGCATAGGCCAGTTTTTAGCATACAAACGACCCGTTTGTAGTTGTGACATCACACTTTTTTGCATCATGACTCCTCACAGATACTGCTTTTAAATTCAAGTTCAATATTGGCTATTTCCAAAGTGTAACACAAAATAAGGGAGTTACACTTTATCGGTAAAAACACTTAATTTAGCTGCTAAATCAGCCAAAACACTAAACTAAATTGCTGAACTAAGTTAAAATAGGCAGTGCTAAATTAAACTTTTAGCCATTATCAGCTCAAGTGTAACGCCCAATACTTAACGCTCACTTACTAATTTGTTTATGGAAATTAAATCTATGCCAACAACCTCCCCTAAGTCACAACATGTTTTAGTACTAAATTGTGGTAGCTCTAGCTTAAAGTTTGCCATTATTGATGCAAACGATGGACACGAAATAATTTCGGGCCTAGCTGAGCGCTTAGGTGCTGACGCGCCGTCTATTAAATACAAATATAATGGCGCTAAAACAGTAATTGAGCTGGGTGCAAACCAAGCACATGCTGAGGCTATAAATACGCTTGTAACCTTAATAAAAGATCACAACCTTGATGAGTACTTAATTGCTGTAGGTCATCGGGTTGTTCATGGTGGTGAGCATTTTACGAAATCAGTTTTAATTGATGATGCTGTAATTGAAGGCATTACTAAAGCATCATCTTTAGCACCTTTGCATGGCCATGCTAACTTGTTAGGTATTTCTTCAGCGCAAAATTCCTTTACAGGCTTACCGCAAGTAGCCGTATTCGATACCGCTTTTCATCAAACCATGGATGAAGTTGCCTACTTATATGCATTACCTTATAAGCTTTATACCGACTACGGTGTAAGACGTTACGGCATGCATGGTACAAGCCATTATTACGTTGCAGGCCAAACAGCTAAGTTACTAAACCAGCCTATTGAGCAAAGTAATTTTATTAGCGCTCACCTAGGTAATGGTTGCTCTGTTTGCGCAATTAAAGACGGGAAAAGCGTTGATACAAGCATGGGCTTAACACCGCTGGCAGGCATAGTTATGGGTACTCGTAGTGGTGATATTGACCCAGGTTTATTTAATTTTTTAACTACCCAGCTAGATTACAACGCAAAACAAATTGATAACTTATTAAACCAAGAAAGTGGCCTTTTAGGTATCAGTGAGCTTTCTAATGATTGCCGTACAATAGAAGAAGCCGCAGTTGCAGGACATAAAAAAGCACAATTGGCGCTTGATATTTTTTGTTATCGTTTAGCTAAACAAATTGCAGCTTACATGGTGCCATTACAACGACTAGATGCACTTATTTTTACCGGCGGTATTGGTGAAAACTCCGATATTATTCGTGCAAATGTAATCAAACAGCTTGGCTACTTAGGCCTTAACTGTGACGAGCAAGCAAACTTAAACGCTCGCTTTGGCACGCAAGGTATTATTAGCACATCAGATAAAATATCAAAAGCAGTAGTAATGCCTACTAACGAAGAATGGGTTATTGCCCTAGATGCCGCAAACATTGTGAAGGAGCTGTAATTATGGCACGTCGTATTATGCTTATCCCGGTGTCTACAGGCGTTGGCTTAACCTCTGTTTCTGTTGGATTAGTGCGCGCTTTAGAGCAAAAAACGGTTAAAGTTAACTTTTTTAAACCAATAGCACAGCCTCGCTCAGGCGAAACTGGGCCAGAAAAATCAACGCAAATAGTTACTCAGGGCTCACCTATTAATCCGCCTACTCCCTTTGCATTGGATTACGCCGAACAAATGATCGGTGATGGCCGTGGTGACGACCTTCTTGAAGAAATTGTTGAGCGATTTGAAAGTAAAATTAACGATGATGAAGTTGCAATTATTGAAGGTATGGTTCCTACCCGTAGGCAACCTTATGCTGGGCGCGTAAACCGCGAAATAGCGCAAACACTCGGTGCCGACATTGTTTTTGTACTTACCCCCGGCAACTACAATATTACGCAAATAGAAGATCGTCTTGAAATCGCAGCGGGTAACTACGGCGGTATTGACCACCCACGTGTTCTTGGCTGTATTTTTAATAAAGTAAATGCCCCTCTTGATGAAGAAGGCCGCGCACGTGCGGATTTAGTCGACGCCTACAAACCTGAAGAATTAGATAACGAGCTAAACCGCTTAGCTTCTTTACCTATTTTTAGAAAAAACCCGTTTATGTTACTTGGTGCCATCCCGTGGGACTTTGACTTAGTTGCACCACGCGTTAAAGATTTAAGTGCGTATTTAAAAGCGACCATTATTAACGAAGGTGACATGCTACATCGTCGCCTGCGTCGTATTACATTTTGTGCCCGAACTGTGTCAAATATTTTGAATCACTTTACTCCCGGTGCATTACTAGTAACACCTGGCGACCGCTCAGATATACTTGTTGCTGCATGTTTATCAGCCATGAATGGCACTAAAATTGGCGCAATATTGCTAACCGGTGGCTTTGAACCTGAAGCGCGCATAATGGCACTGTGTGAACAAGCTATGCAAACGGGTTTACCAATACTTGCAACCGAAGCCGATACATGGCGTACATCCCTACTGCTTCATAATTTTAATATGGAAGTACCTAGCGATGATGACCAGCGTATTGAAAAAGTAAAAGATCATAATGCACAGTTTATCGATTCAGACTGGCTAGATACGCTCGTTAAAAGTGTCGGTAAAACACGTAAGCTGTCACCACCAGCATTTCGTTACTTATTAACAGATAAAGCCCGTAAAGCAGGTAAAACAGTCGTACTCCCTGAAGGTAACGAGCCACGCACAATTAAAGCCGCCGCTATTTGTGGCCAGCGTGGTATAGCTAAAACTATATTACTAGGTGATCGCGATGAAATTATGCGTATTGCAGAGCAACAAGGGATAGAGTTAAACGAGCACGTAAGCATTGTAGAACCTAAGAGCATTATTAACGACTACATTGAACCTATGGTAGAAATACGTAAAGGTAAGGGTTTAACAGCCGTTGTGGCGCAAGAGCAACTGCAAGATAACGTAGTGCTGGGTACTATGATGCTAGAGCAAGGTAAAGTAGATGGCTTAGTATCGGGTGCAGTAAATACAACAGCTAATACTATTCGCCCGCCACTTCAGCTCATTAAAACAGCCCCTGGGTCATCGCTCGTATCTTCTGTATTTTTTATGCTACTGCCTGATCAAGTTCTTGTATATGGCGACTGTGCAATAAACCCAGATCCAAATGCAGAGCAACTTGCTGATATAGCAATTCAATCAGCCGACTCAGCTGCCGCGTTTGGAATAGAGCCGCGTGTAGCAATGATAAGTTACAGTACAGGTACATCTGGTACTGGTGCCGATGTAGAAAAAGTACGTGAGGCTACCAAAATAGCACAGCAAAAACGCCCTGATTTAATTATTGATGGCCCCCTTCAGTACGACGCCGCAATTATGGAAAATGTTGCTCTTAAAAAAGCGCCAAATAGCCCAGTTGCAGGTAAAGCAACCGTATTTATATTCCCAGACCTAAATACCGGTAACACAACCTATAAAGCCGTACAACGTAGTGCCGATTTAATAAGTATCGGCCCTATGCTACAAGGTATGCGTAAACCGGTTAACGATTTAAGCCGCGGCGCATTAGTTGACGATATTGTATACACTATTGCATTAACGGCTATTCAGGCTGCCCAAGCAGAAGCTTTAATTACGCAATAATCTAAACGTGTGCTTTTTATAGCCTAGCTATTATTTATTTAATAATTAATAAGTTAGGCTATTTATACCTACCAATTCCCATACTTATCCACAGAAATTGTGGGTAAGTTTTTAATCTTTATTAAAACCTGCCTACAAACCGCTACTTTAGTCACTGATACACCTTTAATTTAAATCCAATAATCTATACTATAAAGCTATCAATATGGCTGTATCGCAGGCGTTTAATGTCAAAACAAACATTACAATTACACAGCACGCTTTTATCTATTCATAGTTTAGACGTTGATGCCAACATACCTTCGGCACTTTTAAAACAGCCTTTATTTTTTATTTCTAAAACTCACGATGAACTATCGATTGTTTGCCCTAGTGAATTTGAAATCCAAAGCTTAGATACAGAGCCTGACTGGCAAGCACTAGAAGTGGTTGGCCCATTAGGCTTTTCGCTCACAGGTATAATGGCTAATATATCAGGCGTACTCGCCAGTGCTAAAATTTCTATTTTTTCAATATCAACTTACGATACAGACTATATTTTGGTAAAAAAACAAACAGCTTCAAAAGCGCTCAAAGCGTTAAAAAATGATGGCTACAATGTGGTAGCAGATTAGCCAATGAAAGCACAGCAACTTGATTATTTAGCCGTTAATAAAACACCCAATAATGCAATTACAATTACTAGCCCATTTACTGGTAAAGTAGCCATGCTTGATAGCCATCCCGAACCTTTTTTTAAATATGGCACGCTTGGTCCTGGTATTATGGTGAGCCTTAGCAGTCATAAAATTTTAGCGCCTTTCGATGGCACATTACTTCAAGTAAAAAACGCAGGTACTGAGTTTATTTTGCAGGCTAAAAATGGCCTAAAAGTGTTAATAAACTTAACTATTTCTGGCTCACAACCTATTACTCATACCCATATTGCCCAGCTTAACGGCAGTGAAATACATAAAGGTCAGCGTCTTGCGTATTTTGACCTGCGTAAGTTTGATACCCCCATGCTAGCAAGTTTAATATTACTCAACGGCCATACCTTAGGCACGTTTCATTACTCTCATACGCATGTAAATGCGGGTGCAGATCCCCTATTAACTATTATCAAAAAGAAGTAGATTTATGATCACTCTATACGGCATAAGCAATTGCGACACGATAAAAAAAGCTAAAAAATACTTAGCAGATAATAATATTGAGTTTACTTTTCATGACTATCGAAAAGATGGCGTAAACACTCAAATGGTTAGGACGTTTGCAGACAAACTAGACTGGGAACAGCTAGTTAATAAACGCGGCACCACGTACCGCGCATTATCTGATGAGCAAAAACAAAGTCTGACTAAAGAGTCTGCAATAGAGCTACTTGTTGAGCAGCCAGCAATGATCAAACGCCCTGTACTTGTAAACAATAGTAGCTACCATTTAGGCTTTAAAGCTGCTCAATATGATGAGATTTTTAAATAATGACACACGATGTAATTGCACTTGCACAAGCACTTATTCAGCGTGAATCGGTAACACCTGAAGATGCTGGCTGCCAACAAATGATGAACGATCGCCTAAAGGCGGTTGGCTTTAATATTGAATCATTATTTTTTACTGATACGCTAAATACATGGGCACGTAAGGGCACTCAGTCACCGCATTTTTGCTTTGCAGGACATACCGATGTTGTACCTACAGGCCCAGCACAAAATTGGCAACATCCACCGTTTTCGGGTTTGGTACAAGATGGTTTGTTACATGGTCGCGGCGCCGCTGACATGAAAGGCTCTCTTGCAGCAATGCTCGTTGCAACTGAGCGTTTTATTGCTAAAAACCCAGATCACAAAGGCTCTATTTCATTTTTAATAACCTCAGACGAAGAAGGTCCATTTATAAATGGCACAACTCGCGTAATAGATACATTAGAAGCGCGCGGTGAAAAAATCGACATGTGTCTAGTTGGTGAACCATCATCACGTGATGTATTAGGTGATGTAGTTAAAAACGGTCGCCGCGGCTCTCTAACTGGCTTTTTAAAAGTAAAAGGTATACAAGGCCATGTTGCCTACCCACACTTAGCACAAAACCCTATTCACTTATCGTCTGAAGCCATTACTGAGCTTAGCCAAACAGTGTGGGATGAGGGTAATGAGTTTTTCCCAGCAACTAGCTTTCAAGTATCAAACATAAATGGGGGTACTGGTGCGGGTAATGTAATACCAGGTGAGCTTGAAATACAATTTAACTTTAGGTTTAGTACCGAAGTAACGCATGAGCAATTACAAGCACGAGTAAACGCAATATTACAAAAGCACAAATTAAACTACGAACTAAGCTGGATAGTGAATGGTCTGCCATTTATAACTGAGCACGGCCCGCTTGTGGATGCCACTGTTAGTGCTATTAAATCTGTTACAGGGCTTACTACCAACTTAGAAACCACCGGTGGGACATCTGATGGACGCTTTATAGCGCAAACAGGCGCAAAAGTTATTGAGCTTGGACCGCGTAACGCCACAATTCATAAAGTAGATGAATGTGTAAGTACAGATGACTTAATCGCACTTGCCGATATTTACGAACAAATCCTCGAAAACCTTTTAACATAATGGCCTTAAGCAACTTAATAGCCTGTGAGTGTATTACTGGGCAAAGTGATACACATTTAACTGATATTCAAAGCCATCGCTTACATAGCAAGATTATTGATGATTTTTTAGCGCTACAAAATGCAGCTAAAAATGCAGGTTTTGATCTAACAATTGCCTCAAGCTTTAGAGATTTTGATCGCCAATCGATGATTTGGAACAATAAATTTTCAGGTAGTCGCCCTGTTTATAATAAGCAGCAACAGCCCGTAGATTTAACCAAATTAACGGATATAAATAAGTGTATTGCTATAATGCGCTACTCTGCCCTGCCCGGCGCAAGTAGACATCATTTAGGCACCGACCTTGATATATTTGATAAAGCGGCAGTAAATGACGATTACAGATTACAGCTAACTCCAAATGAGTATGAGCAAGGCGGCCCATTCGCCCCTTTGAGCAATTGGCTTAACAATAACTTAGCTAAATTTGGTTTTTATCGCCCTTATAAACATGATTTAGACGGGGTTGCGCCTGAGCTTTGGCATATTAGCCATATTAAACAATCACAATTAATGGTTGATGTGCTTAGCGAGAAAATACTTTACGAGTGTATTAATAACAGTGAGTTACTTGGTAAGTCAGCTATTTTAGCCAACCTACCTGCGCTTTATAAACGTTTTATAAGTAACGTAAGCCCGCCATAATGCGGGTTTACTTAATCACTAGGCTTTGTGCTTATTTAATATAAAGACCAGAACAGCACCTAGTATTAGTGAGCTTGCTATTACAAATTCAACCGTTAATTGCTCAGACAAAAACAGCACCCCAGCTACAGCTGCAAGTACCGGTACACATAATTGCACCACAGCGGCTTGTGTACTTTTAAGCAGCGGCATAGCTACATACCAAATACTATAACCAACACCTGATGCTATCGCACCTGACGCACATGCTAGTAAAACTCCTTCAATGCTCACCGTTTTTATATAGCTCATACCCACTAGCAATAAAATAGGCACAGCTACTAAACTTCTAATAAAATTAAACCCAGTAGTACGAAGCGGCGATACACATACTTTACCGCGTATGCTGTAAATACCCCACGCTACGCCACTTAATGCCATAAGGGATGCGCCTAAAACTGAAGGCACAGCGGCTGATGGCAGCATTAAATACACAAAACCACCCAACGCCACAATAAATGCTGCCCATTGCAATGCACTTAATTGCTCTTTTTGATAAATTCCCCAGCCAATCATCGTTAACTGCACCGCTGAGAATAAAATAAGTGCACCTGTGCCAGTATCAAGTTCTACGTACGCAATTGAAAAGCTCAGCGCATAAACTAATAGGCTAATACTGCTTCGCCAGCTCCCTCTATCGTTTAAAATTTCACGGTTAAATGCACCTTTACGTTTTAAGTTGTAACTATAAACCCCCATTATAATCCCTAGGCAGGCAGCACCACTTAAAAGGCGAATTATTGTAAAGTTCCACGGGTCTATGTAACCTTGCGCGAGCGCCATACGGCAAAACAAAGAATTTGCGGCAAACGCAATTAAAGCAATAAGTGTATATAAAGTGGCTTTCAAAAAAATTCCTTAAAAACAAAAATAATAGCCTTATAAAAGCAATCGATTAATTTTATACATTAAACTCAGCAGGCTGATTCATTTAAACAGGATTAGCCTTGTGGTGCAAAGAGTGTATGTGCTTTTACAAAATTAGGTTACACATTTAAAACCTTGATACAAAACCGATAACCCTAGTAAGCAATACTAGGTATAACGTTATATTTTAATAAAATCTGTTTTATAGTAATTGTGCGACTCAACAAGAACAACTATCGACTCAAAAATTGATTTATGATTTTCTTGAAGCAATATATTGAATATAAAAATTCACGTATTGTTCACCAACGTTACTCTACGATTTCTTACAATGTTTCGTACATATAACTAAAAAAAACATGTTAATGTGTGAAAGTAAATTTAGAGGAGTGCTCAGTGCGCCGCAGTATAATTTTAAGCTTTTGTTGCATTTTAAGTGGTTGTAGCACAATGGGTTTTAACGACCTATTTAACGACTACGCCACTCAAATGACACCTGTAAGACATGCGCTCGAAAATAATAATCTCGAAGAAGCACAGTCGCTCATTGCTAAAAATAGCGCTATGCACAGCAGCTACTTACTTAACCAATTAGAACAAGCTCGTTTAAACGATTTAGCAAACGCACCATCAGATGCTCAAACCAAGTTTGAAAATGTGTATACGCAAATGCAAAATAAGCGAGAAGCTGCAAAAGTTCAGTTAAGTGCAGGGCTTGAGCAAAGTAATGCATTATTTACTAACGACTCAGCCATTACATATGTACCGCCCGCTTACGAAATGAGCATGTTACATAGTTTTAAAGCATTAAATTATGTTTATAAAAATGATATTGAAGGCGCACTTGTAGAAGTGCGTCGCGCTAACAAAGTTCAAGTAGATGCTTTAGCAGATAACCAAACAGACATAGACTCAACAGTAAAACAAGCACAGCAACACTACCCAAGTATGAGTAACGTTACACGAGACGTTGAAAATGGCTTTCAAAATGCGTATACGTTTTACTTATCGGCTTTGCTTTACCAAAGCGCTAAACAATATGACGATGCTTATATAGATTACAAAAAAGCACTAGCTATACAACCAGATAACATTTATTTACAGCGTGATGTAATGCGCCTTGCTAAAAAACAAGGGTTTGATCAAGACTTAGCTGAATTTAAAAAGCGCTATAGCGATGCATCAAGCATATCTGCAAATCAAGGCGAGGTAGTTGTGCTATTTGAACAAGGCTTAGTGCCTAAACAAGATGAATTTAAATTACGCCTACCAATATATACATCCGGTGGCGATGCACGTTTTTATAGCCTTGCAATGCCAGTATATAAAGATAACGCCTACGTGCGTGGTGTAAATAATATCAACATAGACTCACAAAGTTTAGAGCTAAGCCCATTAGTACATATAGAAGCACTTGCAGCAAAAACATTAGAAGAACAAATACCTGCAAAAGTAGCGCGTCAAGTACTGCGCCTAGTCGCTAAAGAAAAAGTCAGAGCAGAGCTTGCCCGCAGCGCTGGTGATGTAGGAAATATACTGGCCAATATTTATAATTTAGCGTCTGAGCAAGCCGATACTCGCAGCTGGCTTACGCTTCCTAATCAAATAAGTGTAGCTCGCAGTAGCGTCAACGCAGGCGAGCACTTAGTTAATATAGGCAATCACCCGCCTATAAATTTTACCGTTAGTAAGCAAAGGTTAACGTTAATTTACCTAACCTCTATTAATAACTACTTCAACTACCATGTAGTTCAACTCTAGGAGTCATCATGAAATACATAGTGCCACTACTTGCAGTCTTAATGCTAAGTGCATGTGCAACCCAACCTGTTACATCAGGAATATCAGTTGAACAAAGCAAAAACAGTTTTAATGAGCAGTTGCGTGTTGATAACCCAGATTTAGGTAATAAGCTGGCGATTACTGATGTAAAAACGCGTCAAACTAACCAGTTAACCGACGTGGTAGTCACACTTTCTAGCCAATATAAAAAGTCACAATATTTACAGTACCAATTTAATTGGTTTGATAAAGACGGTTTTATAATTAAAGGCAATCACTCGCCTTGGCAAGCACTTACCCTATTTGGTTTTGCAAAAACTCAATTACCGGGCTTAGCACCAAGCTCTGATGCGGTTACGTTTTCTTTAGCTGTTAGAGAAGTGTCTACCGAATCACAAGAATTTAAAGATTAGAGGAAACAACAATGATCAACACAAAATTTAAAACAGTATCTACTTATGCTTTAGTAGGTTTAAGCGCGTTAGTATTAAGCGGCTGTGCAAATAAAGCAGTTGTAAGTTACGGCGATGCACAAGCTGTAGAAACAACCGATATTAACTTTGGCTCTACCGATTTACAAAAAGTTGCCAGCCAAATGACCGACTCATTATTAAGTTCGCCGGTTGTTGGCACAATGACCGCTAACAAGCGCCCTGTTGTATTTGTAGAGCGTATTAAAAACAAAACCAGCGAGCACATTGATACAGAATCAATCACAGATTCAATCTCTACGCAAATGCTTCGCAGTGGTAAGTTTCGTTTTGTAGATATGACACGTGTTGAGTCAGTGCGTGAACAACTTAATTTTCAAAACGAAGACGCCCTTGTTAACCCAGCAACAGCCGTTGCCTTTGGTAAGCAAATTGGAGCGCAATACATGTTATACGGAAACTTATCGAGCATAGTTAAATCAAATGCAGACAAATCAGACGTATATTACAAATTTACAATGCGCTTAATGGATATGGAAAGCGGCCTTGTAGAATGGGCTGACGAAACTGAAATTCGTAAAACTAAAGAAAAATCGACATTTGGTTGGTAGTTACTAAGCCTTTACGGGCTAATAAGCCCGTACTTGCTACCAATAGGAGGTTATTATGAAAGCTATAACATTAGTAATGTGTGCTCTAATTACTATGAGCGCGCCAACTTTTGCCCAATATGAGCGAAATAAAGCTGTACCTGTTCAACAGGTTTTATTTGGTGATGTAAAATCGGTGCGTAATATTACCGAACAAGAACTCATACAAGATAAAAACAACGGTTGGAAAACCTTCGGCGGCGCTTTACTAGGTGGCGTAATAGGTAATCAGTTTGGTGGCGGAAGTGGGCGCACAGTGGCAACTATTTTAGGCTCAGTTATTGGCGGAAGTGTTGCACACAATAAGCAACAGCAAAGCCATTATCAGCAAAGTAATTTTGTTGAACTGTTAATACAAGTCGAAAATGGCGACCAGTTTATGGTAGTTCAAGATCAAGACCAGTCAATGCGTTTTAGCAGAGGCGACAATGTACGATTAGTCTATTTAAGTGATAACACCGTACGTGTAGATAAAGCGTACTAGTCTAAATATTTATAAATAAAAAACGAGCCCAATTTGGCTCGTTTTTTTATGCATTATAGTAATTACACTTGTCGATAATCTCTAAAAAAACGCTTCATTTTAATCATTGCATCCGACAAGTCATCTTTGCTTGGTAAAAACACTAATCTAAAGTGATCAGGTTCAGGCCAATTAAATGCCCTACCGTGAACAAGTAATATTTTTTCGGCTTTTAGCAGATCGTACATCATTTTTTCGTCGTCTTTAACGTTAAAATGCTCTGTATCTACTTTAGCAAATGCATACAATGCACCTTTGGGTTTTTTACAGCTAATACCTTCAATTGCATTTAAACCGCGCCAAGCAATATCTCTTTGCTCGTATAAACGCCCGCCCGGGTCTATTAAGCTATCAATTGATTGCACACCGCCCAACGCTTGCTGAATTGCGTATTGCGCAGGTACATTGGCACATAAACGCATAGATGAAAGTATTTCTAAGCCTTTTCGTAAATCATCCATAACCGAAGTACGTCCGCTTAAAACCATCCAGCCCATTCTTAGCCCGGCAGCACGATATGTTTTAGCTAAGCCATTAAAAGTAATAATTGGCACATCATCGCAAAGTGATCCAATAGAGGTATGCGTTATACCATCGTATAAAATTTTCTCGTAAATCTCATCACTTAACAGTAACAGTTTGTGCTCACGTGCAATATCTATCAGCTGCATGAGTAAATCGTCGCTGTACACTGCACCTGTCGGGTTATTAGGGTTAATTAGTACTAGAGCTTTAGTTTTAGATGTAATTTTACTTTTTATGTCAGCTATATCCGGAAACCAATCTTGCTCTTCATCACACAGGTAATGCACTGGGTTACCACCAGATAACGTCACCGATGCAGTCCAAAGAGGATAGTCAGGTGCTGGAATAAGCACTTCGTCGCCATTATTTAATAGCGCTTGGGTGATCATTTGAATAAGCTCACTTACGCCATTACCAATGTAAATATTATCTACATCTAAGTTATGTAAACCACGTTGTTGGTAATGCTGATAAATAGCCACACGGGCTGAATAGAGGCCTTTAGAGTCACAGTAACCTTGGGCTGAATATAAGTTGCGGATAATATCGCGGTGCATATCTTCTGGCATATCAAAGCCAAAGGCGGCCGGATTGCCTATATTTAGTTTTAATACTTTTTGACCTTCGTCTTCCATTTTTTTAGCTTGCGCTAAAACCGGCCCACGAATGTCATAACATACACCTTCTAATTTGTGACTCTTTTTAATTTCAGACATTATTACCTCTTTAGGGCGTATTGGCTTTATAGATTAAATTTGTTCAACCTAGGGGCGATTTAATCGCGACGTGAGGTGTGTAACCTAGTGGGCTCGCTAACGGCTCCTGCGTTACCCTACAGGCTTACATCTATGTAAGAATAGGTAAAAGTGAGTAACAAAGAAAAAATAGCCCCAAGGAAAACCCCTCTGGGCAATGCATGTTTGGAATTTATGTGTTGTTATCGCCTATTTATGTAGAAAAACCACACAGCATAGGCTCTGCCTAACCTAAAAACCAGACACTCGTTGCCAATTCAATCCAAGAAGATCAGCACGCCCTAGTGAGTATTTAGACTAACCTAGTAAAGGCGTAAAATGCTAGTCAATTTAGGTGCTTAATACTGAAATAAATTCACGTTTAAGCTGCATATTTTAACGAGACGCTAACCACTCATTTAATTTAACTTGAGAGCCTTTAACTTGCTCCATCAGATTATTTGAGGCATCGGTTGCTTGCGCTAAATCGTCAACAGTTAAGCTTTGCTCAATAATACGAGAAACTTCAGCAAGGCTTGATGCGCCAAACTGCGCAGCGTTAGACTTTAAACTGTGAGAGTGGCGAATAGCCGCTTCTTTATCTTGGCCAATAGTAGCCATAACGTCTGTACCTAAACGTTCAAATTCTGCACAGCAAAAATCAAGCGTATCCGGAAATTGTTCACCTAATAACGATTCCATACTTTCTAATGCAGATTCATCAATACTAATTTGTGTCATATTTTAAGCCCTTAAAAACAATCCGTGTTAAATCTATGTCAATACTATTACTCTATATTGATGCGTAAAAAAAACCAACTTAATTACCTTATAAATGTATAATTATGAGGATCATACTGGCAAAAAAGTTTATTAAATGGCACGCACACTTTGTAATAATTGTAATTTTTCACTTTCTACTTGTATTTGTAGTGCAGTTAAAGATGTAAATAACCACGTAAACGTTATTATTCTACAACACCCCAGTGAAGAAAAAATAGCAAAAAATACCGCTAAATTACTTAATTTAAGCCTAAGTGGTTGCCAAATAATCAAAGGTGAAAATAATAACGACTTTGATATATTAAAAAGTCTGCCTTTAGAAACAACGGTTTTACTTTACCCTAATGAGCAGGCTATAAACTTAGATGATAAAGCTCAAAGCGCTGAGTTAAACAAAATCACTCATTTAATCGTGATAGATGGCACATGGAAAAAAGCCTACAAAATATTACAACTCACTACGTTATTAAATCAGTTTAAAACAATCAGCTTTAAGCAATTACCTAAAAGCCGCTACGCTATTCGAAAAGCCCCTAGAGCCGATAGCCTTTCAACACTTGAAGCCGTTGCTCATAGTTTGTTTTTAATAGAGCAGTTAAACCCTGCTCCACTTTATAATTTATTAGATGAATTAATACAAAAACAAACCCAACAAATGCCTGAGCACGTAAAAGCACGTTACTTAGCTTAAATACGGCGGCAAAACTTTAATGCGTAATTACCCCAATAGATTAAAGCGAGGCTTTACTCGCCAAGGCCCAGACTATCGCTTTGACGACCAAGTTGATTTTAGCGATATAAGAAACACGTTTGGATTTAGATCTATGGTGGTAGGTAAATGGGTAACCAAAGAAGAGCGTTTTATTAGTGCTAATTTAATTTACGATGCCCTAGCGGACCTTGCACAAATACTCCATTTACCGCCTAAAGCGATAGGCCTTCGCGGTAAACTTAATTTTGCCTTTGGGCATGGCGGTCAAAAAGGCGTACAAGCGCATTATAACGCAGCTTCACAAACCCTTGCTTTAGCTAAAAATGCGGGCGGTGGCGCATTGGCTCACGAATGGTTTCATGCATTTGATCATCATATAAGCGAGCACTTATTTGCAGCAAAACCTCGCTTTGGTTTTGCATCAAAATTATGGCTTTCAAATACGCCTAATTTATCGCACCCACTTAATAATGAGCTTAACGATTTTTACAAAAACGTATTTTTAGATTTTGATGGGGAAGATGCAAATGAATTTGTGCAAACTTGCATAAAACACGACCAAGCGCATAACATGAATTACATGAGTATGCCTGAGGAATTAGCAGCGCGCTGCTTTGAAGCCTGCATAGATGCCCACAGCACTATTCAAAATAGCTTTTTGGTCAGTGGCTTAAAAAGCAGTAATTTAATATACCCAAATGCTCAGCATATTAATAAAGCAAATAAAGCGCTTAACCGTTATTTTGAATTACTGGGTTATGCGCTTCATAAAATAGACGAGTAATGTCTATATTAGGCGGTTATTTATCGTCACTAATACGACTTGCTACCGCACTACTTTGATCTTTATATTTTGCATCTTTGCGAATATTGTATGGGTTTTCGCACGGGCCTGAGAGCATTTCAAAACTCATAGCACCAATTTTCATCAGTGGGCGCAGCGCTAGTGGCAACTTACCTGAATTGTAAAACTCTAAAACAATATTACCACTCCAGCCTGGGTCGATTCTGTGTGCAGTTACATGCACCATTAAACCAAGTCGGGCAAGCGACGAACGCCCGTCTAACCAGCCTACTATATCAGCAGGTAATGTTACTTTTTCATATGTAATAGCCAGAGCAAGCTCGCCAGGGTGCAAAAAGAAAGCTTCGCCATCGGCAAGCTCAATCTCTTCACTCATTATTGATTCCATAGCTTTATTTAACTGATCTTTAGGGCCGCTTAAATCCACGAATGCTGCATTATGTGCATTAAAGGTTCTAAACTTATTCCCTAAGCGTAAGTCTGCTGTAACACCCGAAATCATTTCGCTCGTTGGCGCAGGCTCAATAACAATACGGCCATCGTTTAAGTATTCTTTAATATGTGTGTCTGAAAGTCTCATTTTTATTAATCTTCTGTAATCACAATTTCAATCGCATTGTGATGCTGTTGATAGTAAAGCGTGCTGGCCATTAGCCTCGCTGCTGCGCTGTATGTTTTACTTATTGCGGCGCTGTTATCACTTGCAATAAGTTTGCCCTGCTCAGAGTATTCTCGAATATCTATCGCAAGTGGAATATGGCTTAATATTGGAACGCCATGTTTGTGGGCGAGCTTTTCTGCGCCGTCTTTGCCAAATACATGGTTTGCTTCACCACAGTGAGTACAAATGTAATGGCTCATATTTTCAATTAAACCAAGCACAGGTACGTTTACTTTATTAAACATGGCGATGCCTTTTTGCGCATCGGCCAGAGCTAAATCTTGTGGAGTAGTAACTATAACGGTGCCACTTGCGGGTACTTTTTGGCTCATAGTCAGTTGTATATCACCGGTACCTGGCGGCATATCTACAATTAGATAATCAAGCTCGCCCCAATCGGTTTCGTTTAATAATTGATTTAGCGCGCCCGATGCCATTGGCCCTCGCCATACTGTTGCGTCATCACCTGGCACTAAAAAACCAATTGACTGGGCTTTAATACCGTTGGCATCAAATGGCTGTAGTAGTTTGTTATCTTTGGTTTGTGGCTCTGCGCCCACGAGTCCTAAAAGCATAGGAATAGATGGCCCATAAATATCAGCGTCTAAAATCCCTACTTTTGCACCTTCATTTTTAAGCGCACCCGCTAAATTTACCGCGGTGGTAGATTTACCCACACCACCTTTACCCGAGGCAATAAGCACAATGTGTTTAATGGCTTTAAATTTGGCAGGCTCTTTAATGTTAACCACAGATTCAATGACCACAGGCACGCTTAAGCTTTCACTTACATGCTGCTGAACATGTGGCATTTCTGATTGCGCTGCAAATGGCAGTGTCAATTGAATTAGTATT
Organism: Pseudoalteromonas sp. H103; assembly: GCF_001469205.1. Lineage (NCBI taxonomy): Bacteria > Pseudomonadati > Pseudomonadota > Gammaproteobacteria > Alteromonadales > Pseudoalteromonadaceae > Pseudoalteromonas > Pseudoalteromonas sp. H103. Next base: position 344,371 of record NZ_LOFG01000015.1, on the reverse strand, counting down.
GATTTATCGTCGTTTTGAGAAATAGAATCAATGAAGCTCTCATCAATTCCTACGGCAAAAGCCGCACTACGATACGCCGCTAAGGCAGTAATAATCGGTTGTTTTTGCACCGATTTAGAAGAGAATAGTTTCGACAGTCCAAACATAGCAATTAAATAGCGTTTCTTTGATGAAAAGTGCCACGGAATTATGTAACATTCAGGGCATTAACACCAGTCAATTAACAAAAATCCATAAGCTGTGCGCACTCTTGCCCTCTAGCTTGTAGATAAATTACTGATAATCTCCATTTTCACTATTAAAATGATGAGTTATCCTCAATTCGGAATGATTATGACGCAGCGAAAGATCCTGATTACCAGCGCATTACCTTATGCTAATGGCCCTACTCACTTAGGCCATTTATTGGAATACATTCAAACTGATATTTGGTCACGTTTTCAAAAGCTACAAGGCCACGAAGCATATTATGTTTGTGCCGACGATGCTCACGGCACGCCAATTATGCTAAATGCGCAAAAGCAAGGGATCACGCCTGAAGAAATGGTTAAAAATGTAAGCATTGAACGCCAACGCGACTTTGCCGACTTCAACATTAAGTTTGATAATTACCACAGCACTCACAGCCAAGAAAACAAAGAATTTAGCGAACTTATTTATAACCGCCTAAACGATGCCGGTCATATTAAAAAGCACACTATTTCGCAATTGTTTGACCCTGAAAAAGGCATATTTTTACCCGATCGCTTCGTAACCGGTACTTGCCCAACATGTAAGTCTGAAAACCAAAATGGCGACAGCTGTGATTCGTGTGGCGCAACTTACAGCCCAACAGAGCTAATTAACCCACGCTCTGTTATGTCTGGTGCTGAGCCTATTTTAAAAGATTCAGAGCATTACTTTTTTGACTTACCAGCATTTGAAGGCATGTTAAAAGAGTGGTTACACTCAGGTACTATTCAACAAGAAATGGCTAACAAGCTAGACGAATGGTTCACTGATGGCCTGCAGCAGTGGGATATTAGCCGTGATGCGCCTTACTTTGGTTTTGAAATTCCAAATGCACCAGGCAAATATTTCTACGTTTGGCTAGATGCACCAATTGGTTACATGGCAAGCTTTAAAAACCTGTGTGACACAAAAGGCATCGACTTTGATGCGTTTTGGGCTGAAGGCTCAGACGCAGAGCTATATCACTTTATTGGTAAAGACATTATTTACTTCCACAGCTTATTTTGGCCAGCAATGCTAGAAGGCGCTAACTTTAGAAAGCCTACAAACGTATTTGCACACGGTTTTGTAACCGTAAATGGCGAAAAAATGTCTAAATCTAAGGGTACGTTTATTAAAGCGCGTACTTATTTAGATAACCTAAACCCAGAGTATCTTCGTTATTACTACGCGGCTAAATTAAACAGCGGTATTATTGACCTTGATTTAAATCTAGAAGACTTTGCACAACGTGTAAATTCAGACCTAGTAGGTAAAGTGGTAAACATAGCGAGCCGTTGTGCAGGATTTATTACTAAAAAGTTTGATGGCAAGCTAAGTAGCATCATTATGCAGCCAGAACTACTTGAAGAGTTTCAAGCAGCTGCACCAAGTATTACTGCCCATTACGAGAACCGCGAATACAGCCGTGCAATTCGTGAAATTATGGCGCTTGCCGATAAGGCAAACCAGTTTATTGATGGTGCTGCTCCTTGGGTGTTAATTAAAGACGAGACAAAACAGCAAGAAGCGCACGAAGTGTGCTCACTTGGCCTTAACTTGTTCCGCGTATTAATTACTTACTTAAAACCTGTATTACCAGAAATGGCTGAAAACGTTGAAGCGTTTTTAAATGATGAATTAGCGTGGGATGGTGTTCAAAATGCACTAGTAAGCCACCCTATTAATAAGTTTAAGCCGTTAATGCAACGCGTAGAAATGGATAAAGTGAATAAAATGGTTGAAGAATCAAAAGAAAGCCTAGAGTCAAAAGTAACGATTGACCCAAATAGCCCACTTGCAAAAGAGCCAATTAGCGATGAAATTGAGTTTGATGACTTTGCAAAAGTAGATTTACGCGTAGCTAAAATTGCAAAAGCAGAGCACGTTGAAGGCGCCGACAAACTACTTAAGCTAACACTTGATTTAGGTGGCGAAACTCGCCAAGTGTTTGCGGGTATTAAATCAGCTTATGCACCAGAGGACATCGAAGGTAAGCTTACAGTAATGGTTGCAAACCTTAAGCCTCGTAAAATGCGCTTTGGTATGTCTGAGGGCATGGTATTAGCCGCAGGTCCTGGCGGTAAAGAAATTTATATTCTAAACCCAGATGACGGCTCAGAGCCTGGTATGCGCGTAATGTAAGCTAACGCTAATAACCCATTTAAAAACCGCTGATACTGTCAGCGGTTTTTTTATAAGCTCCCCTATTTGCTTTATAGGCATTGTTTAAATAATATCAGTGTATTAAAATATTTTTTAGATCACTACCATGACCAGCAACCTTGATACCCAAAGACTAAATACCAGTGCGCTAATCAAGCAATATAAATTACTCGCAATCTTGCGCTTAAAACAACAAAGCGATGTAGCTCCATTAATTGACTGCTTAGTTAATGCAGGCATAAACGCACTCGAAATCACTTCAAACACGCCTGGCTTTGAGCAAGAAATAACAAAAGCACGTACAGCTCATAAAAATGCCCTCATTGGCGCAGGTACAATTCTAAATACAACACTTGCCCAGCAAGCAATTGATGCAGGTGCACAATTTATAGTTACACCAAATACTAATAAAGCAGTGGTAAAACTTGCCCACCAGCATGGTTTACCTGTACTTATGGGCGCATTAACACCTACCGATGTTGCAAATGCGATTGAATATAATGCTGATATTGTTAAAGTATTTCCTGCTGGCAGTATGGGCGTTGGTTACTTCAAAGCGTTAACAGGACCATTTTCAGACGCGCAACTAATGCCTGTTGGTGGCATTACTTTGGATAATATATCCCAATGGTTTGAAGCAGGTGCCTGTGGTGCTGCAGTTAGTAGTGATTTTTGTAAAGTAGTTAATAACGAACAAGAACGCAGCGCACTTAATAGGCTGGTAAAAAGTTATATAAGTAAACTGCCTTAATAGGCAGTTTACTTTATTTATAAGATAGTTAAATGTACGCTCATAAATTTGATTGATCGCTCAAAAAATTAATTATTACTTAATTCAATTTTTTTAATACACGATCTTTTCTTGGTAAATAATAGTTATCGTAATCAAGGGACACTATAACGCGTTCTGCTTTTCCTAATAACTCATTACGCGGAATTAAACCTATGACACGCGAGTCAGCGCTATTGTCGCGGTTATCACCCATTGCTAAATAATAATCATCAGGAATTGTAATTGCATCAAACCCCGATAAACGTGAAGGAATATTTGCCACTCTTATCGAATGCTCTAGCCCGTTTAAATTTTCAATTTTATCAAGCGAGTCTATGTTGCTTCGCTGATCTGCATAATTAAGCTTTTTACCATTAATAATGAGCTCATTGTTTTCAAGCGCGATGGTATCGCCAGGTATGCCTATTACACGCTTAATTAACCGATTATCAGCCGCTTGCGAGTCAAATACAATAATATCGCCTGTTTGTGGGTCTGCTAATTTTAATAGTTTAATATGAGTGAACGGCACACGAATGTCGTAGGCCATTTTATCGGTTAAAATTCTGTCCCCTTCTTGAATAGTCGGCTTCATTGAGCCTGTAGGCACTTCGTACCAATCAGCTACGGCACTTCTAAACACACTCATTAAGGCAATAAATACAATTAAAGAGCGGTTATTTTTCCAAAATTTATAAAGCGGATTCATACACATTCCCTACATTTTATAAGTAGTAGTATGACTAGCTTAATACTGAGCAGTTCAATGAAGAATGTAACAAAAAGTGTGTGCAGGGTTTGAGGCATGATTACCAAGGCTTAAGCCTTGGTAATGAATAACGTTTGAAGCTTATTGCTGGTTTAGCTTGTCTTTCGCTTCTTTTACTTTTTCAAAATCCAAACCAAGTTCGTCAGTTGCTTCTTTAATTAAGTGCGGTTGAGTCATTACCACGGCCATTAACTGCTGTAGTTTTTCAGGCGGAATACCAAGCTCTTGAACAAGCGCCATAGCCATCATTGGGTTTTGGGTAAACGCTTCAAACAATGCTTTTACTTTTTCGTCGCTTACATTGTGCTCTTTAAGTATTGCTAGTATTGGGTTCATTTTTAACCTTGTGTGTTTTGTACGTATTTTATATTTACTAAATTATATTAGCTGAGCCATGCATTAACAACGCCAACGCACGTCTGAGTGTTATATCTCATGGTTATTCTACAAGTAAAACCACTTTACCTGCATTTTCATTACGCTCTAATATAGCGTGCGCCTCGTTTGCATCGCTCCAAGGCAATGTTTTATACACGTTAAAGTCGTATTTTTTAGCGGCAATATCATTATAAAAGCGTGCCACTAGGTCATCGCGCACTTGGCGCTTAAACTCAATACTACGATTTCTAAGCGTTGATGCATGAAAAGAAATACGTTTTTGTAAAAGTGCTGCAAAATCAACTTCTGCAAAGCGCCCATCTAAAAAGGCAAGCATGATTATTTGGCAATCCATAGCAGCAATGGCGGCATTTTTATTCAAATAGCTGCCCGATACAGGGTCGACAATTACATTAGCTGTTAACTCATTTGCTTTCATATATTCTACAAAGTCAGTGGTTTTGTAGTTAATTGCATGATCAGCACCGAGTTCTTTTGCGTGTTGGCATTTATTATCCGTACCAGCGGTAATAACCACAGTAGCACCAGCACTTTTAGCCATTTGAATTGCTGCGCCACCTACGCCACTAGCCCCTGCGTGAATTAACGCTGTTTGGCCTTTTTGTAATTTACCGAGTTCAAACATGGCACCAAAAGCAGTTAAATACACTTCGCTAATGGCTGCACCTTCAACCATGGTTAGCTCATCAGATAATTCCATTAATTGTTTGGCATCAATAGCAACATATTCACTATAAGCACCACCCGCACATAAGCTAAAAATGCGTTTATCTAACCAGCTTTTGTCAACTTCGCTACCAAGCTCAACTACGGTGCCTGCGCACTCTAAACCTAAAATGGGGCTATCCCCTTTTGGAGCCGGATATTTACCTTGGCGCTGCATGCAGTCTGCACGGTTAACACCTATTGCCGCAACTTTAACTAATACTTCATGGCTTTTTAAAACCGGTTTCTCGGTTTCACTAAATGCAAGGTTGCCACCCTCATGAGAAATATATTTCATTGTTACTCCGTATTAAGTTTTGTAATAATTAAGACATGGGGTTAGTTATTTTTATTTAAACCGCCAACTTTGTTTATACGGGTACACATCGGGCAAGTAACCCGCTCTTATTTGCTGTTGACAACCTTGCCAAAATTTAGCTAAAAACAAATTACTGTGCAAATTATTAAAATTGTTAAACGCTGCGTCGTTTGCGCTAAAAAACACCTTAAATTGACTCGGAAATATGTCATTTTCTGCTATATCAAAGTAAGTATTACTGCTTAACTCCTCAAGTGCATTTTGAGCGTTTGGCACGTCTCTAAAGTGACAATCGGTAAGTGGGCATATTTCATCGTAATCATAAAATACAACACGCCCCCAACGGGTTACACCAAAGTTTTTCATCAGCATGTCACCCGGAAATATATTTGCACCGGCAAGGTCTTTAATCGCTTTACCGTAGTCGTCCATAACTTGCTGTAATGCTTTGTTATTACAACTATTGATGTACAAATTAAGTGGCATCATTTTACGCTCTACATACACGTGTTTTAAAATAAGTGCCTTACCCGATATAACCATACTGCTGCCAATTTGCGCTTGCATTTGGTTAAGTAACTCGTCGCTAAAGCGGCTTAAGTCAAACGCTAAATACCTAAATTCGTGCGTATCGACTAAGCGACCTACTCTATCTGCTTGCTTTACAAAACTGTATTTGTCTTTAACTTGCGCTTTTGTGGCTGTTTTTGGCGCGCTAAATTTGTCTTTTATTACTTTATAAACGTAGTCGAGCCCTTCAATAGTAAATACCAGCATAACCATACCAGGGGTGCCAGGCGCTGCTATGTATTTAAAATTAGCAGGGCTATTTTTAGTGGTATCAACCTTGTAACGGTAAAACTCAGTTTTAGCATGCTTAATAAAACCAATCGCATTAAATAATTCAAAACGTTTTTTATGGGGCATAAGCACGCTTAAGTAATCCACATAACGCGCAGGTTGGTCGGTATCAACCATAAAATAGGTACGGGCAAAACCAAACAGCAAACTAAGCTGATCGGCCCCCATCATTACGGCATCAAGCTTTAATCCTTTACTGGTATTTAAAATAGCAATGGCAAAAGGCATGTTATCGCCATTTTTAGCAATGCAGCGCCCTATTAAGTAGCAAGCTTTGTTTCTAAAAAATAGAGAGTTTGCGTATTCTATAAACCCGTTGTTTAAATTTATAAGCTCATACACTTGTTTACATTGCTGCTTTGCACCTGCCATTAACGTTGTTTGTAATGCCTGTAAATCAGCATCTAAATTACTAAAAGACACTCTAAATACTTGGCGGGTAATGAGCGTTTTAACCGCATGGTTAAACCCATCTTTAAATGATATTCGGCTAACTAAATTTTCGTACGAGCGTGGCTCGCTTCTGTACTTTGCTTTTAATACAAACAAATGCACGGTACGAATTTTTTTATCATCCCAAATAGCACCAAAGGTCGAATTAAAAAAGGTATGCGCTATGGGTTTGTTTTCATGATTTTGTAGCATGTCACCATAAATATTTTTCGCCAATTGCCACGTTTGCGGGCAATTAAGCTCGCTGTAGGCGATAACCCGCACCGCATTACTCACATTTTTTACTTCGCGTTCGTACACTTGTAAGCGCTCTCGCATGGCACTTTGTACATCGTGATATTTTTGTTGTTCAAACCGGCTCTGCGCACCCAGTGTTATATTTAAAAACTGCGCAAACATAGCTTCAAAGCCTGCAAACACAGCTCGAGCCAACTTAGTAGCTATAACTTGTTGTATCGCATTATCTGATTGATTAGTTAATATTTTTGGCATGTTTACAACACTTTTATTTTTACCACTTATAGCGGTTATTTTTTATTAATTGTTTACACCTTAGCAAGCAGGCTTTAATTTAGGTAATTAATAAAGCATATAAATAGAATTTATTGGGCGTATTGACCTTTCGAGGTTAATTTTGCAGTCGTGTATTTGGTTTTTAAGCTAGGCAAAGTACATGTAGTGTGGTGACTCCCCATAAATGTACTTTAACGCTGCATAAAGGCCAAATACATACTGCCCATAGGGTTCTTTCTAGGGACGATTAACTCTTTGTTGCTCGATTTTTACTTAGCCCACTAGGTGGCAAATCTCGCGCCGCGATTAAATCGTCCCTAGATTGAACAAATTTCAACCCTGAAAGGCCAACACGCCCATATGAATATAAGAAATGTCGATCTTAACCTTCTCGTTTATTTAAATGTATTAATAGATGAAAAAAGTGTTTCAAAAGCTGCAAATAAACTCGCGCTAACACAACCAGCCATGAGTAACGCACTCAAACGATTACGTGATTTATTTGACGACCCGCTACTTGTGCGTGCCGCAGGCTCTATGACACCAACAGCAAAAGCAATGCATCTCAAACCAGAGGTTGAAGCATTGTTAAAAATGGCAGAGGCGATTACTCAGCCCAGTGAGCAATTTAATCCAGCAACGGCAGAGGTGACTTTTAGAATAATGGCAAACGACTACATTGAATCGACTTTAATTGCCCCTTTTATTACCGAGCAGCTCACTAAAAACCCCGGCGTAAACTTTGATGTACTCAGCCCAAGCGATGTAAATCTACAAGATATGGAAAAAGGCACTATCGATTTAGCTATAAATCGTTTTAACGGCCTACCACGCTCGTTTCATCAAGCCAGTGTATGGCGCGATAATTATTGCTGTTTAACACATCCTAAAAATACCTTTTTACAGCATTCAAGCCTTGATGATTACCTACAAAAAGAACATATTTGGGTAAACCGTGCAGGCTGGGGGCCAGAAGCCGCCGTTACCAATAAGTCTGGCAAGCAAAAACTAGGTTGGGTAGATGAAGCACTTTGGCAGCTAGAACAAACGCGTAAAATACGGGTGTTTACACGCCACTACATGATTGCAAGTTTGCTATGCCAATCAGAGCAACTTATTGCTACTTTACCGCGCAGACAGGCTAAATTATTAACAACCCACACCAACTTAGTGATAAGCCCAGTGCCATTTCAAATAGTCCCTATTGAGGTAAAAATGATCTGGAGCCCACTACTTCATCATGCACCCGCTCATCAGTGGCTACGCCGTGAGTTGCTTGAGTTTGCTAAAACGGTAGAAGATAGGTAATTTATTAACGCCTCATTAGGCACAAAAACTTTCAATATTGCGCATGATGTTAACGGCTTACTTTTTGCTGAAGAATGTAATGATAAACAAACTTAATAATAAGAATACCGAGACAGTTAATATAATATTTGCTGTATTTCAAAAATCCTATGCAATTGAGGCTAAATTGATAGGTGCGCTTAACTTTCCTCCTTTAGCACGTAATGCCGAAGATATTAAAAAGTCAGAAACAACCTTTTATGGCTTCACCGAAAATGAATGTTTAGCGGCCGTTATTGAAGTAAATATAAACAATGAGTGTATAGATATTTGTAGTTTAACCGTTGATCCTAGTTATTTTAAAAAAGGTATTGCAAGTAAGCTAATAAATCATGTTTTAACGATGGGTGATATCTCTCTTGCAAGAGTTGAGACTGCGGTTGCTAATACTCCTGCAATAAATTTATATAAAAAGCATGGTTTTGTGGAATTCAAAAGATGGACTCCTTCACATGGTATCGAAAAGCTGGCTATGTCGGTAATTACATGAAACAGTACTTTAAAATAGGTAATAAAAATGGATAGTACATCTTTAATTGCATGGAGTGTTTTATTTGGCGGAATTGGTATTGGCTACCTTACATACGGACGAAGAAAAAAAGCCGTAGTGCCACTTTGTACTGGTTTGTCGTTATTGGTGTTTCCGTACTTTATGAGTAGCGTAGGCATGCTATTAATTGTGGGTACTATTTTAGTAACAATTCCCTATTTTATTAAAATTTAACATTGCTGTTGCTAAGGCTAAATAAAATGAATGCTCTAATAAAAAAGCGCCATGGTATTCAACTTTGGGAAAATACCATGGCGCTTTTTAAATCGTAGAAATAGGAGTGAACCCTACCCTTCATATTTTGCAACCTTGATGCCAACCTAGCTAAAAGGAAAAAGACATTTAAAATCAGCAGCCTAATACGGCGATGTTTTTCCTTATTATTTAATATGTCCCAGTTTTGTGCATTTTAATAGGTTTTTGCACCACTTTAATTAAGGATGCTCAGTGAAGTTTAGCCTGTCTTTTCTCAGCTACAATTTTAATATTGATAAGATCAATATCAGTTATTGAAAACAACAATTTCATTAATACTACTCTTAGCGCTAGAGTGAAGTTAAGCCAACAAACTAAGAGTAATTATTATGACAACATCAAGCTTCACACAACAAGACGGGTTATTTATTGATGCAAATTTACATCAGTTTATTACCCAGCAGTTATGCACTAAAACCAATACAACAGACGCATACCAAGCGCTAGCTACATTAGTTGATGAATTTGGTTGTAAATGCCGCAAAACAAAACACCAACCCAATGATGTATTAGAAGTAGATACACTATTAAACGCGTACCAGCTTCATAATCATCCTCGCTGTCATGTTGATGCGCAAACAACTGAAGCGGTTTTAGATGAATATTGCTGCCAGGTTCCTGCAATTATTGTTGTAGCCTTGATGGATACGCTTAGCGGTACACAGTGCGATGAGCCAAATGCACATGATATTTACCACCGTGCTGCTCAGTTAACTAATCGCCCTTGCGTACATAGAGTAAAAACTGCATCAGCAGCTTAATAATGGAAGTGTTTAAAAGTGCTCGATAACCTTTTGTGCGAAGTCTGTGCAGCTTAAGGTTGTCGAGTTATGAGCATTGCCTGCAACACCTTGGCGCGCTTGCGCTAAATCAAATGTTAGATCTGCGTTTTTAAACGCACTCTCTAATGCGTTTTCAATAAGTAATGCACTTTCATTCCACCTCATAAACTTAAGCATTAAAACGGCACTTAAAATACTACTACTTGGGTTTGCTTTATTTTGCCCTGCTATTCTCTCAAACGTGCCATGGGTTGGCTCAAAAAAAGCGACATCGTTATTAAGGTTTGCTGCAGGCATTATTCCTACTCCCCCCACTTGTGCGCTAAGCATATCTGCTAAAAAATCGCCATTTTGGTTTGTGGTTGCCACCACATCAAATTGCTCTGGGTTCATTAAACATTGTTGCAGCATGTTATCGGCTATCACTTCTTTAATTATTAAAGAAGGTTTATTTACTCGTGCTATTTCAAGCCAGCGTCCGTTTTCGTGTGGGGTAGCGTTAAACTCATTTTGTGCCAACGAAAACCCCCAACGTTTAAAGGCGCCATCTGTAAATTTAAGTACATTACCTTTATGCACAAGCGTTAGCGATTCGCTATTATTTTTAAGCGCGTAATTAATTGCATAGCGAACAAGGCGCTCAGAGCCTTCTTTAGATATATTTTTTATGCCTATGCCACACTCTTGTGAAAACCTCAGTCTGGTTACGCCCATTTCTTCACATAAAAAGTCGAGCATTTTTTCACTTTCTATGCTGCCCGCTTGCCACTCTATTCCTGAATATACGTCTTCACTGCTATCACGCAGCACGGTAATGTTAGTTAAAAAAGGGTTTTTTAAAGGTGATGGCAACGCACTAAAGCCTTTAATAGTGCGCATATTTACAAATAGATCCATCTCGTGTCTAAGCGCTACATTTAATGAGCGAAAACCTCCGCCAAGTGGTGTAGTTAACGGTCCTTTAATTGCTATTTTGCAGGCTCGCACGGCGTTAATGGTTTCTTGAGGGAACCAATCCCCATCATATAATTTTGCAGCTTGCTCGCCGTTATATACTTGCATCCAGTGAATTTTTCGAGCATTGCCATAACAGTGTTCTATGGCATTATTAACTACATGCTGCATTGCAGGTGTTACCTCTTGCCCTACACCATCGCCATTAATGTAAGCAATAATAGGATTTACAGGAACATGCCACAGGCCTTTAGCATCAATAGTAATATTTTTTCCATGTTCAGGGATTTTAATATGCTGATAAGCCATGATTAATACCTATACTTAAAATAGAATGATCTGATTAAATCATGCCTGGGGGAATGTGTATGTAATTTGCTTTTTATAATTGATATTAGTTAAAAAAATAGCGAATTAAATGTGCTTATTTCAGTAAATAGTGGGTCTTAATATCAAGTGTGTATTTTGTATCTGTTGATCTTTCAAGATTAAATTTTCAATCGTCTGTTTTATATTTACACAAGACGGAGCCTATGTAGTGTGGTTTTTTCCATAAACAGGTGCTGCCCAGCGGGTTCTTCCTAGGCGCCGTTGCTTAAATGAATGTAGGGCTATACGGTAACGCAGGAGCAGTTAACGTGCACACTAAGTTGCAAATCTCGCGCCGCGATTAAACAAACTCTACTTTAAAGGAGGTATAAATGAAGTTACTTTGGCTATTTTTGTTCTCAATGTATTCTTTAAACGCTTTTGCTATTGATGTGGTTATTCATAATTTAGACTCCCTTACTACTAACGGTCAAAAAACAGTATCTACTTGGATAAATCAAAGCCTTACAAAAACACAAAATACCTTAGGCCCACTACAGCAAACCACCTTACCTATATATTTAAAGCCACAATATTTTGCTTTTGAACCGGTGCCGTGGGCTAGTGTAAAGCGTAATAACCCCGATGGGCTTGAGCTGCATATTGACCGCTATGCAAGCTTAAAAGCGTTTACAAAAGATTGGACGCTTTACCATGAGCTTTCGCACTTATATTTGCCATTACTACCTTACTCTGGTTTTTGGTTAAGTGAAGGATTTGCCAGTTATATGCAAAACGTAATAATGCGTGATAGCGGTGTAATTAGCCAAGCGCAATTTGTTCAGCGCCTAAACGCTGGATTTGAGCGAGCGCGCTTACAAACTAAAACAAAACAACAACCCCTTAATGAGCTTTCAAGTGATATGTGGAAGCAACGCGCACAACAACGCGTTTATTGGACCGGGGCAGCTTTTTTTGTAGAAGCTGATTTAGCCTTACAAAAGCAAGGACAAAACGTAGCAAGTATCATAAAACAGTATCAAGCATGTTGTAGAACCGCTCGTTCAAGCGCAAAAACATTTATAAAAGAGCTTGATAAGCTCTCGCGAAGCAGTGTTTTTACCACACTTTATGCCAAATACAATACACGTACCGATTTTCCTCCGGTTACAAAAACGCAGCTTAGCAAGCTTTAGCGCTATTTATATAATGAATGTACTCATCAAATGCTGTTGTGTTGAAGTTTACTGAGTATTGGTTCATAAAGCCGTGTAAAAATGTCGTCTTGCTACACTTAACACCTACTTTTAACGCTAAAGAATTAATAATGTCATCAACATTAAAGTGGGGTTCATTTTGTGGAAATATAAATTCGCAAGGGATAGTTGCATTTACATCTAAATTATTTCTAATTTGCGATGGATAAAAACCAATGAGCTTTTTAAGATGTAGATTGCCTGTTAATAACTGTGCTCGCCATGCTGCACTTGCGCCAGCACTAAATGCAATACACACGGTGGGTGAATCAAGCTCGTCAAATACATTTTTAACTTTAGCTGCGTAATTATCATGGCTACTATTTTTTATAAACTTATCATAATAATGTTGTTCAGTATCATATGGTTGCGACTTACCATCGTAAGGTTCAATAATCACTGTTTTAGCCATTATCGCATCTGATAACTTGGTTAAAGCTGGTGTTAATCCAAAAATATCGCTGACTATTATATAATTCATACTTACCTTTTTATAGTTAAAAGCATCGCTTATAAGCAGTTGATAAAGTTAATTATAAATAATTATTAAATAAATAGCTTGCACACATTTTTTATTTGGGTTACCTTTCCTCTCTGGTCTTAAAAAACCACCGCGGTTAACCTTTTTACCCTGATCCAGTAAGCCCCGCAAAACGTATATTTGAAAGCTAAGTTATTGTACGGCGAGAACCCCTTAAATAATACCGAGATGATTTTTGAATCATCGCAAAAGTGTCATAAAGATCGTCAACACTGTAATGAAGCTAAACACAACATCGTTAATTTATTGACTGCAATTTGCTATAAAAATATAGCGCAGAATAAATAACAAGAATAAAGTGAGTTTTATTATGTCTTATAAATATAATGGGTCTATGATCCAAATCGCACATCCAGTGCAATCAATTTCTGTAAATAAACATCGTGTTATCTTTAGTGATACACAAGGTTTAAAAAATGCATTATTTCAAAAAGCGAGTGATGCACGCCAATTTGTTAAGTGGCTAAAAGCTAGCTAAACAATATATAACTTTAATTGCCTCTTATTACTGCAATTATTCATAAAAATTATGCCAGCCTTGTTGCTGGCATTTTACTTTTTAACACTTTGATGCCTACAATAGAGCTATAATAATAATTACTGGTAGCTGCTGTAATGCGCCGTGTATTTTTAAGCTTATTACTATTTTTTTGTTTAACCTCAATAAGTAATGCTAGAACCATTAATTGGTTAGCACACGACTTTGCACCCTATTATATTTTAAATGGCCAATTCCAACATCAAGGCCGCGATGAAAGTATTATTACTTTACTTGAAAAACAGCTCCCCAATATTACTTTTAACCGTATGATCATCCCCTCAGGTAAAGTAGTTCAAGAACTATCTAATACTTCGCATAACGCTTGTGCGCTGTCCCTTTATAAAAATGAGTTTAGAAAACAGCATATTTACTTTACAGATGAAAGTTCGACGACGGGTTTATCCCCATCTATTGCTATGCACGCACGTTTAGCAAACGCGTTAGAACTTAAAGATGCGAACGAGGTGTCTTTACTTGAACTAATACAAGATAAAAAACTAACGCTTGGTGTATCTATGAGTCGTTCTTACGGTAAAGAAATAGATACAGTTATAAACAGTACACCAGACATAGACTTAGTTATACGCCCTACTCGCGATAGCTTAGCGAGCTTAACGTATATGCTTAATTTAAAAAGAATTGATATTTTATTAGGTTATCCAAGCGAACATTACTACTTAGCTAAATCGATGCATTTTGATAAAAACCTCACACAGCGCCCACTTAAAGAAGCGCCAGCTTTAAGTTATGGATATATTGGCTGTACTAAAAACGCACAAGGTGCTGAGGATATAAAAATACTTGACGAACAACTTAAAAAAATTAAACACACTAAGCAATATAACGAATTGCTTATGCGCTGGCTGCCAGAGCACTTAAAACCTTTATTTCAACAAAGAATGCTACTAGCAAAAAAGTAACGCCCTTTAATAACTGAGCTTTCACTTGAAGGTTATTTAAAACACTACTTATGGAGGCTATACAGTAGCGTTTTCGCTTAAACTTACATAAATTAAGCTTTGTGGATTAACCTGCAAACACGTTATAAGCCCCTCTTTTATCAGCTCAAGCATAGCTATAAAACTAACCACTACACCGCTTCTGCCTTCACTTAGGGTAAATAGTTCATTAAATACAACAGCAGAATCGGCTTTAGATAGTTGCTGCAGTATTTGACTCATTCGTTCGCGGGTTGATAGTACTTCAGCTGTTATTTGGTGATGCTCAAATGTTTTAGCTCGTGCCATTACATCGCTAAGTGCAAGCATTAAATCTTTAAGTTCAAGCTCTGGTAAAGATGGGCTATTATCACTTGCGGTTGGCATTGCGGCATGCGCAATAAAAATATCACGGCCAACACGGGGGATCTCATCTAGATTTTCGGCGGCTGTTTTAAACTGCTCATATTCTTGCAGGCGTTTAATAAGCTCAGCACGGGGATCTTCTTCCTCTTCAAGTTCTTCGTGAACAGGTAATAGTAACCGCGATTTAATTTGTGCAAGCAGCGCCGCCATGACTAAATACTCGCCAGCGAGTTCTAGTTGAAATTCGGTCATCATTTCAACATAGCTTACATACTGTTCAGTGATACTAAAAATAGAAAGCTCAAGCACATCTAGCTTATGCTTTTTAATTAAATACAGTAGTAAATCGAGTGGGCCTTCAAACGTTTCTAAAATGATTTCAAGCGCATCAGGGGGAATGTATAGATCTTCGGGTTTATCAACTACGGCTTTACCGTGCAAAAAAGCCAGTGGCAGCTTTTGCTGCACTGGCTCAAGTTCATTCGATACACCGTTATTTTCGGGCTTGTCACTCAACAGTGTTTACTCAAACGGGCTAGTATCGCCACAGCCAACACGTAGTATTTTTATATCGTCTTCGGATAAATCAATTACTGTTGTTGCTTGTTCAGCTAAATAGCCACCGTGAATAATTAAATCGACGTGTTTATCTAAGCGTTCTAAAATTTCATCAGGATCTGATTCTGTAAACTCTTGCCCTGGTAAAATAAGTGAACACGACATAAGCGGCTCACCTAGTTCAGCAAGTAACGCACAGGCAATTGGGTGCTCAATAACACGCATACCTATGGTTTTTTTCTTTTCGTTTAACAAACGCTTTGGTACTTCTTTTGTACCTTTAAAAATAAAGGTATAAGGCCCTGGCGTATTATTTTTAATTAATCTAAACAGTTGGTTATCTACTCTTGCATAAGTAGCAAGCTCTGATAAGTCTCTGCAAACAAGTGTAAAGTTATCGTTTTTTTCAATGCCACGAATGCGCTCTATACGCTCTTTAGCTTGTTTGTTACCTAAGTTACACCCTATGGCGTAACCAGAATCTGTTGGATAAACAACAACGCCGCCTTTTTTAATAATATCAACGGCTTGATTAATAAGTCGTGGCTGCGGGTTATCAGGATGAATATGAAATAATTGACTCATGTTAATGCCCCTTCTTGTCCTTCCCATGCTTGCCAAACACCTTGGCAGTCTTTAGGTAAGTATAAGTTTTTGCCAAGCTCTAAATAGCTTGTCGGAAAATGAAAATCAGACCCTTGCGAGCAGAGTAAATCGTACTCTCGGCTCAGTTCACCTAAAAATTGTCGCTCACTAGGAGCTTGTTGAGGCTGTGCAACTTCCATTGCATCACCACCAACACTTTTATACTCGGTTAACAATTTACGCAACCATTTATTAGACATTTGATAACGCCCAGGATGTGCCACTACTGCAATACCTCCCGCTGAATGAATTGCTTCAATGGCGGTTTGCATATTGCACCAGTTACTTGGCACATAGCCGGTTTTACCGCGACCTAAATATTTTTTAAATACACCAGGGAAGTTTTTAGCTACACCACGCTCTATCAGCGCGCGTGCAAAGTGCGCACGAGTAATTTGCGCGTCTTGTGCAAGCTCTTTGGCTTGCTCATAAATGCCATCAAAACCGTTTTTTGTAAGCCTTGCGCCTATTTCTAGCGCTCTGACTTCACGCTTTTGCTGCTGCTGCGTTAACAATGAAGTAAGGTCAAAATTATCAATATCAACATTCAAACCCACTATATGTATTTCGAAGCTTTCCCATTTAGTCGAAATTTCTACCCCGGTAATTAATGATAAAGGCAAATTTTCGGTTTGAATAAATTCTTGAGCGGGCTTAATAGCAGCCACAGTATCGTGATCGGTAATAGCAAACACATCTATATTTTTATCAACGGCGCGGGTAAGTAATTCTTCAACCGTTAACTGCCCGTCTGAATGCGTGGTGTGGCTATGTAAATCGTATTTTATCAAAAGAAAACTGCTTAAAATTAAGGGTTAATGGCGTTTATGTAAGTATAACAAGTTTTTTGACTAAATTGTTTTAAATAAACACTTGACACAAAAGCACTAGATACGTTTTACTGTAGCCACTTTCAGACACATTAAGAATTAATAAAAATGATCAATTCAATTCAAAACACTATTTGGTGGTGGCACTCATAATTATTGGGTGATGAATTGTCGTGTCTAGCAAAAATTCAAAACCCGCATAATGCGGGTTTTTTTATAACTAAATTTTACGTAATTATATTTTTTAATTTTGAGGCAAAAAAACATGAATAACGGTCTTACTCTTACACATCGTTGGTGGTGGCGCCTGATATAGCGGGACGGTAATGATCTGTTTGTAATTTAGATATCGTTATTCTAACCCCGCATTGCTAACGCATTGCGGGGTTTAATTTTTTGAGGGAATGAGGTTTGATTTTTAGTCATATAACTACCACACCAGGCGAAGTAACAAGCATTACGCAAGTTCGCGAATACATAAGTAGCCCACTTGCACTTTATGCTGCACTTGATAAGCCTAATTCGCTGCTGCTTGAGTCAGCTGAAATTGATTCTAAAGACAGTGTTAAAAGTTTAATTTTAGTTGATAGTGCCCTGCGTATTGTATGTAAGGGAAAAACGGTAACTGTTAACGCACAATCTAATAACGGCAAACAATTATTAAGCTACTTACAAGCAAATGTTAAGAGCTGCGATTCACAATTAAACGACACAACGCTTACACTTAACTACCAAGACACCAGCAGCGATATAGACGAAGCAAGTAAGCTTGTTGCCGATAATGCCTTCAGCGCTCTTCGTACCTGTATTAACAGTATTCAAAGCACCACCGAAAATCCATTTTCGGTATTTTTAGGCGGTGTATTTGCCTACGATATGGTGGCAAATTTTGAGCAATTAAGCGATGTACCTGATGGCGAAAACACCTGCCCAGATTACGTATTTTACCTAGCCGAAACCTTAGTTGTTATTGATCATCAAAAACAAACCACTGAGCTTATTGGTAATGTATTTAATGGCCCAGATGTTCATGCAAATTGCTTTGAAGTAGGTAAAGAACTTGAACGGTTAAATACCCTTTGCGACAACGCGGCAGAATTTAGCGCTGACATGCAAACTGGCGAATGTGAAGTAAACGTTGATATAAGCGATGAAACTTACTGCGAGCAAGTAGTTAAACTTAAAAAGAATATTGTCGATGGCGACATTTTTCAGGTGGTGCCTTCACGTACTTTTTCATTGCCCTGCCCTGACTCGTTACATGCTTACAGCCAACTTAAAAAGCAAAACCCAAGCCCATACATGTTTTACATGCGCGATGAAGACTTTGCTTTATTTGGCGCCTCTCCTGAGTCGGCGCTTAAGTACGATGTAAGTAATCAACAAGTTGAAGTGTATCCAATTGCAGGTACCCGAGCGCGTGGTAAGTTTGCAAACGGTCAAATAAACCCAGACTTAGATAGCCGTATTGAGCTTGAGCTAAGAAACGATCAAAAAGAGCGTGCTGAACATTTAATGCTTGTCGATTTAGCGCGTAACGATGTTGCACGTATTAGTGTTGCAGGTACTCGTTTTGCAAAAGAGTTATTAAAAGTAGACCGTTATTCACAAGTAATGCATTTAGTGTCACGCGTAGTAGGTACTTTAAAACCTGAACTTGACGCACTACATGCTTATCAAGCGTGTATGAACATGGGCACGCTTGTTGGTGCACCAAAAGTACGTGCCGCAGAACTTGTACGCCAAACAGAAGGTAAGCGCCGTGGAAGCTACGGTGGTGCAGTAGGTTATTTAACCGGCGATGGCGCAATGGATAGCTGTATTGTTATTCGCTCTGCGTTTGTAAAAAACAATACGGCGTATGTGCAAGCTGGCGCAGGAGTCGTATTTGACTCAGATCCGCAATCAGAAGCAAACGAAACGCGCGCAAAAGCTCAAGCGGTCATTACCGCCATAAAATCTACTTATAAGGCGGTATAAAATGAGTAATGAAAATCCACTTAAAATATACTTTTTAGATAATTTTGATTCGTTTAGCTACAACCTTGTTGATGAACTAACCATGTTAGGGTGTGAGCTTGTTGTATACAGAAACAACATAAACGCTGACGTTATTTTTAACAAAATGCGCCAAGAGCCTGGCCAAGTATTATTAGTTCTATCACCAGGGCCTGGTACACCAAGCGACGCCGGCTGCTTAATGGAGCTAATTGAACTTGCTAAAGGTCAATTTCCTATGCTTGGTATTTGTTTAGGCCAGCAAGCTTTAACACAAAGTTATGGCGGAGTAATCGGTCACGCTGGCGAAACCGTACATGGTAAGTCATCAATCATTGATTTAAACGCACACCCTGTATTTGATGGCATGGGAAGTACAATGCCTGTAGCGCGTTATCATTCGCTAATGGCAACTGAAGTACCTAAAAATATTGAAGTAATAGCACAATTTGAAGACATACCTATGGCTATTTACCATCATGGAGACAGTGCATTGGGCTATCAGTTTCATCCTGAATCAATACTTACGCCAAATGGTGCGATGCTACTTCAGCAAAGTGTCGCGTATTTAACACGCGCAAATTAATAGAGGACATTATGAGTACACAACGACAAGAGCCCATAAATGTTCAATATGCTATTGAGCAGCTTATTAAAAATCAATCACTAAGCTATGAGCAGTCAAAAGCATTATTTGATGAAATAATGCAAGGCAACATGAGTGAAATAGAGCTAACAGCCTTACTTATTAGCCTTAAAATAAAAGGCGAAGTGAGCGATGAGATTGCCGGCGCTGCCGCATCAATGCGTGAAAACGCGGTTGTTTTTAATACAACCAGCTCACAACTTGCTGATAGCTGTGGTACCGGTGGCGATGGCTCAAATACAATTAATATAAGCACTACTGCTGCAATTGTTGCAGCGGCCGCGGGTATTAATATGGTAAAGCATGGTAATCGAAGTGTATCAAGTAATTCAGGCTCAGCCGATTTACTCAAAGCACTGGGCATTAATATTGATATGAGCCCAGAACAAGCTGCAAAATGCCTTGAGCAAACACACTTTACCTTTTTGTTTGCACCGCATTACCACAGCGGCGTACGCCATGCGATGAGCGTACGTACTGCACTTAAAACACGTACAATATTTAATATTTTAGGCCCCCTTGCTAACCCTGCGGCGCCTGATGTGCAATTACTAGGTGTGTACGACGAGTCGCTATGTATGCCCATGGCACAAACGCTTAAAACATTAGGCACTAAGCGCGCAATGATCGTGCATGGCTCAGGTACTGACGAAATCGCCCTTCATGGCCCAACCAACGTAGTTGAGCTTAATAATGGCGAAATAACACAGTACACATTAAACCCAAGCGACTTTGACCTTGCAAACTATTCACTTGAACAACTAGCAGGTGAAGGCCCACAATACAACGCAAATGCAAGCCTTGCTATATTGCAAGGTAAAGGCACAGACGCACACAACGCTGCCATTGTGGTCAATGTGGCTGCACTTTTATACCTAAGCGATAAAGTGCAATCATTAAAAGATGGCGCACGACACGTACAAACATTACTCAGTTCAGGCAAGGCCATGGACACATTAAATGCAATTATTGAGGTAAGTCATGGCTAATGTATTAGACAAAATTGTTGCTGATAAAAAATTAGAGCTCATTGAGCGCAAAGCAGCCCGCCCGCTTGAAAGCTTTAAACATCTTGCAGAGCCTACAAGCCGCAGCTTTTATAAAGCGCTAGCTGCGCCAGGTACACAATTTATTTTAGAGTGCAAAAAAGCCTCTCCGTCAAAAGGGTTAATACGCGAGCCGTTTGATTTAAGCGAGATCACCTCTGTTTATAAAAAATACGCTACCTGCATGAGCGTGCTTACAGACGCAAAGTACTTTCAAGGTAGCTTTGATTACTTAGAGTTTGTACGTAGCCAAGTAGAGCAACCACTTATTTGTAAAGACTTTTTTATAGATGAGTACCAAGTGTATATGGCGCGAATTTATGGCGGCGATGCTATTTTATTAATGCTCTCAGTACTTGATGACGAAAGCTACAAGGCTCTGCATACAGTAGCAGACTCGCTTAACATGTCGGTACTAACTGAAGTAAGTAACGAAGAAGAAGTGCACCGCGCCCTTGCACTCAATGCGCAAATTATAGGTATTAATAACCGCGACCTACGCGATTTAAGTACCGACTTAGCCACCACCGAGAAGCTGCGTAAACTCATTCCTGCAGATAAAGTGGTTATTTCAGAGTCTGGTATTTATACCCATCAAGATGTTAAACGCCTAGCACCGCTATGCGATGGCTTTTTAATTGGCAGTTCATTAATGAGCGAGCGCGATTTAGAGCAAGCCTGTAAAAAAGTGATACTTGGTGATAACAAAGTATGCGGTTTAACGCGTAGCCAAGACGCGCAAGCAGCTTATAACAGCGGTGCAGTCTATGGTGGGCTTATTTTTCACCCTAAATCACCACGATATGTAGATTTAGACTGTGCTATTGAGCTTAGCCAAAGCGCTCCGTTAAACTTTGTAGGTGTATTTGTAAATGCACCAATTGAGCAAGTAGCTCAATACGCAAGTGTGTTAAAATTAGCGGCAGTTCAATTACATGGACAAGAAAGTGACGATTATATTGCCACTTTACGTACACAACTTCCTAACGGGTGTGAAATTTGGAAAGCACAAGCAATTAAAGATACGCTACCAACACCTGTAAATGGCGTAGAGCGTCACCTTTACGATACCCACAGCGATACACAAGCTGGTGGTACAGGTAAAGCATTTGATTGGTCGGTGCTTCGCGATGCAACCACACCGTTTATGCTAGCGGGTGGTTTAAATCCAGAAAATATTAAAGACGCGCTTTTTCAAGGTGCCCTTGGCCTTGACTTAAACTCAGGCGTTGAAGAATCTGCGGGTAAAAAGTGCCCTGGCAAATTACAAAATGCTTTTACAAGCATCAGAAATTATTGAGGTTAAAATGCAAAATCCAGCTTATTTTGGCGAGTTTGGCGGTATGTTTGTACCCGAGCTACTTGTCCCTGCGCTTAAGCAGTTAGAAAACGAATTTAACAAAGCACAAAAAGATCCTGAGTTTCAGGCAGAATTTACCAAGTTACTAAACGAGTATGCAGGGCGCCCTACGCCGCTTACTTTAACGCGTAATTTAATTAAAAACCCTAAAGTTAAACTTTACCTAAAGCGTGAAGATTTATTACACGGTGGCGCGCACAAAACTAACCAAGTACTTGGTCAAGCGTTGCTAACTAAACGTATGGGTAAAAAAGAAGTTATTGCAGAAACCGGCGCAGGCCAGCACGGCGTTGCAACGGCTCTTGCGTGTGCATTACTTGGCTTAAAATGCCGAATTTATATGGGCGCTAAAGATGTTGAGCGCCAACAGCCAAACGTATTTAGAATGAAATTAATGGGCGCAGAGGTTATTCCGGTAACAGCAGGCTCTGGCACACTAAAAGATGCGGTTAACGAAGCACTACGTGACTGGTCTGCAAATTATCAAGAGGCACATTACTTACTTGGTACCGCTGCGGGCCCTCACCCATTCCCAACAATTGTACGAGAGTATCAAAAAATTATTGGTGAAGAAGCTAAACAGCAAATATTAAAAGCTGAAGGTCGCTTACCAGACGCGGTACTTGCGTGTGTTGGCGGTGGATCTAACGCTATTGGTATGTTTACAGACTTTATTGACGAGCCAAGTGTAAAACTTATCGGTGTTGAGCCTGCTGGTAAAGGGTTAGATACCCACGAGCACGGCGCTACCATTTGTAAAGGCACCAAAGGTATATTACACGGTACGTATACTTACATTATGCAAAACGACGATGGTCAAATAGAAGAGTCATACTCGGTATCTGCCGGTCTTGATTACCCAGCAGTTGGGCCACAGCACGCTTTTTTACACGAAACCGGTCGTGCTCAATATGTTGGTATTACCGATACAGAAGCACTTGATGCGTTCCAAGCGCTGGCTAAAAACGAAGGTATTATTCCGGCACTCGAATCAAGCCATGCCCTTGCTTATGCACTTAAATACGCAGAAGAGCAAACAGAAGAAAGCATTTTAGTGGTTAACTTAAGTGGCCGTGGCGACAAAGATTTAACGCACGTACACACTGTTTTATCACAAGGAGGTCAACTATGAGCCAGCTAAATACAGATCGTTACGGTAAAACATTTGCCGCCCTGAATGAGCAAAAACAAGGTGCATTTGTACCCTTTGTTACTATTGGTGACCCAGGCAAAGAGCAAAGTATTGCGATTATTAAAAGCCTAATTGACGGTGGCGCTGATGCACTTGAGCTTGGCATTCCGTTTTCAGATCCAATCGCTGATGGCCCTGTTATTCAAAAAGCGAATATTCGCGCGCTTGATGTAAATATTAACACCCAAGATTGCTTTGATATTATTAAAGAAATACGCGATTACAATGCAGATATTCCTATTGGTTTATTACTGTACTCTAACCTTGTGTTTAAGCGCGGCCTTGAAGCATTTTATAAAGATGCAAAAGCAGCAGGCGTAGACTCTATTTTAGTTGCTGATGTGCCACTGCATGAGTCTAAAATGTTTAGAAAAGCCGCTATGGCAAACGGTGTAGACCCAATATTTATTGCTACACCCAATGCCGATGACGATACAATGCGCCAATGTGCATCTTACGGGCGTGGTTACACGTATTTACTGTCGCGTGCAGGTGTTACCGGTACTGATACTAAAGCGCAAATGCCAGCGGGCAACATTGTTACTAAATTAAAAGAATACCATGCAGCCCCTGCTTTATTGGGCTTTGGTATTTCAACACCCGATGATGTAAAAGCAGCGCTAAATGCAGGTGCTGCCGGTGCAATTTCAGGCTCAGCCGTCGTTAAAATTATTGAGGCTAACCTTAATGATTTAGATGCAATGACCGCTCAGTTAAAAGCGTTCGTTAGCGAAATGAAAGCTGCAACCGCATTATAAAAAGTTTAAATTTACACATTAAAAAAGGGCATTTAAAATGCCCTTTTTATTTTAAAATCGTACTGAGAAAGCTTAGTGAGCTTAGTGAGCTTAGTGAGCTTGGTGCTTACCTTCTAAAATTTCTTCAATAAATTTAGCGTTAAACGCCTCTAAATCTGCGGGGCTTCTACTTGTTACTAAGCCTTGATCAACACTTACCTCTTTATCTACCCAATTTGCGCCAGCGTTAATTAAATCGCTTTTAATACTTGGGAATGAAGTGACAGTGCGATCGCGTAATTTATTTATCTCGGCAAGTAACCAAGGAGCATGACAAATAGCCGCTACAGGTTTATTTTTTTCTGCGCCAAAAAAGCCGTCAATAAATGCTTTTGCGTGTTTATCTTGACGAAGAGAATCTGGGTTAAATAAACCGCCAGGCAACATAAGTGCATCGTAATCGCTGGCACTTGCATTAGTTACAAGTTTATCAACGCTTACTTTGTCGCCCCATTTGTCTTCGTCCCAACCGGTGATCTGACCTTCTTTAATAGATACTATTTCAATATCGGCACCTGCGTTTAATAAAGCATCTCGTGGAGATAACAGTTCGCTTTGTTCAAAACCATCTGTGGCTAAAATTGCAATTTTTTTGCCTTGTAAACGTGTGCTGGTTTGTAATGTAGTCATTTAGATCTCCTTATAACATTTAATAAAGTGTTCGAATCATCTTATTAAAAGCATAAGAAATGCCAACTTTAAGCCACTGAAAAAAATAAAGATTTATAAGCAACATGACTAAAGCCATGTAAATCATTTAGAGGTTATGAATAATCTACATAGGCCAGATACAACACCGCTTTGATACTCAATGATTAAAATACTGAAGCTTCGCTTTCCCGTGAGCAAGTCCAGCGCCTACGACTTATGCACGGCATTAGTTTTTTTGTAGACGCACAACTTGTTGGCGTGATGGGCAGTGCCCATAATTTTATATTTAATAGCGCCAATAAGAGCTAAATAAACCTATTTTAAAGAAGATCTTTTAACGCTTTAGCAGGTTTAAATACGGCTTTATTTGCGCCTTCTATTTCAATAGCTTCGCCTGTTTGCGGATTACGCCCGGCTCGCGCTGGGTAGTAACTTAATGCAAACGTGCCAAAACCATTAATTTGCACTTGGTCACCTTCTGAGAGCGATTTAGTAATCACTTTTTGCAAGCTTGCAAGTACAGCTTGGGTATCTTTCTTTGTAAGGTCACTGCTTTTAGCTATTTGGGCAATAAGTTGGGCTTTGTTCATTTTAGGCTCCTAAATGCACGCTTAATCAGGGGTGGTTAAGCGTAAGAATATGATGATGAATAAATAAAGCCACGCAGGCTAAGGCTTACAGGGCAACAAGTCAACCTTGTAGTTGCTTGGTGTTATGTGGTAAAAACTTCCCTGACTTCTTTTTGTATAATTTAGGTAGTATATGCACGCATTAATTGAATACATTCCGCTCATATTATTCTTTGCGGTATTTAAACTGGTTGATATTTACTGGGCAACGGGCCTTTTAATGGCAACTACACTTATCCAAGTTGCCTATAGCTACTTTAAACACGGTAACGTCCCTACCCGTCAGTGGATATTTTTTGGGATTGCCGCTGTATTTGGTACGCTGACTTTAGTTTTTCATGACGAGCAATACATAAAATGGAAAGCCACAATAATATACGCCGGTTTAAGCTTAACCTTACTTGTTAGTCGTTATGCACTTAATAAAAATCTGGTTAAAAAAGCACTAAGCTCAATACTTGAAAACGCGAACGATTCAAAGCAAGAAATTAGAGTGCCAGAGCCTCTATGGAATAAACTTAATTTACTGTGGGTTGCCATAACAGCCGGTATTGCGGTGCTCAATATTTACATTGCTTATAACTTTTCACTCGATTTTTGGGTTAACTTTAAAGTGTTTGGCTTGATGGGCATTACCTTTGTGAGTATTTTTGCCACTATTATTGCTTTATACAAATACCTACCAGACGAAGAAGAAGCTGCTAAGTAAAATGTTTTCGTCATAAAAATGTCGTCTTTGCTTGTTAGTTTGTAAAAAAACGCAATCAGAGACGCCCTTGAACGCCAATCAATACCGCTGGTTTGAATTTACCCTCGTTTTTATAACGTTGCCTTTAATAGGTTTTACGTTACGCCATCATTTAGCTAACTGGCTTATTCCTGCGTTAATAATTTTAATGAGTGTTTGCTGTATGTTGCTGCTTAGCGATCCGCATTTTAAACGCTTTAGACTCACAAGCCTTGGGCAGTTCTCTGCTGTTAAAAGACGAATATTTAGCTTCTTTTTTTTAGGCGCCCTGTTCTCGGGTATGTTTTACGGCATTATTCATCAAGGGAACTGGTTTACCTTGCCCCGAAACTCTTTAAACGACTGGCTACTATTAATTTTGCTATATCCACTACTTTCAGTACTACCGCAAGAGCTAATATTTAGAACCTACTTTTTTCATCGTTATAAACGCATAATGCCAAAAAAAGGTGTTCGTATAATTGTCAGTGCCACTGTTTTTGCGCTTGCGCATATAGTGTATGCAAATTGGATTGCGGTAGGATTAGCATTTTTAGGCGGGTTACTCTTTTCGTATACCTATGCACAAAGCCGCTCAACGTTTGTGTGTGTTATTGAACATAGCTTGTGGGGCATTTGGATGTTTACCCTTGGAATTGGCAGCTACTTAAACTCTGGTGCACTTAGTTAAACAAAAAAGCCGCGTTAAATAACGCGGCTAATCGTGTTTAAAAAGCAGTTTAGATTAAAAGCCAAATAACTTAAAATCAAAAAACTTTGTGGTTACGGTATTAATAAATATTAATAGCAAAATAACCGGTATAAACGTTGAGAGTGAAAAGTTAACGTATTTCTCTGTAAAACTACCTGCATATTTCGGCGAGCCTTGGCTTAGCTCTTGCGTTAAACGCACCTTTTTCCAGCGATACATTACAAACAGACAAACCATTAAGCCATTAAACGGTAAAATAGTGTCGTAAAATACGTCATACACAATATCAAAGAAGCTTTTATTACCACTGCCATAACTAGTAAGCGACGTTAAACTATCTACCATACCAAACGACATAGTACATAAAACGGTTAGCACTCCTGTTGCTAGTGTTAAAATACCTAGTGCTTTTTTACGGCTAATACCTTTGCGGTCGCTCAGTGTTGCTGTAGGTACTTCTACAATAGAAACTAGCGATGTAATTGCTGCAAAAAACACCAGTAAGAAGAACGAGAACGCAACGGCTGATGCACCAAAGTAGCCAATATCATTTTGCAGCGCTAATAATATTTTTGGTAAATATACAAAAATCATCGAAACAGATGAGTCTGAAAGTGCAGCTGGGTCTGTATTTGGGTCAAAACTAAAGATTGCAGGTAACACCATTAAACCTGCAACAAATGCAACTAACGAGTCTGTTATGGCCACCATTTTAGCACTACCAACTATGTCATCTTTTTTAGATATGTAAGATGCATACGTCATTAAAATACCCATACCTAACGACAATGAGAAAAACGCTTGGCTAAGGGCACCATTTAACACGCTGGCACTCATTTTAGAAAAGTCAGGAATTATATAATACTTAACACCGGCCATCGCATTATCAAGCGTTAATACGTAGGCAACAAGCGCTAAAAGCATTACAAAAAGCGCAGGCATTAAAAACTTAGCTGCTTTTTCAATACCTTGCTTAACACCCCCAAGTAAAATTAGGTTAACAATAACAACAACAACAGCCATGTAACCAAATACTGTATAACTATTTATAAAACTGCCAAAATGACTAGGGTCGGCAAGTACATCTAAATTGCCCATAGCTGTTTGACTTAAGTAACCAAAAATCCAAACAGTAATTACCATATAAAATACAGCAATCATAAATGGAGTTAACACGGCTAAAAAGCCTGCAATTTTCCATTTTTTATCATTATCAGCCAAAGTTTTGTAAGAGCCTAAAGGATCTTTTTGCGCTTTACGCCCCATTGCCATTTCGGCCATCATCACTGGTAAACAGATAAATGCTACAAATAGAGCGTAGACGAGTAAAAATGCGCCACCACCATTTTTTGTTGCAGAAACAGGAAAACCAACTAAATTGCCTATGCCAACTGCAGACCCAGCAGCTGCTAATATAAATCCGAGGCGGGAACTAAAGTGCTCTCTATTTTCGCTCATGCGTAAACCTTGTTATTATTTATGTTATCCAAGCGACTCTACCAGTGTTACACAGCGCTTTTCAAGCAATTGCAGCGTAAAAAATAATTCTTGGTGTAAACCTGTGTAAATACGCTTTTAATTCACCAAGTATCAACGCTGTGGTATTATTTGATTAATCAAATTTAACAAAATTTATGAGATTTACTATGTTGTACATGATTTACTCAACTGACGTTGAAAACAGCTTAGAGCTCAGAAAAGCAGCTCGCCCGGCTCATTTAGCACGTTTACATGAGCTTGATTCTCAAAACCGCTTATTTACAGCGGGTCCTTTACCAGCCATTGATAGCGAAGACCCACAAGATGCTGGTTTTACAGGTTCTTTAGTAGTTGCCGAATTTGAGTCGTTAGAAGAGGCCCGCGAATGGGCTGCTGCTGATCCCTACGTAGCTGGCGGCGTTTACGATAATTCAGTAGTTAAACCGTTTAAAAAAGTATTACCTGCTTAATTGTGAAATGCCCTGAGGACAGTTGCTATCTCACAATTCAGGGTTTGTTCACAAGATTTTAATTAAAATTACCGAAGTAAAACTAAATTAAACGTTTTTACTTGAATTTTAGTAACTTAGTTAATTAAACTAGGTGGGTCTGGTCTAGGAGTTTCCGTCATGCGCGTATTATTAAGCCTTAGTTTAATTGCTTGTATTAGCTTTGCTAATTTAGCTCAAGCAAGCACAACGAGTACAAAAACAGCAAA
The DNA here is from genome assembly GCF_001469205.1 of Pseudoalteromonas sp. H103. Taxonomy (NCBI): domain Bacteria; kingdom Pseudomonadati; phylum Pseudomonadota; class Gammaproteobacteria; order Alteromonadales; family Pseudoalteromonadaceae; genus Pseudoalteromonas; species Pseudoalteromonas sp. H103. The sequence goes on along the minus strand of NZ_LOFG01000015.1, from coordinate 315,377 downwards.
AACTGAGGTAAGCAAAAAGAAAGCTGTAGTACTTGCAAAACAAACCATAGACGGTAAAACCCTTAAAATTACCGAAAAAACAGATTTTTATACCGTACGAATACTCAAATCTGACGGCCACGTCGTTGATTTACATATAAATAAAAAAACCGGCGAAGTGAAAAAGGATTAACAAATGCGAATTTTAGTTATAGAAGACGATTTACATTTAGCAGATAACCTACGTAATGCACTAGAAAAAGAACGTTACAGTGTGGATTTATGCCACGATGGTGAAGCAGGTCTTTTCCACATTACAGAATACCCGCTTGATATGGCCGTAGTTGATTTAGGTTTACCTAAAATAGACGGTATTGAGCTAATTAATAAAGCACGTGCACAAGGCATAACAATCCCTATTTTAATATTAACAGCGCGTGACCGTTGGCAAGATAAAGTAGAAGGTTTAGATGCAGGTGCAGATGATTACCTAACTAAACCATTTCATGTTGAGGAGTTAATTGCACGTTGTAATGCATTAATTCGTCGAAGTGCAGGTAAGGCAAACCCAGAAATGACTGCGGGCCCGATTAAAATTCATACACGCTCACAGCAAGTATGGGTTGATGATAAAGAGCTTAGCCTGACAGCCTACGAGTACAAAGTACTTGAGTACTTAATGGTTAACCCTCAAAAAGTGATTTCTAAATCAGAGCTTACTGAACACATATACGACCAAGATTTCGATCTTGATTCGAATGTAATTGAAGTATTTGTACTTCGCCTACGTAAAAAACTTGACCCTGAAGGCACATTAAACCCAGTAGAAACACTACGTGGGCGTGGTTACAGGCTTAAAAGTCAGTGGTAGCACCTCAAATATCACTTAAAATAAGGCAAGGATTTATCCTTGTCTTTGTTTTATTAGTCGCCCTGCCCATATTATTTTACTCAATTGGTAAAGCGTATTACGCTTCATTAGTTGATGCGACAGAAAAAACCCTCGAAGCACAGCTCTACTCTTTAATCTCTGAAGTCGACTTTACTGAGCATGGTATTATTATGCCAAGCACTATTCTCGCGCCAGAACTCAACAGATTAAATTCAGATACCTACGCTATGATTTACCGTGACAATGATCCTATTTGGCATTCTGAATCGGCAGTTAATGTTAACTTTGTTCCTCAGCAAATAGAAACTAAAGCAGGTGCCGCTGATTTTCGCCGCGTAGAATATAAAAATACAGTTTATTGGCAACTTAGTCTTACTGTCATTCTTAATAACATTGACCAATCTGAACAAGCCCGCTTTATATTAGTAAAACGAAACGATGCACTACTTAGATTAATGGATGGTTTCAAACAAACCTTGGTTGATTGGATGTTCATTATGGGTATTGCAATCGCTGGGCTTATGGCAATTGGTTTTATTTGGAGTGCACGCCCGCTACAGCGCCTCGATAAAGAGATAAAAGCAATTGAATCGGGCGATATCCAAGAAATTAAAGGGCTCTACCCTGTTGAACTGCAAACAATAAAGTCAGACCTCAATTTATTACTTGAGTCGCAACAACGTCAAAAAGAGCGCTACAGAGCGTCATTAAGTGACCTTGCACATGCACTTAAAACACCGCTTGCCGTTTTAAAATCAAGCCCGCTTGCAAACGATGCCGACGCACAAGAACAATTAGATCGAATTAATGTGATGATCGAGCATCAGTTAAAACGTGCTGCTACTGGCGCATCAGACACATGGAAAAAACAAACGCCGGTTAAGCCTGTGGTTGACTCTATTTTAAGTGCTATGGCCAAAGTTTACCGTGATAAAGATATTATATTTAATTGCACTGTAACCGAAAAAGACTACTTTTTGGGTGATCAAACCGATTTAATGGAGCTACTTGGTAACTTAATTGATAACGCCTGCAAAGCGTGTCGCTCACAAGTTGAAGTACAAGTGATCCAAGCTAAAACGCTATGTATTGGTATAAGTGATGATGGCCCAGGTGTGCCAGAAGATAAGCGCGAATCACTATTAACCCGTGGCACTCGCCTTGATACATACGAAAGTGGTCACGGTGTAGGCATGGCAATTGTATCTGATTTAGTTAAGTCGTATCACGGCACGCTTACTATTACTAAGTCTGATAACTTAGGCGGTGCGCAATTTATTTTAGAGTTTAATTATAATGACAAAAAATAATACTTTTACTAGATTAGCAGCAAGTGTGCTGTTAATTGCAAGCCAATACAGCTTTGCTGATGACACCTGTACTTTAGTAGCAAACGCAAGTACTGACGAAGCTAAGCGATACATTCAATGCCTTGATAGTGAACTTGAAAGAGCAAAGCAAGTACAAGGCACATGGATACAAAAACGTAAGTATGAGCTAGGACAAATAGAGGACTCCACAGGAAATACCCAAGTGTTACCTTTATTTAAAAGAAGTATTATTAATCACGAAAAATATATCGAAAGCAGCTGCCAATGGCGCTATTTACTAAAACTTCCTAATGCTACAACAGCAGCGATAAGCTACAAGCAGTGTGAAATTCAATTAACACATCAGTTTACTGACATTTTAAAAATGCCAGTAAACTAGTAAATTAATTAACTCAATCTTGCTCTATTTTTTCGCCACTACCTAGCATAGTGGCAATCCACTTCCCTTCTTCACTTGCTTCAAGTGCAATTTTAACAATCATAGTCAGTGGTACAGATAGCAACATACCTACAGTGCCCAGCAACCATCCCCAAAATATTAATGATAAAAACACCACCAAAGTAGAAAGCCCTAAGCCCTTACCCATAAACTTAGGTTCAATAATATTACCCATCACCGTGTTTATAGTTAAATAGCCTGCGCCTACAAGCCCCGCAATTAAAGGGCCCTGTGTTATAAGAGCAAGCAATACAGCAGGAACTGCGGCAATAATAGAACCAATGTTAGGAATGTAATTAAACATAAATGCTAATACGCCCCACAATACAAAGTAATCAACATCTAAAATCCATAAATAAAACGCAGCTATAATACCTGTGCCGAGGCTTACTAAGGTTTTGATGGCAAGATATGAATTTATAGATTCTAAAAAGCGGTCAATCTGCTTCATTTTGTTATCGGGGTCTTTAAGTGCCGCGTGAATTTTGTTTCGCAGCATTGGGCCTTCAAATAGCATAAAAACAACGGTTAATATAATCAAAAACATATTAGCCATTACGCCACCTAAACCAGTAAGCATATTGGTGGCTACATCAACCATTTTACCTGGGTCAAACATGGACAATATTTGGTCTTTATTTATTAAAATATTGTATTGAGAAGCTAGGTCCACTAACCATACAAAATCTTCTTGAAGTTTGGCTTTGTACTCTGGGAGCTGCTGCGAAAAGTCATTTACCGATTGCCCAACTAGTCCGCCGAGACTGACCCCTAAGCCAACAATAATTAGCACAACCAGCATTACCGCTATACCTTTAGGAATGCTGTAACGTGCAAAAAATTTAATTAATGGATTACAAACAATGGCAATAAATGCCGCTAAAATAAAGGGAATAATAATCACGCTCGCTGCTTTAATACCTGCGAGTACTACGACCAAGGCAGCAAAAACTATTAAGCTTTTATTTACGCCAGTTAAACTTGCCAATTCGTTAATCCTTTTATTAATGATAAGGCTTTAGTGTAAGGCAAAAGCCAATTAAATGAAATATTTACCAAGTGATCATAAAAGTGAGTTTTACGTATATATTTGCAAAGCTGGGGGCTTGCGAGTATTAATTAATCTGCGTAACGGTTAATAGGTTTATTAAAATATTGAGTCATAAAAACAGTAAGCTTGCATTTCTTGGCTATAAATTTCATTTAAAACAAAGCAAGTTTGCATGTAAATAAACAGGCCTTTAGTAACTAAATTCATTGCTGTTAACAATTAAATGTTATTAAGCTATGTTTAATAACAAGCGTTTAGGTTACTTACTCACATTTAATTTAAGGATTAATAATGCATATATTTATTACAGGCGCGACAGGGCTAATAGGTAAACATTTATGCCCTTTTTTACTGCATCACAACACGGTGTCCGTGCTTAGCCGTAATCCTACCAAAGCAAATGTACTGTTAAGCCATAAAGTAAAAGCAGTAAGTGATATTAACAATGTCGATTTTAATACTGTTGATGTTGTTATCAATCTTGCGGGCGAGCCTATTGTAAATAAGCGCTGGAGCGACAAACAAAAGCAAATAATTCGCGATAGCCGCCTTATTATCACCAAGCAAATTTCAAACGCTATTAAAGCGTGCTCTACCCCACCACACACGTTTATATCTGGCAGCGCTATAGGCTTTTATGGCCGTCAAGGCAATAAGGTCATCGACGAAAGTTTTGATGAACCACATAATGAATTTGCGCACACCTTGTGTAAAGACTGGGAAAACGCAGCGCTTGCAGCTCAATCAGAGCAAACTCGTGTGTGCTTATTAAGAACTGGCATTGTCCTATCAAAAAAAGGAGGGGCACTAGCCAAAATGTTACCTGCGTTTAAGCTATGTTTAGGCGGCCCTATCGCAAGTGGTGAGCAAGGTATGTCGTGGATACACATTGACGATATGACACAGCTCATATTGTTTATAATAAAGCACAACGAAATATCGGGGCCTGTAAACGCAACAGCCCCTAACCCTGTTAGCAACGTTCAATTTAGCAAACGCTTAGGGGAAGCTCTATCACGCCCGGCATTCATTCCTATGCCAGCCTTTGTACTTAAAGTGCTAATGGGTGAAATGTCTGATTTGCTCACTACCGGTCAGTTTGTTAAACCAACGAAGTTGCAAGAACATCATTATCGCTTTCACCATACCGATATAAAATCTGCTTTAGAGAGTTTGGTTTAGCGTGTGTTAACATTTAAAAAGGTAATATTATAGCTGGTTAAAAGTAGTACTTTTAACCCTGTTGACCTTTCACAATTAATACCTAATAATTAGGGGTTAATTTACTATATTAATTACTTATAAAGAGAACCAATCATGTTACATCTTCCTACTGTGATCTGCCTCTCTTTTATCCTTAACCTTATGATAGGTTTCTTTTTTGTATCTGTTTATAAATACAAAAGCCAACCCGCATTTTTATTATTTAGCCTTGCTTGTTTTTCTTTCGCAGCGGCTGAGGTATTTGCAAGTATTCGGGTTTACATAGACTTCCCTTTCGTTACCCATTATTTAGCAAACATTTTTATTATTTTAAGCCCATTATTAATAATCGTCGGACTATTTAAATACAAAAATACACAAAATATTAGTTTAATGCCCTTGTACTGCATTTTTGGTTTTTCTGCGTTTTTACTATTAGCTATTTATCCTTTTGATGCAGCAAAAATGTTGACCAGTTTAATTATTGCTGGGCTATTTATCTATTCAGGTTATTTAATTAAAAGCATGAGCTTTGTTGCTAAAATTCAGCAAAAAGCGCTAACCACCTGTTTTTTAGTGCACAGTGGAGTCATGCTTTTACAAGTAGCTGTGCTATCAATCCCTGTTATTAGTAGTAACGTGGTTGATATTACCGCTCCATTACAAATAATCCTTATCAGTCATTTAATATTAGCGACCTTAAGTGCCCTCATATTACCCTTTTTACTTTTTTCGAATACTGAATACACGCTTTCAAACCTCGCTAACACAGATTCTCTGTCACAGCTTCTTAATAGAAGAGGGTTTTTTAATAAAGCCAAAGAGTCACTCAATCAGCTTAGTAATAAAGATAAAAGCGTTAGTATAATTATTTTAGATATTGATTTTTTTAAGCGCGTAAATGATGAATACGGCCATGATACGGGTGATCAGGCAATAAAATGGATCGCTCAAAATATTAAAGAACAATTTATAAATACCGGTATCAGCGCAAGAATAGGCGGAGAAGAATTTGCAATTTTACTGCCTGACTATTCGTTAAGTTCAGCAAGAGAATCTGCTGAGTATTTACGTGAAAATATTTCTAAGCACCCTTTTTATTATAAAGGCGCGCACATAAATCTCTCTGTTAGTGCTGGAGTAAGCACAGCATTAAACGGGCAAATGAGCATAAAGGATTTACTATCATTAGCAGATAAACGCCTTTATCTTGCTAAAGAAACCGGTAGAGACAAAGTTGTCACCTTTGACGAAAAACAGCTGTTATTGCAAAGCTAGAATATTTAGAGCTTTAGGGTTTGTTTTTTCAAAAGTGCCAATCCTAGCGCGAGATTTATTAGTGCGCACGTTACTCGCTAACTTACACCCATTTAGGTAACAAAGAGTTGTGAGCTTCTAAAGTAAACCTGCAAACAGCGTACTCTAAACTTTACATATAGATTCGCCTTAGTACTACTTATACCAATCCGCAATAAAACTTAATTATTTTGCGGGGCTAAACGTGTCGCTACCTGCATTAAAAAACTCTTATTGACGACTGCATAGATGCAGGAGCAATTGCCGAGAACGACGAAATAGCGAATTAGTATTAAATATTATCTTACAGCATAAAAAAGCCCTTCAATCGAAGGGCTTAAACATAATATAGTTTTATATTAAGAGTTTTAACTACTTACAAGCGAGTGTTGCATCTTTGGCTTTATTAGGCACAAACTGTATGTTTGCTACCGATACCGAAGCCTTAGCACTGCTGTGTAAACTAAATGGGCTAGTGAGGCTTGCAAAATTCACCCCTTTATCAGCATAACAACCTAAATCTACAGAAACTGATTGCCATTTATTAACAACCGTTTTGTCTACTATTTTTGCTAAATCAATACTTGCGCCACATGCACCTGAACATGTCATTGCTAAATCAACAGGCCCTGTTAGTGCCTCATTTAATTTAATGTCAAAGCTTATAACCGCATCGGCTTCTAAATAAGCAATGGTGTCTTCTGCAAAACTGGTCACTATTTCTGCACTGGCTTTTTCAGTACCGCTAAAGTTAAATTGACGCGCATCCTCTTGCACTGTTTTATCTTCAGTGCGGTACTTAATTGCGCCAAACTCGTGCGTACTGCTAGATACATCTAAAAGTTCATCACCCGATTTAAGTAGTAATCTCCACGGGGCTATTGGTGCTCCCACTAAAATATCCATGCTGGTAAGTGCAGAGTTGTCTAATTTAGAGTTCTCGTCTAAGTTATCAGCTAATACATTTTTATCGCCATATGTTAAACCAAAGCCATACGGTAGTAATGGGCTGTAATCATCATCACCTTTGTTAACTGTGCTTTGCACAGCCGATTTAGGCCATGAAAATGACAACTTACCTTTAAAGCTATGTTGGGTCGCCCCATCTTTAGCTTTCAATATTACATCTGCAATACCTGCGCCCTCAGTACCCGGTAACCAAGCAGCGACAAACGCATCAGATGCATTTAGCTCACTATTAACCCACATAGGGCGACCCGATATAAATACCGATACAACTGGAATACCTTGGGCTTTTAATGACGTTAAAAGTGCTAAAGATTTTTTATTACCGCGTTCAAATTCTAAATTATCTCTATCGCCATGACCTTCTGCGTATGGTTCCTCGCCAAATACAACAATGGCTACATCTGGACGTTGCTCAAATGAACCATCAGCACTTAATATGGCTTTACCACCTGCGGCTGAAATTTGCTCTTCAAGCCCTTTGTAAATTGACGTTGCACCAGGAAAATCAGCATTTTTATTATTTGTACCTTGCCACGTAATACTCCACCCGCCCGACTGCTTACCAATATTATCAGCGCCATCGCCCGCAACCAGTACCGTTTGGTTTGCAGCAAGTGGTAATATATTGTTTTTATTTTTAAGTAATACAAGTGACTCACGAACTGCCTGACGTGCAACTTCGCGGTGTTGCTGTGCACCAATTAGCTCTGTTTTACCCGAAAACTGGCGCTTAGCAGGGCTTGGCTTGTCAAATAAACCGGCACGAAGTTTAACTCTTAATATACGACTTACCGCATCATCAATGCGTGACATGCTGATTTCGCCGGACTTAACTTGCGCAATTGTGTTCTCGTACAAAGGCTTCCAAGCACCTGTTGGCACCATAAAAATATCAAGCCCTGCATTAACCGCTTGCGCGCAGCTTTCGTTTGTACAGCCCTCAATTTGGCCATGTCCGTTCCAGTCACCAACAACAAAACCATCAAAACCCATACGTGTTTTTAGCACGTCAGTTAATAAGTATTTATTACCGTGGTTTTTAACGCCGTTCCAGCTATTAAAAGACGCCATTACAGACTGACTACCTGCCGATAAACCACCAACGTAACCTTGGGCGTGTATATCAAACAAATCTTGCTCAGTGTCGATATTATTACCTTGGTCATCGCCATCTATCGTGCCGCCATCACCTAAAAAGTGCTTAACGGTACTAATAACTCGCTTATCACTTAAAAAGTCGCCATCGGCTTTGCCTTGTAAACCATTTACAATGGCAGCAGAGTAATCACGTACTATTTGAGGATCCTCAGAGTATCCTTCGTAAGTTCTTCCCCAGCGATCATCGCGAACAACAGCAACGGTAGGAGCAAACACCCAATCAATACCTGTTGCCATTACTTCTACAGCAGTAATAGACGCTATTTGCTCTATTAAATCAGGATTATTAGCAGCGCCTAAACCAATGTTATGCGGAAATAAAGTCGCGCCAATTACATTATTATGACCATGTACAGCATCGGTGCCCCACATTGTCGGAATACTAGTGCCATCAAGCGAGTCATCTACAGAGGCCTGGTAAAAACTCTCTGCCAGTGCAACCCAATCCATAGGTGTTGCGTGTTTATCACCATTAGGAAATGCACCACCACCGTTAAGGTATGAACCAAAGCCATATTTGCGCATGTCTTCAACGGTAATATCACGAATTTCTGGTTGAATCATTTGAGCTACTTTTTGCTCAAGAGTCATCGTTTTTAAATAATCCGCAATTTTGGCTTCTATCGCTGGGTCTTGTTTTACGGCAATATTAAGTTTTGGCCAAATTTGCTCTGTTTTAGATAAAGCATTATTAGTTTCAGGGGGTGTTGTCGCGTCATTTGAACAAGCCGATAAACTACCTACCGATGCAATTAATGTGGCAAGTGCGATTTTATTAAGTGTAAAAGGGGTTTTCATTATAGAGTCTCCTGAGCTTGAACTGGTTTGCTTCCGCTTAAACCATAAAACACGATAAATATGTAACATAAAATAGGTAAAACATACGAAAGTTGAACACCCACACTATCAGCAAGCGCACCTTGTAAAAGTGGCACTATTGCCCCCCCTACAATCGCCAAACACAAAATGCCAGAGCCCTGCGCTGTATGCTTACCAAGCCCATTTAACGCTAAACTAAAAATAGTGGGGAACATAATAGAATTGAATAAACCAACCAATAATATTGACCACATGGCTAACTGACCCGACGTGCTCATAGCAATAACCACTAAAATAATAGCCATACTTGCGTTAAAGCCAAGTACTTTGCCAGCAGGTAATTTTTGCATTACAGCAGCACCAATAAACCGTCCAACCATAGCTCCACCAAAATAATAAGTGATGTAATGAGCGGCAACATGCTCTTTTAAACCGGCAATATTTTCTTGTGCTAAAAAGCTTACTAAAAAGCTGCCAATAGCAACTTCTGCGCCCACATACATAAATATACCCACAGCGCCGAGTGTTAAATGACGGTATTGCCAAGCACTACCCTCAATTGTATCTGACTTTTCAGCCGCTTCTTTTTGCTCACTCATTATGTCTGGCAATTTAAGCCATGCAAAAATACCGGCTAGTAAAATAAGCATGCCTGCTAAAAGTAAATAAGGAAGTTGTACCGACTCTGCATTTTGCGCGGGTGTTAAAAATGCTTCAGACGCCGAGTCTAGTATTAATAAAGCACCAAATGATGGGGCAACAGTAGTACCTAGTGCGTTAAAAGCTTGAGTAAGCGTTAAGCGAGACGACGCAGTTTTAGGTGAGCCTAATAAACTAACGTAAGGGTTAGCAGATACTTGCAGTAATGTTATGCCGCTAGCTAATACAAACAAGGCAAACAAAAATACTGGATAATTGTGCATAGCGGCTGCAGGGTAAAAAAGTACGCACCCCAATGCTGCAATAAGCAGTCCAACCACTATTCCCTTTTTATAACCAAGCTTTTTAACAATATAGCCACTAGGCAAAGACATTAAAAAGTAAGCGCCAAAAAAGCAAAATTGCACAAGCATTGCTTGCACATAAGTTAAATCAAAAACCGCTTTTAAATGCGGGATCAAAATATCATTTAAACAGGTAATAAAACCCCACATAAAAAACAGTGAAGTTAAAGAAGTAAGTGCAAAACCATAGTTTTTATCTTGGTAATTTTGCGACTGTGTGTGTGATGTCAGTGGTGCTGAACTAGCCATGTGCTCTCCGCAATTTATTATTATAAATTGATCTTCAGTATATTATTAATACAATCCCCGCTAAGGCGCAGTATTAAAGAGTTGACCTGAAGATTAATTAACATTAATCTAAAAATGTAAGCGCTTTCACGGCTAATTAAATACGAACATGTTACATATTTCAACAACTTTTATTTTTATTAATGTGTTGTACCCGCTGTAAAGCAGTAAATAAAAGCGCTAAGCGTGCAATTTAGATCTCAAAAAGGTTTGTAACTAATGACAAAAATATCATTACCATCTCATTCACCTCTATTAACAAAAGAATTTGTTTATGGTGTAGCTACTGCATCATTTCAAATAGAAGGAGGGTATGAACATCGCTTACCATGTATTTGGGATACATTTTGTGACACCGAGGGTAAAATTGCTGACAGTTCGCATGGCCATATTGCTTGTGATCATTATAACAATTGGCAGCAAGATATAGATTTAATTGCCTCATTAGGTGTAGATGCTTACAGATTGTCTATATCATGGCCGCGTGTAATAACGCGCTCTGGCGAGCTTAACCCACAGGGCGTTAAATTTTATACTGACATACTCGATGAACTAAATCGTAGAAACATAAAAGCTTTTGTTACGCTTTATCATTGGGATTTACCTCAATACTTAGAGGATGAAGGCGGCTGGCTTAACAGACAAACAGCTTACGCATTTGAGCAATACGTTGAACTAATTACACGCGCATTTGGAACGCGTGTGTTTTCTTACGCTACATTAAACGAACCTTTTTGTAGTGCTTTTTTAGGTTATGAAATTGGCATACATGCTCCAGGCCTAGTAGGAAAACAATATGGTAAAAAAGCGGCACATCATTTATTACTTGCCCATGGCCTAGCTATGAAAGTACTAAATAAAACATCACCTAATACACAAAATGGTATTGTGCTTAATTTTACACCCGCTTACCCGCTTACAAACTCTCAAGAAGATATAGACTGTGCCAAATACGCCGATGATTATTTAAATCAGTGGTACATGAAACCTATTATGGATGGCCACTACCCAGATATAATAAACCAATTACCTAAGGATCATTTACCTGACATACACCCAGGCGACATGGCGTTAATTTCGCAACCAATCGATTACTTAGGCATAAATTTTTATACTCGCCAAGTATATAAAGCGCACCCTACACATATATATGAACCAATAGCACCTAAGGGTCCACTTACTGATATGGGATGGGAAATTTACCCGCAATCATTTACTGATTTACTAATCGATTTACATAAAACGTACACGTTACCGCCTATGTACATCACAGAAAATGGCGCAGCCATGCCAGATACCATAAATAATGGTGAGGTTAACGACCAAGATAGGCTTAGCTACTATCACACGCATTTAAATGCCGTACATAATGCAACCGAGCAAGGAGTTAATATTATTGGTTACTTTGCGTGGAGCTTAATGGATAATTTTGAATGGGCTGAAGGGTATTTAAAACGTTTTGGCATAGTATACGTTGATTATGAAACCCAACAACGTACTATTAAAGCAAGTGGCCACGCTTATAAAGCACTTATTTCTAATCGATAAAATAAAAATAAAGCGGGATAAAATAAACATGGTAAGTGTAAAAGAAAAAATAGCATATGGCCTCGGCGACACCGCCAGCAATATTATTTTTCAAACGGTTATGATGTTTTTAATGCTCTACTATACTGATGTAGTTGGGCTCTCGCCTGCGGTAGTAGGCACTATGTTTTTAGCAGTGCGTATTTTTGATGCTGTAACCGACCCTGTTATGGGCAACCTAGCCGACAAAACGCATACACGATGGGGGCACTTTCGTCCCTATTTATTATGGCTTGCCCTGCCATTTGCCATTATTAGTATTTTGGCGTTTACCACTCCCGATTTAAAAGGCACTGATAAAATAATTTATGCCTTTACTACCTATACGCTACTTATGGTGGCATATACCGCAATAAATATTCCATATTGCGCCCTAGGCGGTGTACTTACAAGCGACGCAAAAGAGCGCGTTACTATCCAGTCATATCGTTTTGTGTTTGGCATGTTAGGCGGTGTGATTGTGGCTGGCTGTACTATGCCAATGGTTGAATATTTTGGCCAAGGCGATGCGGCTAAAGGCTACCAATACACCATGACAGCCATGAGTATTTTAGGCCTTGTGCTTTTTTTACTGTGCTTTTTGGGCACAAAAGAGCGAATACAGCAGCCAAAAGAGCAAAACATTCCTTTTATAAAAAGTGTTAAAGCACTAATTAAAAACGATCAGTGGCGTACTTTGTGCCTTGCTGCCTTTTTTTTACTAACCGGTCAAGTGTTAAGGCTTACCCTTGCCGTTTACTACGTAAAATATTATTTAGGCCGTGATGATTTAATTACCCTATTTATGACCCTAGGCGTTGCAGCTAGTATGCTTGGCTGCGCATTAGCACAACCGCTGGCAAAGCGATTTTGTAAAATAAAAGCCTATATTGGCTTACAACTAATCGCCGCTGCTATTTGTGCGCTTAGTTACTTTATTAGTAAAGACTCTTTAGTGCTGGCATTTACCGCCTTTATTTTATGGAAGTTCTTTTTAGATATGGCCACGCCTTTATTATGGGCAAAAATGGCTGACACCATAGATTACGGGCATGAAAAAACAGGTGTTAGAATAACCGGCTTGGTGTATTCCGGCGTTATATTTTTTATAAAAATGGGTGTTGCTGTTGGTGGCGCAATTGCAGGATGGCTGCTTTCTTTTTACAGCTATCAGGCAGATGTAATACAAACTATCGATACTCAGCACGGTATTTTGCTCTCTTTTACAGTACTTCCGGCTTTTGGCTCATTATTTGTGGCTTACATAATGAAAAAATATACACTAACTAACCACGTTGTTGAAAACATTCAAACTAAACTAACAACAACTAATTAATATATACCCAGAGCAACAATGAAAGTCTCTTTTTATTAAAACTGAAACTTACATCTTGAGGTGGTTTGGGTATGCACTCTACGGTATTATTTACCCGAAGCAGTTAAGGATAAGCGAGTAAACAATTAATATGGCCACTATTTATGAAGTATCAGATCTTGCCGGTGTGTCGTTAGCCACTGTCTCGCGGGTAATGAACAAAAACACCCGCGTCAGCGAAAAAACAACCAAAAAAGTACTCGATGCCATGGCGCAGTTAGGCTACAAACCAAACTCTATTGCACAGTCTCTTGCCTCTAACCGTACTAATAGCGTAGGTATTTTAGTTTCAGAACTGCACGGTCCTTTCTTTGCACAAATGATGGCAGGAATAGAGTCTGAGCTTAGAGCCGCCGGAAAACATGTAATTATCACCACAGGCCACAGTGAAGACGATAAAGAAAAAGACGGTATCGAGTTTTTAATTAGCCGTAAATGCGATGCACTTATACTGCACGTTGAAGCCGTAAGCGATGAATACCTTATAGAACTTAGCCAAGGTAAAACCCCGGTTTACTTAATAAATCGCTATGTAAAACCACTTAAAGATAATTGTATTAGCCTTGATAACGAACTCGGTGGTTATTTAGCGAGTAAATCTATACTTGAGCAAGGCCACAAAAAAATAGCCTACATAGCAGGTCCGCAATTTAAAGCCGATGCTCGAAACCGATTAAAGGGCCATAAAAAAGCACTTACCGAGCATAATATCGAATTTAATAATGAGCTTTTTTACGAAGGCGACTTTAATGAAGTCGGTGGCACGCAAGCGTTAAAGCAACTGATTAATAAAAACATACCTTTTACAGCGTTAGTCTGTGCCAACGACGAAATGGCCTCTGGGGCAATGAAATATGCTCGTGAGCATGGTTATAATTTACCCAATGATTTATCGGTGATCGGGTTTGATAACGTTATATTTGCAAACTACTTGTACCCTACTTTGACAACTATAGATAACCCTGTAGAAAACATGGGTCAGATGGCCGCTAAAATGGTGCTTAAAGATATTTACCAATATAAAAACTTAGAAATAAATAGGGTATTTGAGCCAACGCTTATTAACCGTGATTCTACTCAGGCGTTATTAAAGTAAAAAAAAACGGCGCAAAGCGCCGTTTTTTTGTATCGAGTGTTAAAGACTTACTTTGCAATCCAAGGCGTTACTTTAACTACATTATTAATATTACCTAGTATGGTTGCATCGTCTTCCCAGTCATCTTCAACTGCAAAGTAACAAACTGATTTTTCACACTTAATATTTTTGTCAGCCAATTGTGTTGGTGCATTAAATGTAACCGCAACACCTTTTTGCTCTGGCAGTAAAAACCACATTAGCTTACTTACAAAAAAGCCGGACAAGTCAGTTAGCAGTTCATCTAATTCGGTATTAATGGTATATAAAGACTGCTTTGAAAGTGTCAGCCCTTCAAGCTCATTTGCCTCAATTTGCAATTTAAGTTGGCAATCATGGTTTGGGTTTTGCGGCTCAACAACAATAACAGCTTTGTCGGTATCGAGCTGTTTATCAAACGGCAAAAGTAATTGAGCTTTATCGGTAAAGTTAAGCGGGTATTCGTTGTTTTCAGTTAAAATTGTGCCGCTTTTTATTGCACACGCTTCGTTGGTCGCAATATCGCTAATGTAAAAGTTGACTCGTGCATATTGAAAATCGCCTTTATTGACAACCTCTAATCGATCATAAAATCCATCATACGACATAACAAATTCTTTAGCGCTAACGTTTAGTGCTACAGCACTTAGCAATAATAGTGATATCGCTTTAGTGCTTTTTAAAATACCTTTATTCATCAAAGTAAGCTCTATTTTGGTTAATCATTGTGTTTAGCTCTTCTATATAAGCTTCGCCACGCTCTGAATACGACATTAAACCATGCGTTAGCTCCGTGGCTAAAATTGGCTTTTGCTCTAAACGTAAGTTTGCACGTATAGCGCGCAGCTCTTTGTAAGCATTATGAGTATTTATATTTTTAAAGTATGAGCTAACAGCTGCACGTACCGACTTAAACGCAGCAACTTCGTGTGCAGCCCCTGTGTTTCTGCGCTTTGGTACCATGCCACAGCCTTTTGAGTAACACCACTGACCAAAAAAGTTAAGGCCTATGCGTGCAAACCGTGAAGTACCCCACGCCGATTCATTCGCAGCTTGCATTAGCGCAAGCTCTTTAGGAATAATATCCACACGGCGCAGCGCTTGAGTAATATTAAGCGTATTAACCGTTTCAGGTAAGCCGTACGACTTCAATATTTGAGCCGCATCTTTGTTTTGTTTTTTCAAAAGAGGTTCGTTATTTTCAAGCATCATACGAGCAATTTCTAATTTTGCACGTTGCTGTAATATTTTTTTATTTTCAGCATCTACATGTGGTCGAATAAAGCTAAAAAAGGCATGCTTTTTTTCTTTTATATCAGCAAATTCAGAAAATTTTGGTAGCTTAACGTTATGAAGTGGTTTTTCTATTTTCTTAACTTTTTTTGGTTGTTCAGACGTTTGCTCGTCTAAATCAATGTCATCGCTTTGTATAAACGGGTAAGCAAGTGCCCAAACAAAAAATCCAGTTAGTAAAAGCTTAAAAATCGTTTTTAACATCTATTCTCTCTATTAATATTAGGGCGTATTGACCTTTAGTGATTAAGTTTGCAGCAGTGTGTTTGGCATTTAGGCAAAGCAGAGCCTATGTAGTGTGGTTATTCCCCATAAATAGGCGATAACGCAGCATAAATGCCAAACATGCGCTGCCCAAAGGGTTCTTCCTAAGGGCGATTAACTCATTGTTGCTCAATTTTTACTTATTCTTACATGGATGTAAGCCAGTAGAATAACGCAGGAGCAGTTATCGAGCCCACTAGGTTACAAATCTCTCGCCGCGATAAAATCGCCCCTAGATTGAACAAATTTAATCCACAAAGATCAACACGCCCTGCTTATGCATGGGTAATACACATACATACGAACGCGCATTATACCTAAGCCACTTTATAAAGGCGAATAACGCACTTTGTTCATTCGCAATTTATAACCGCAAAGGTATACTGAGCTAATACCGTGTTTAATAAAGTTTTGTGAGTAAAGCAGTATGGATAAACAATGGCAAAGCCGAATAATAGAGCAATATAAACACCGCCCAAACGATAATCGCTCACCCTGGCAGGTAGATCGTTCTCGTATTATTCATGCAGCAGCATTTAGGCGCTTACAAGCTAAAACTCAAATTATGGGGATTGGCCTTAACGATTTTTATCGTACACGTTTAACGCACTCTTTAGAGGTATCGCAAATTGGCACCGGCATACTGCGCCATTTAAGAACTCAACACAGTGATTTTGAGCACTTTCCTTCAACTGGGCTACTTGAAACCTTATGCCTAGCGCACGATATTGGCCACCCGCCCTTTGGCCACGGCGGCGAAATAGCCCTTAATTACATGATGCGAGATCACGGTGGTTTTGAAGGCAACGCGCAAACCTTACGTATTGTTGCAAAGCTTGAGCCCTATTCGAATGGTCATGGCATGAACTTAACACGCCGTACTTTACTGGGCTTTATCAAATACCCTGCATTTATAAACGAGTTATGGCACACCATTCCAGAGGTAAATAACACACGCTCATTTATTAAAGCTGATGATTGGCGACCCGCCAAAGGATTGTATAACGATGATTGCGCTATATTTAACTGGATCATAGAGCCCCTTAGTCAAAGCGATAAGCAGCTTTTAAGTAACAATGCACCTATAGATAAATACCGCGCCAAAACAACGTATAAATCACTCGACAGCGCCATAATGGAACATGCCGACGATATAGCCTACGCAGTGCACGACCTAGAAGATGCAATCGCCACGCAAGTGCTCACATTAGATGATTGGCAAACCCATGCTCTGCCTCATTTAAAAGCGCTTAACTTTGATTGGTTAAACACTATGCTTGAATCTCTCACGCAGCGTTTATTTTCAAAGCATGACTTTGAACGAAAAGATGCGATAGGCGAGCTGGTTAATACCTTTATTATTCATATACATTTAGATATTCAAAACGATGCGTTTGAATGCCCTATTTTAAAGTACACCGCAAAGTTAGACGCGCAATACGAGCACGTACTACAAATACTCAAGCATTTTGTATTTCAACGCTTAATACGCGACCCCGAGATGCAGCAGATAGAGTTTAAAGGTCAAAATTTACTAATAGAGTTATTTACAGCGTTTGCAAGCGACCCGCTGCGTTTATTACCCGAAACAACTCAAGCACTTTACATAGACGCTGAAAAACAAAACCAAGGGATGCGAATAATTTGCGACTACCTAAGCGGCATGAGCGACGAATACGCTTATAAAACCTATCAGCGTTTATTCTCACCCGTACAGTAGTGCCTATGTGCAATAATACTTAATTAAGCGAATTGGTATAATAAGCCGTAATCAATATTAAAAAGGCCGAGTAAATTAAATTTACTCGGCCTTTTTGCTTAGCTAGTTAGCGCTTTTATAAAGACTCAATACCCATGTTATATAGGGTAAAGCCAAATATATCAGCGTATTGCTCAATCGTTTTACTTGTTGGCGTACCTGCGCCATGCCCTGCATTTGTTTCTATGCGAATAAGCGTTGGATTACTACCTGTTTGCTTTGCTTGAAGCTCAGCTGCAAACTTAAAAGAATGTGAAGGGACAACGCGGTCATCATGATCGCCCGTGGTGATCATCGTAGCTGGATATTCAACACCTGTTTTTACATTATGAAGTGGTGAGTACCCTTTTATGTATTCAAACATTTCTTTACTTTGCTCACTGGTGCCATAGTCGTATGCCCAGCCAGCACCCGCGGTAAATGTATGATAGCGCAGCATATCAAGTACGCCTACAGCAGGTAGAGCCACTTGAAATAAGTCAGGACGCTGCGTCATTACAGCGCCAACTAATAAGCCTCCGTTAGAGCCACCACGAAGTGCTAAACGCTTTTTAGAGGTGTATTTTTTATCTTTTAAATATTCAGCTGCGGCAATAAAGTCATCAAACACATTCTGCTTTTGAAGTTTTGTTCCTGCATTGTGCCAGTCTTTACCGTATTCACCGCCACCACGAATATTAGCAACGGCATACACGCCACCTTGCTCAAGCCACACAGCATTAATCGGGCTAAAGCTTGGTGTTAAACTAATATTAAAACCACCGTAACCATATAAAATAGTTGGGTTTGAACCATCAAGTTTAATGCCTGTTTTATAGGTAATGACCATCGGAATTTTTGTGCCGTCTTTTGATGTGTAAAACACTTGCTCAGACGTGTAATCGTCGCTATTAAAATCAATAGCCGACTTACGATAAACACCCGATTCACCAGTTGATACATCAAATGTATAGGTTGTGCCCGGTGTTGTGTAGTTAGTAAATGAGTAATAAAGCGTTGTTTGATCTTTTTTACCACCAAACCCACGTGCGGTGCCTACACCCGGTAAGGCAATTTCACGAATCAACCCACCTTTTTTGTTGTACTGTTTTACCTTCGAAATTGCATCAACCATATAGTTGGCAAAAAAGGTATCGCCACCTTTTGTAAGATTTAATACGTTTTTTGTCTCTGGAATTAAATCGACCCAGTTATCAGGTGTTGGATTGGCAGCATCTACTGTCACTACTTTTTTGTTTGGCGCATTTAAGTTAGTAACTAAAAACAGCTTACTACCTTCGTTATCAATAACTGATATATCTGAATCAGTATTATCAACAACCGTTATAAATTCACTGTTTTCTTTTGTTAAGTCTTTTATAAATAGCTTATTACCTGAAGTAGACATACTTGCCGAAATAATTAAGTAATGACCATCATGAGTTACATCAGCGCCAACATAGCGGTGTTTTTGCGCATCAGTTTCACCAAACACTACATTGTCGGTAGATTGCTTTGTCCCTAATTTATGATAATACGCTTTATGCTGATCAGTTTTAGCCGAAAGCTCACTGCCTTTAGGTTTATCGTAGCTTGAATAATAAAAGCCCTCGTTACCTAGCCAATCAATACCGCTAAATTTAACATCAACAAGTGCTTCCTCAACTTGCTCTTTAGTATGAGTATCAATAACAATAATTTTACGCCAATCACTACCGCCTTCAGATATTTGATACGCTAATAATGAGCCATCTTTTGAAAACGATAAACCCGACATAGACGTCGTGCCATCGTCACTAAATTTGTTTGGATCTAAAAATACTTCAACTTCACCGCCATTTTTACTGCGATACAAAACATATTGGTTTTGTAGTCCATCGTTTTTGTAAAAATAGGTGTAATCGCCTTCAGTGAAAGGAGGGCCTATTTTTTCGTAGTTCATTAGTTTTTCAAGGCGCTGCTTTAACTTATCGCGATAAGGTATTTGCTCTAAATAAGAAAACGTTAAATTGTTTTGCGTTTTAACCCAATCAGCGGTCTCTTCGCTCATATCATCTTCTAGCCAGCGATAAGGGTCTGCAATAGTTTCTTCAAAATAGGTATCTACTACGTCACCTTTTTTTGTTTCTGGGTATATAACTGCGTTAACTTGTTTCATAGGTGGTTTTACTTCTTCTTGCGTTACCGTATTGGTTGGCTCTGAACAGCCACTAAGTGCTACAAGTAGAGCACATGCTAGAGTATGTTTAAACATTAGGAGTTCCGTTCTTCTTTGTTATAAATAATAGCCTTAAGCTATTAACTTTTAGCTCTTCTGTCTATTCAGATGCGCTATGTAACATTTATTGCTGTAAACAAATGTAAACTTAAGCTTTAATGGTATTTATAATTAATAACAATAAAAGACTACATTATGGAAAACGAACACACGTTTAAGAGCTTTAAAGCATTTTACCCTTATTATTTAAAAGAACATCGAAATGTTACCTGCCGCCGTTTACACTTTGTGGGCAGCGTACTTGTACTTGCAGTTATCGTAATTGCACTATTAAAACAGCAATATAGCCTATTATGGTTATTGCCTGTTATTGGCTACGGGTTTGCTTGGATTGGGCACTTCTTTTTTGAAAAAAACCGCCCCGCAACTTTTAAATATCCTTTTTATAGTTTGTGGGGAGATTGGGTAATGTTTAAAGATATGCTAACTGGCAAAATAAAATTTTAACTTATTTTTATATCAATTTTTTATAAAAAGGCAGTTTCTTCTATATTTAAAGTATAGGCGTTTATTACAACGTACTTATTTTTCAAACGGCTTTTAAATGTTAATTTAATTAACATTTAAAAGCCATTTTTTATTTTTATGTTTTAAATTTATTTATAATTAGATCTTAATTAATTGCCAAGCCAATAAAAATAGACCTTTACAAACAATCACTTTAAATTACCACCTCATCTTACCAGTTAATTAAACGTTAACCTGCCATTGTAAAAATAACTTATTACTCATCAGTAACTTACACATCTCTATTTTTATATAACTAAAATCACTTTGAATATAAAAATTAGTAAAATGTAATTATAAAAACATTCAGTTTAATTGAATGTTATTCAATTGACTCAGTTTGTTAATGCCGTATATGTTCTAAGTAACAAAGCAATTTGTTAAAAACAGGCTTATATAAAAGCCTAAGTAAGCCCAAAGGGTTTACTTATACAACAACAAAATAATTCAATGGGTTTGAGGGAAAAACAACATGAATAAAAGACCATTATTTAAATTACAACAAACTGCACCACAAAAACTGCTGGCGTTAAGCGTATCAGCAGCCTTACTGGGTAGTTTTTCAATTAATGCTGCAGAGCAAGAGCCACAAGCACAAAAAGACATAGAACAAATAAGCGTTATTGGCTCTCGCCGATTAGGCCGCACAGTAGAAGACAGCGCTGTGCCTATTGATGTTATTGGCGCCGATGCACTTAAAAGCTCAGGCCTTACCGAAACAAACGCATTATTAAGTAACTTATTACCAAGCTTTAACTTTCCGCAGGCATCTCTTACTGATGGTAGTGACCATGTACGCCCTGCACAGCTTCGTGGTTTAGCACCCGATCACACTCTAGTACTTGTTAATGGTAAGCGCCGTCACAGTAATGCATTACTTAACTTAAATGGCTCAACAGGTCGTGGCTCTTCGTCAGTAGATTTAAATGCAATACCAGCAAACGCTATTGAGCGCATTGAAGTATTGCGCGATGGTGCAGCTGCGCAATATGGCTCTGATGCAATAGCGGGTGTTATTAATATTGTACTTAAAAGTGCAAGTAGCGGCGGTTCTGTAGCTGCAATTTATGGCGCAAATGTAACCGAAATGGACGGCGTTCCCCAGCTTGAATCTGTATCTGAGGGTAGCGATGGTAATTTAGCATTTACTGAAGGCGGCGATCGCTCATTAACCGACGGTCAAACATTAACACTTCAAGGCAATATGGGTTTTGAACTGGGTGAAAATGGCTTTTTAAACATCTCAACTGAATACCGCGACCGCCACTCTACAAACCGTTCAGACTACGATCAACGCGAAAACTACGATCGCTTAGATGATGGCTCACTCGACCCTCGTGAACTCACCGTAAATCGTTACAACCATAACTTTGGTAATGGTGATGTAGAAGATTTCTCTGTTTTTTATAACTCAGCTCTACAACTCACTAACGATGCTGAGCTCTATTCATTTGGTTCTTACTCTAAACGTGAAGGTGAAGGCGGCGGGTTTTATCGCCGTGCAAGCGACAGCCGTAATATAGAAGAAATTTACCCTGACGGCTTTTTACCGGTGATCACGTCAGATATAAACGACTTTTCATTAGCGCTTGGCGTTAAAGGGTTTTTAAGCGAATGGAATTACGATGTATCGGCAGTCTATGGTCAAGATGCATTTGAGTTTGGTGTTATAAATAGCTTAAATACATCATACGGCCCTACTAGCCAAACAAGCTTTGATGCCGGCACCCTGACTTACGATCAGCTTACTTTAAACGTAGATTTTAATCGCGAAGTAGATGTAAGCTTTTTAGACAGCTCGGTAAGTGTTGCTTTTGGCGCAGAGTATCGTACAGAAGGTTACGAAATTGAAGCCGGTGAAGAAGCATCATACGCTCAAGGGACATTTGGCCCAGGTGGCGAGGTTACTGGTGAAGATGGCCCGTTTGGTGCTGCAGGCTCGCAAGTATTTCCAGGCTTTACCCCAGAGTCTGAAGGTGACAACAGCCGCCACAATGTTAGCTTTTACATCGATTTAGAAACCTACCTTACAGATGATTGGAACATAGCTGTTGCAGCGCGTTACGAAGATTACTCTGATTTTGGCGATACGCTCAATGGTAAAATTGCAACGCGTTATTCGCTCACTGAAGATTTAGCCATTCGTGCATCGGCATCAACAGGTTTTAGAGCGCCCTCTTTACAACAGCAATACTTTACATCTGTTGCAACAGTATTTGTTGATGGCGAGCCAACCGAAACAGGTACCTTTGCACCAAGTAGCGATGTAGCAAAAGCCCTTGGCTCACCAGGTCTTGATGCAGAAGAAGCCACTAACTACGGTGTCGGCTTTACGTGGTCTACCGACTTTAACTTCAGCTTATCGGTTGATTACTATCAAATATTAATTGATGACCGTATCGTTTTATCTAACAACTTGTCGGGCGATGCAATTGAAGAGCTATTAGCAGGCACTGGCGCAACACAGGGTCGTTTTTTCTTAAATGCGATTGATAGTAAAACACGTGGTGTTGATGTAGTTGCTTCGTACAATGTAGCAACCGATGGCTATGGCGATATTGCCTTTAACTTAGGCTACAACTACGGCAAAAACGAAGTAACAAATATTATCG
Organism: Pseudoalteromonas sp. H103; assembly: GCF_001469205.1. Classification (NCBI taxonomy): domain Bacteria; kingdom Pseudomonadati; phylum Pseudomonadota; class Gammaproteobacteria; order Alteromonadales; family Pseudoalteromonadaceae; genus Pseudoalteromonas; species Pseudoalteromonas sp. H103. The sequence continues at coordinate 292,201 of NZ_LOFG01000015.1, read as the reverse complement.
ACCCACCAGCCGAGCTACAAGGAGCAGGATTCGATCAAGACAACTTATTCTCAGGCACTGAGCTGCGTCGTTTTGAGGTAAGTACACCCCGTAACAAATACAATTTAAGTGCTACGTGGACTAACGATGATATTCGTACCACGCTTAGAACAACCCGTTACGGCGAAACTCAAGATCCATCATCTACGGCTGAACTAAATGAAGTGCTAAAACCAAAATGGATCACCGACTTAGACATCGGTTACGCGCTTACCAATAACGTATCGTTGAGCGTAGGTGCAAATAACATTTTTGATGTATACCCAGATGCAACACGAGAAAACGTTGAAGAGCTAACAACCTTCTCGCGCTTATTTGCTTACTCTAGCTTCTCACCGTATGGATTTAACGGACGCTACGTATACGGCAAAATAGAAATGAAGTTTTAACTGTACCAAACTATTTAAAATACTTAAAAATACAAAAGCCACCTAATCGGTGGCTTTTTAATGTAAGCTTATAAAATCAATTAGATTTTAGTTAACCAACCGTGCTTATCTTCGCTTCTGCCCCATTGAATATCGTTCAATGCTTGGCGTAAGCGTGCTGTAGTTGGGCCTGGCTCGCCAGTGCCTACTTTGTATTCTTTATCATTATGAATAAACGTACCCACAGCAGTAAGTACCGCAGCTGTGCCCGAAAGTGCAGCCTCTGTACCTGGTTTAGCTGCGCGCTCTAGTAGCTCAGTAACACTAAAGTTACGCTCACTTACAGTCATACCTAAATCTTTGGCTATGGTTAAAATACTATTACGCGTTACACCATGTAAAAACGTGCTATCAAGCGCTTTAGTAATAATTTCGTTGCCATCAATTAAAATAAAGTTAGCTGCGCCAGTTTCTTGTACGTCGCCACCTGGGCAAAATAAAATTTGATCTGCTTGATACTTTTCACGTGCAGCACTAATAGGTGCAAGTGCACTGGCGTAGTTACCACCGCTTTTAACCATACCCATATGCGGCGCACAGCGCATGCCGTCTTCTTCAAGTAATACACGTAGTGCGGTAGCACCGCCTGCAAAATAATCGCCCACAGGCGATAATAATGTATATAAAAGTGAGCTCATAGACGGTGCTGCCGCTTTACCAATTGCAGCCTCAGTGCCTATGTGGGTTGGGCGAATATACATAGAGCCTGGTGGTAATGGCGTTTCGTCTGCGTATTCGCGCACTATTTCTAAAATCATGTTTTTTAACATATCGCCATCAAAACTAGGTAAACTCAACAAAGCAGAGCTTTGCTGCATACGGGCAATATTTGCATCCATTCTAAAAATATAAACAGAACCATCTTCACGACGAAAGGCCTTTAAGCCCTCAAAGCATGTGCTTGAATAATGAAGAACGTGCGCACCAGCATGAAGTTCAAGTTTATCGGAAGGGACAATTGAGCTTTCGCTCCATTCATTATCAGAAAAACGAGCTTGAATCATCTGCGGCATAAACACGGTACCAAATGCGGCCATTTTAATCTCTCTTGTGTGGTCTATTTTTCTCCATTGTATGACATTCACACATCATTTAACCATAGCTAAAGTAAGGCTTTTTTAATTAACCAAAAGAATTTTTTGCAAGTACTGTTTATAAATTAAACACATTGCGAAGCGCATACAAAAAAGCCGATTAATATATGCTTATTAATCGGCTTTTTAAGAGCGTATTATTTATTTGAACGAGTATCTAATAATACGTTTTAATACCGAGCTGTACTGTTTAAAAAAGCCACCTGTATGATAATCAATACCGTGCTTTTGCATAACAGCTTGTACTTGTGGTGCCACTTCTTGATAGCGTGACGATGGCATATCAGGAAATAAATGATGCTCAATTTGACAGCTCAAATGCCCAGTTAAAACATGAAACCAATGCGGCCCTTTAATATTAGACGAGCCCAATACTTGGCGATAATACCACTGCCCTTGGGTTTCGTTTACGCAGTCTTCTTCTTTAAAGGTTTCAGTCTCTTCGGTAAAGTGCCCACAAAATATTATGGTTGATGTCCATAAATTACGAATTAAGTTTGCCACTAAATTACCCGCTAACACCCATAAAAATAAAGGCCCTGCAAGTAATGGGAAGATCGTATAATCTTTAATTAACTGGCGAGCGCCCTTGCTAAAAAAACGTTGTTTTAAAGTAGCGTGCGATACACCCCCTTCACGGTTTTCCTTCTTTTTACCAATAAACACGCGTTCAGCTGCCAGCTCGTGATACGACACCCCCCACTGAAAGAGCACACTTAAATTAATATACGTAAAAAACTGCCATACATTTTTAAAGCGCCATTTAAAGTCATCACTTAAGCGTAATAACCCATAACCAAAGTCTCTGTCTTTACCAATAATATTAGTATACGTATGATGCTCAAAGTTATGTACGCGGTGCCAGCTTTGCCCATCACACGCTATGTCCCACTCAAAATGTTGTGAGTTAAGCTGTTTGTCGTTCATCCAATCGTATTGGCCGTGCATAACGTTATGGCCAATTTCCATATTGTCTAAAATTTTAGCAAGCGCTAATAACAGTACACCAGCAACCCACAGTAATGGCTGAATAAAACCAAGCATAAGCAAAATTCGCCCGCTCCATTCACACACTCGCTGTTTGCGTACAACAGCGCGAATGTAATCAGCATCTTGTTGCCCTACTTTGCCAAGCGTATCCATTTTTATGGTATCTAAATCGCTTGCAAGCTGATCAAAGTTTATATTTTTCATAATTGTAACTCCAAGTCGCTAACAGGTTGGCTTACACAAAGTTGAATTAATTGCTCGCCGCTGTCACTCAGTTCACCTGTTTTTAAATTGCGCACCACGCCTGATTTTTTAATACATTGGCATTGATGGCAAATACCAATACCGCAGCCACGTTTAACCGGTAATTGTTTTGCTTCAAACTGAGGCAATAAGGCATTATTGGCGCTTACTACATAGGCGCTGCTATTAACCTGCACATTAAATTGGCTGTCGTCGTTTAACGTTGGCAGTGCTAAACCAAATGCCTCTTGGTAATAATTTAAATCGTGCTTTATAGCAAAATCACTCACCGTTTGCATAAAGCCCGCTGGCCCACAGCAGTATATATCTGGGTTTTCCCAAACATTAATGTTGCGAGTAATATCACCCGACTGTTCACGCGTTAACAGTAAAAAAGAAAAGTGCGAAAAATCCCCAGCTAGTTTACTTAGCTCATCAACACATTGATGCTCTGTGGCTTTAGCAAAATATATTAACGACACTTTTTGCGACGTAGTATTTAAATGCTCACTAAGCATGGCAAACATTGGAGTAATACCTGAGCCACCTGCAATAAAAGTCGCAGCTTTTTGCGTGTTTTTATAAACAAACTCACCACTTGGCGCCGAAATATTGCACCACTCACCCACTCGTAAAGCACCGCTTAAAAGGCGTGTAAAACGCCCTTGCTCATTAGTTTTAATTAATAAACGCACCAACCCCGTTGTTTTAAATTGCTCGGGGCTTGAGGCAAGCGTAAATACCCGCGTGAGTAACCGGCCATTAATTTCTATGGTTAAACTAATATGTTGCCCAGCCGTATGCGCCTGCCAATGTTTACTTGGTTTAAGTAATACACTTAAAAAACTGCCATTTAATTCATTTATTTCAGCAATCTGCGCCCTGAATAAATTAGCGCGCCATGCTGGTTTAAAAGTTTGCATAATTGGCTCTATGTAACCTGCAAAACTTTGATGGTGTAAAAACCATTTAGAAAATTGGTTTAATACCTGAGTCATCATCATGGTAAATCTCTACTTAAACTAAATTACTTTGACCGTACACGTGTACGCTCAAACTTCAGCGCACAAGTGTACGCCCAAAAAAATAATTTTCAACCGTATTAGAGTAAATATTCAACTTTACTTAGCGTTAATTGATAAAACAGATTTGTGGTTAAAAGACATTTTATTAAAAAATAAATGTGCATTTTTCATTCAACTCAACGCTTAACAAAATTATTTATGCCATGCTAAGGTTATGTAAGATTGGATTAATTTTGGAAGCCATTATGATCAACTCAGTACCACATAACACACTCCCTAAACTAATAATTGCGGGCTTAACTGTTGCAATGCTTGGTATGTCTACACCAGTTAATGCTAATAATGACTATATAAAAAACTACAAACAGCTCGATGGTTTAGCGCTTAGCGTTAACGCAGTAACAGCGGCAGAAGGTGTGGTTATACCTTGGGCTATTGAACCTTTAGCAAATGGTGACTTATTAATATCTGAACGCAGTGGTACATTATTTTTATTGCCTAAAAATACCACTACATTAACTAAAGTGTCTGGGCTACCTAAAATAGATGCAAATGGCCAAGGTGGATTGCTTGATTTATCACTGCACACCGACAGTAAGCAAAATCAATGGCTGTACTTTAGTTACTCAAGCAGTGAGGGCACTCGAAGTGGAAGTAACACCGACCTTATGCGCGCTAAGCTAAATGATGATCATACCCAGTTATCTGATCAGCAATTGCTATACAAAGGCGAACACAACAGTACTAAAGGCCAACACTATGGCAGCCGTATTGTGTTTGATGATGAAGGTTATGTATATTTTTCAATTGGCGATCGCGGCTCGCGCACTATAAACCCACAAGATCTAACCCGTGATGGCGGTAAAATTTATCGCTTACACGAAGATGGTCGTATTCCTAAAGATAATCCGTTTGTTAAACAAAAAGATGCAAAACATGCAGTTTGGTCCTACGGGCACCGTAACCCACAAGGCATGTGGTTTGATAAACAAAATAATATTTTATGGTCTCACGAACACGGCCCTCGTGGCGGCGATGAGCTTAATATAATAAAAAAAGGCGCTAACTACGGATGGCCTGTTGTAAGTTATGGCGTTAATTACAGCGGCACCAAGTTTACAGACCTTAAAGAAAAAGACGGCATGCAATCCCCCGTATTACATTGGACTCCTTCTATTGCTCCCTCCGATATGTTGTATGTAACGAGTGATAAATACCCAAAGCTGAAAGGTAAGCTATTACTCGCATCTATGAAGTTTTCTTTTATTAGCGCACTAGAACTCTCAAAGAGTAAGGTTGTTAAGCAACATAAAATACTTGATGGAATAGGCAGAGTTCGCAGTTTAGCGCAAGGCGCTGATGGGTATATTTATTTAGGCATAGATGGTCAAGGTATTAAACGCCTAGAGCCGCAAACGTAGACCCCTTAAACATAAGCCTCTTAAACATCAAAGTATAATGAATACAGCGTTTGCCTTATTTAATAAGGTAAACGCCTTGTCACTAAAAGAACTATTTATCTCTTTGTAGCGTACGATAAAGCTATAATTACTGTAAATTTAAGAGAGTCACCATGTTTTCAATATTCAAATCAGATCCAACAAAAAAGTTGCGTAAAGAGTACGACGCAAAATTAGAGCAAGGTATGCAGGCACAGCGCAAAGGCGATATTAAAAGTTACGCCATGTTAAGCGCAGAAGCCGAAAAAATCTGGAGTGAAATAGAAACTCTAGAGGCTAAAAAATCCAAATGATACCAATCGTGTTAAGTTATTAGTCATTTATAGCGACGGATAAATAAAGTGATAACAAGGCATAAATTTCGACATGCAGTTGTTCTACATGAAAAATTTATAACGCCGTTAACGCTTTATTTAGCACGTTAGAAAGGCTAAATATTTAAGTCGATTGGTATAAACATCGTGTTTGCCCTGTTTAAAATGAAGGAAGACGCGTTTAGTAAATAATTCATCACCTCTTTGTTTTATTGCCTCCACCAGCCAAAAATCACCTTTTATAATAAGCTTATACAAAAAAAGTGTACTTGAGGCCGTTACTTACCTTATCGCCACCGTTTTTAATGAATATTCAATGATTTTAAAAAGTGTTTTGGTTTTTCATTTTTAAAAATTTAGTTGCTACATTTACTAAAGCGACCGCATTTTTCATCCTAAGTCAAAAAATGAGGATGCTTACCTCTTTTCTGCCTGTTATGAAAAGAACACCCCGACTTAAAGTTTAACGCTCGCAATGTGTTACAGGATTTGTTATTAATATCAAAAATCATTAAGGGGATATACTTTACTCATAAAAAGAGGAAAGTGTCCTTTGATAAAGTTGTTATGTGCTTAAATAATGATGAGCATGCTTCAATTCAAGGAAATGAATATTTTGACATTAGATGATTACAGAAACGAATTTGAAAAATCTTCAAACAGATCTGTTTCAATGCCAATAGCAGGAACAATTGTTTGGGGGTTAGTTGCCCTTTTAAGTACGCAATTTAATGAAAATATCTCTGTATATATTTTACTTTTTGCTACAGGTGGAATTTTTCCAATAGCTTTAATAATTGCTAAAGTTAGGAAGGAAAATTTAGTTTCATCATCAAACCCTTTAGCTAAGTTGATGGGACTGTGCATCTTAATGGTTAATCTTCTATGGGCTGTTCACATTCCATTGCTTTTAAACGCCCCTGAATTTGTTCCTTTAAGTTTAGGGGTTGGGCTAGGACTTCATTGGGTAGTTTATTCATGGATAATTAATCATCCTGTAGGAATAATTCATGCGGTATTGAGAAGTATTTTAATCGTAGTAGCTTGGTACTTGTTTCCTAATGACGGTCTTTTTGCTATTTCTTGTGTTATTGTTTTAACCTATTTAATAAGTATTTATCAAATGTTAACTAGAAACGTACACAGCACATAACAAGTGACTATGGTGTCAATTCCTAATTTTAAACCAATTTAGGATCCCACATGACACCATCTCGCACCATTGAATTTATGATTACTACCAGCTTTCGTATGCACGCAATTATAGCTACTTTTTAGGCTTTCCTGCTTTGACCATCCGTTGATAAAGGTCTTTAAATTTAGAGTTGCACTGAATGGCTGACATCATTGCCATATACATGGCAGTTCTAATTTTAGGTCGGCCGCCACGTATCATTCGCTTACCTTGATACACACCACTTTCACGATTAAATGGGGCTACACCCACTAAAGAAGCTGCCTCTTTGTTGTTCACATAACCTAACTCAGGCATATCACTAAGCAAGTTAAATGCGACCACATTGCCAACACCAGGCACACTTTGGATAATGGCATTTTTTGCTTTGTATTCGTCACATTCCTCAATCAGTTTTTGAAGTTTTAAATCGACTTTATCTATTTGGTTTTTCAGTGCAGTTAAGATAGGTTTTATGAGTGACGATAGTGTTTTTGGCATTATTTGAGAACGATTTTTCTCCATCGTTTGCATATCCATTAACTGGCGTCTTCTCGAGAGTAAATCACTCATCAAGCGCATTTGCTCTGGCTTTAAAGATGATAAAGGCGGTTTAATCGCTTCACCAAAGTGAGCAATAAGTTGTGCATCAAGTTTATCCGTTTTTGCTTTTTGGCCGATAGCGCCTGCGAAGCGTTTATGTTCACGGGATTAGCAATAACGAAGGGAATATTCGCCTCAGCGCAGGCTATAATAAAAGGCTGTTCAAGACGTCCAGTTGTCTCAATAGTAACGCGTGTTACTGGGTGTTTTTTTAAGATTTGAATGGCGTGTTTAATGCCACTTTGATTGTTTTCTACAGTAAAATAAATGTCTAAAGGCCTGATATAAATATCGAGTTGTGTTTTACCTGTATCGACACCGACGTTAATTTCATTTTGATTATTTTTTGTATTCATAATAAGCTGACTCTGCCTTGCTATTCGGGCTCGAGGCCCCGTTGACTATCCGAGTTTAATGCTTGGAGTTTATACAGCGTTTTAACTTGTTACCGGTCTCTCAATAGAGGAGCCTACGCTCAATCGAACTACTGTATAAAAGGCTTTGGTTGCAGCCAAAGCTTGGGCCTCACATTACCCGAACTAGGTTAGAATAATAATTAATTTATGGAGTTATTATCCATACAAGTCACTCAAAAGGACTGTGCTCCTCACCCGTTTTAGTGGACACCTCCTCATCACTATGAGGAGACTAAAATGCCTAGATATACTCAAGCTAGAAAGACACGGTTTTACCCAGTTAATTTCAAAATCAAAGCAGTCGAACTAAGCTTACGAGACGATGTCTTGATAAAGGAGGTTGCTAAGACGCTTGATATTCATCCGTTAATGCTCAGTCGTTGACGAAAAGATTCCTATATTAAACGTCGATAATAAAGGCTGGCGTCATCAAAAGTTTATTCTTAAATTAAGTTCAGCATTACTATTTTAATCGCACATAACATTGACCTAGCCCCAAAAATTAATTTGATTTCGAAAAGTGATAATGTTCAATTTTATAGAGAGTATGAGTGGAATAAAAAAGTGGCCGTAGTACACTGGACTCATAAAGATCCCAACGGATATCATGTTGGTGGTTGGTTAAAACACAAAGGTAAAATATACCAATAGCTTTATAGCAATCTGTTAAAGTAAAAAGGTAAGGAAAACGAAAATGACAATGCAATGGATCGCAATTTTGGCGGCTTTAGGCTGGTGTTTATTACAAGTAATACTTTTGCTTATATCTTCACAATGTATTTTTTTAATGATCGAGTTTCGCTCTGATAATGAGCATAAACTGTATCAAAAACTTCTATCAAACTTTATTAAATATCTTTTTTACTCCTTATTTATTTTACCACTCATCTCTCTAGGTTTGTTTATATATGGTGTTATTAACATTAAAGAATGGTGTGAACTTAAGCCTGGATTGTGGGTATTTGCTGCTTGGTGGGTGGCTCTATTTGTACTTTCTTATGCTCTATCAATGAAGAAAAAACATCGTATTTAAAAGAGTATTAATATCTACCGCCAAAAAGTTTATAACATCAAAAAACAGCTTACTAATTAGCTATATAGTGAATCATAAAAATAATAACCCCACTTTAGAAAGTACTCTCTACTTACTATCACCATACACATTGGCAGGATTTATTTGCATTAGCAGTGCGGGGTTGTCTATTGGCTTAAACCCATATTGCGCGTACAGACTATGCGCATCAGAAGTCGCTAATAAAAAGCGCCTGAGCCCTTGCAGCTCAGGGTGTTCTACAATCGTTTTTATGAGTAACTTGCTCAGACCATTACCTTGCAAATCTGGGGTAATAAATACATCAGCCAAATAGGCAAAGGTTGCTTTATCGGTCACTACTCGGGCAAAGCCAACTTGTTCGTTATGAGCGCTGTAAACACCAAAGCACATTGAGTTATCAATAGCTGATTGCATCACGCTTTTAGGAATGCCTTTGGCCCAATAGCTATTTGCAATAAAGTTATAAATAACGTTAAAGTTAAGTTTGCTTTTGTCTGTGCTAATTGAGTAATCACTAGCGTTTGCAGTCATAAGTTAATAGTCTTTTTTAACAATGTTTTTATAAACATTTCTATAGAATGTTCCTATAAATAATCTTTAACGTTTTTTAGCTGTTCGTCGTGTACTTTTGAAAGCACTAACAATGAACAAATAGCCCCAAATAACGCAAGTCCCATATCTGATTGGGTATCCCACACGTAACCTTGCGTGCCTAAAAATGCTTCTGCGTTTTCGCCGCTTAATACTGCAACCCACCACTCTAATAGTTCGTAAAACGCGCTAAATGCTAAACATATCGAAATAACAAAAGTGATTAACCAGCCTTTACCATTTACTACGTTTTTACGTAGTAATATTTCACGCGCTAATAATGCAGGTACAAACCCTTGAAAAAAGTGTCCTACTTTGTCGTAGTTGTTGCGATCACTGCCAAATAGGTTATCGAAAAAAGGGACTTCGGCGTAGGTGTAATGCCCGCCAATCATCAGCACAATGCAATGCGCTAAAATAAAGGTGTATAAAATGGGGGTGAGTTTAAAATGCTTATAGCTGCTTGCCATAAGCACTAAACCTATGATTGCGGGGATAACTTCTAGCAGCCAAGTAAACTGATCTTTCGGGTTAATTCCGGACCAAATTAATACAATAAAAAACAGCCCAAGCCATACATACTTCATTTAGAATCCTTGTCTAAACTGATCAAATTTACAGCATTTTATATCTCTAAATCGCCCGATGCTACCTATAGTTTGTTTTAGCTGTTAATCGATTAAATAAACGAGGAAAAAAACGTTTAATTGTAGGCGCTAAGCCACTTAAGCCTTTGCCAACAATAACTTCGTCTTTTTTATTATGAATTGCGTGAATCATTTTTTTAGCGGCTACACTTACATCCATACCATTTTCTATTGAGTGCTCTGGCTTGTTTTGCGCTATTCCTTGCTCGTTTAACGAATTATGTGCAATGGCTGTTTTAATAGAGCCTGGGCAAATAGTTAAGCAATGAATGTTATGCTCAGCAAGCTCTGCACGCAGGCAATCCATAAAACCCACTACCGCATATTTTGAGCCTGAATAGCCCGTTCTAAATTTAGAGCCTACTTTACCCGCAACGCTACTAATTGAGACTATTGAGCCTCTGCGCCTTTCAACCATAGTAGGCGCTACCGCTTTAGTGAGTGCAATGAGGCCAAAATAGTTAACTTCCATCAACTGGCGGTAAACATTAAATTCGTTTTCTAAAAATAAACTGCGCTGCGATACCCCACCGTTATTAATTAAAATATCGATAGCAGGTAATGTATCGAGTAAATCAGTAACCTGAGCCAAAACAGCCTCAGGTGCTGACAAATCAAGAGGCACAATAATGTGCCCATCGCCGTGTAAACTTTGCTTTAATTCGTTAAGTTTATCAACGCTTCTAGCTGATACAATAACGTTGGCACCCAGTGCTGCAAACTGTATTGCGAGCTCCTTGCCAATACCTGATGATGCGCCTGTGACCCACACTGTTTTATTTTTATAGTTCATGTGTTTAGCCTTTTATGTTGTCAGGTGCGAGGGCGTATTAAGTTATTACTTATTTATAAAGAGGTTAACCCTTTATTTAGCACGCTAGAATGACTAAATATTTAAGTCGCTTGGTATTACGCTTTTGTTGGACCTGCTATTGCGTTAACTTCGCCTTCTAATGTTTTATAAAAACCCATTAAAAATAGCAGCTCAACAGTTACATACAACGGGCCAATAATTAAACCGATTAAATCATCTACAAAGGCGGGTTTTTTTCCTTCATAGTAATGGCCAATAAACTGCAGCACCCAACCAAATACAAACACGCCCACACCAATACTTAACCAAGGCCAAAAAGCCATAGCTGCTATAGGCTGCGCGGCAACCAGTAATAATGTAAATAACACGCCCATAATAAACCCAAGCGAAATGCTCAGCATAAAATAGTAAACAACAGAGGCAAGTACAAACAGCTGTGCGCCATCTATAACTACACTACCAAGTGGAATTTGAATACGTGCCAGTAAACACAGCGCTGCAAATACAATAAGCGGTATACCAAAAAAGTGAGTAAGCACATTACGTTTAGAGCGGTGGTACAAACCATAGGTACCTAGTTGTTGTTGAAGGGTTTTCATTATGTTGTCCTTTTTTTATTTGCCAAGCTAACTTTAGCAAAAGTTAACTTGGCAACAATGTCACATACCCGACATTTATAAAATTAAACAAACTCTAATAAACAAGCGCTTCTAGGAGCTTTGTAAAAACCTTTTAAAAAAGAGCTAATAGCTACGTTTGTGTAGCGAGCACTTTTAGCTTTTGCTTATCTAAAATAGTAATGCGCTGATAGCCTAAACTTATCGCTTTAAGGCTTACTAAGTGCTGTAAAATTTGATTAATAGTTTGACGTGTTAGGTAGCTCATGTCGGCAAGTTGTTGCTGAGACAAAACAAGTGCTTTGTTAACGTCGCTATGCTCACTTAGCATTAAAAGCCGTTTACACACTTTTTGCTCGGCAGTTAACAAGGCTTGATCTTCCATAGAGCTAAACATTACTCGCAGCTTTTGCGCTAGTAATAGCCCAAAATCTTGCCAATATTTGGGTTGCTCATTTAAAAGTTGCCCAAGACAGCGCTGTGGTACAAAAAATAACGTCACATTTGTTTGTGCGTGTACGTCGTGAGTACGTAAGCCGCCATCAAATAACGTTAATTCACCAAACCAAAGTGACGAATCGATAAAGCTAAGCACAGCTTCTTTGCCCTCACTACTTACGCCACTCACTCTGACTACGCCAGAGAGAACAGCATACAGCCCATCGTGTTGATCGCCGCGTAAAAACAAAGACTGCTGAGCATTAAGTGACAGTGTTTTACCTTGCGTAAGTAAAAAACTTTTTAAATAAGGGCTTCGGTTTTTAAACCATTCGCCTTGTTCAATTATACGTTGTTGCTCGGGGCTCATAATTTATTGCATTTGCTGATTAAAAGGCTGTAGTTCTTTAACTAGGTTTTTTGGTAATGATAAATCTGTGGCCACTATAAAATCGTTATAGGGTTCGTTTCCTGAAAATAGTTCCGCTATTAGTGCGTCGTCTTTAAATACATTAACCGATACACCACGACCCATACCGCCAGAGTTTATAATGTAATAATGATACGGCCCATTATTAAAAAACAAAATACTTTCTCCAATACGACCAACTTGACGATAATAGCTGCCAAAAGGAGCATCTGTACTCGCTTGTTTTTCAAGTCCTATGTCGTCAATTCGCCCAAAACGATAGCTCAGTGAAGAGCCATCTTTAGCAAGACAAACAGAAAGTACATTTTCGGTTGGCTCTAAGGCGTACGCTTTATCTTTACTTGGATTACGTAATACTTTTTGCATTTTAGCGTTTATATAAGCCGTTTCGTTGCTTTTGCAATGAGTAGCAAGTAAGCCTAAAACAATTGCTGGTTCGTTAACTTTTGCAGCTGGGCTTTTTGATTGTGAGTTTGAAGAAGGTTTTATTATATGATCAAGCTGTGCTTTGTTATGCGAAGAGGTTTGGTTATCGCAACCAAACAAAGATATAAGCACAAAAGAGTAAAAACTCGCTAAAAAAGATATGCGCATAAGAAAGTCCATGTAAAAAATCAGTCTTTAACATAGCGATAAACTAAAGTGCTCGCAATACCCTAATTCATATAACCGCTATAAATGTATAAGTAGACCATCTTCTGCAAAAATTACTTTACTTTTTAATGCTTTATTTAACGATTTATTAAAACGTTGCTGATTTTTTAATGATCGATTCATAAAATGCGAAATGACAGTAATACGGGGCTCAACTACTTTTAAAACGGCTGTAATTGCGCTTGGTGTAATGTGTAAATTTTTAGCCCCACTTGATGAGTTTTCATCAATGGCATTGTGCATCACTACCACGTCAGCATTGCTGGCAAATTCAGTAAATGTGCCTAACTTATTAGTCATATCGCCAGAAAACACAAGTTCACAACCCGCAATGTTTACGCGCCATGCCAAAGCCGGTATTGGCCCATGATTTACTGTTAATGCTTTAACCACTAAGTCGTTTTGTAAGGAGTGGTTAAAAGGCTGCTCTTTACTGGATTTTACAGAGCGAATATCAAGGGTGTAACTTTCATTGCCATTAATGTAATCACTTAAGTATCTAAATGCGCCTTTATCGCCTAGTAGATTTTGTGTGTACTCATTCGTTGATGCCATAATGTGATTGCCTTGCGGGCCATATATAGCAAGGGTTTTGCCACGTTGGGTAAAATAACTACCTTTTATAAAGCTAGGTAAATCACCTGCATGGTCACTATGTAAATGGCTTAATAAAATAGCATCGATATCGTTAAATTTTGCACCTGCTTTATCAAGGCCAACACTTGCCCCAGAACCAACATCAACTAACACTCTGGCTTTGTGATTATGCCAAATAAGGTAACTAGTCGACGCTCGGCCATCATTAAGTTCAGGCCCGCCAGAGCCTAAAACTTGCAAACTCACATCATTACATTGCTCGGCGCTTACACTACTAAACGAGGTAAACATTAAACTAGTAGCTGCTAAATATAAGTAAGGTTTGATCATTGCTGCTCCGAGATTTTCAATGAAAATAAGGCGAATTTGCGCGCCAATAGCTGGCCTATTGCAAGTAAATTTAACGCAGCTAGCGTTGAAAATAGCTGTTCGAGATAGATTTATTATCCAGAGTTAAGGTTAAGTATAATCAGTAAACGATGCAGCATGTTAGGTGTGTGACAAACGGCCTTTACGCTATGTATGGTTATATAACTAATTTAGCCCTGTACACCCTTCCCCTTTACTTTTAATGCAGTTAATAACTCAATCAACTAATAACCCAGCCTTATAGACTAAAACGATGTAACAAAGCCACTCCAGCACAATATTCATAACCAACTGTAAATTATAACGTTAATTTAATTAGGGTACATTTTAAAAACAATTTAGTCTCATTTTGTTAAAACTTTGGTTGACCCTATTTAAAAATTAAACTAGCATTTCTGGAAGCGCTTCCACACAGGCGATTTTTAATTACCTTTTCTGGAAGCGCTTCCACACATTTGACAATGTTGTTAATTACACAAAAACAGTTCCATACTGGCTGTTGATAATAATGATAAAAGTACGAGGGAAACCGAATGGCTAACCATATTGTAAGAAAAACAAAGATAGCGACCAGCATATCTCTGATTTTAAGCGCATCTGTATCTTTAGAGTTGCTTGCACAAGAAGAAGCAAACCAAGACGTTGAAGTAATTCAGGTCACTGGCTTTAAAAGCAGTATTAAAGAATCAACTCGTTTAAAACGCGACGCAGCAGGTGTGGTAGACGCCATTTCTGCTGAGGATATTGGTAAGTTCCCCGATACCAATTTAGCCGAATCGCTACAGCGTATTACCGGTGTGTCGATTGATCGCTCAAACGGTGAAGGATCTAAAGTGACCGTTCGTGGTTTTGGCCCCGATTACAATATGGTAACCCTTAACGGTCGTACTATGCCGGCAGCTTCTTTGCCAGCGGGTGGCGGTACACCAAGCTCTCGTGCTTTTGACTTTGCTAATTTAGCGTCTGATAGCGTTAAATCGGTAGAAGTATATAAAACAGGTAAAGCGAGTATTGCATCTGGTGGTATTGGCGCAACAATTAATATTAATACTGCCCGCCCGCTCGACAACCCTGGATTTGTTTCAAGTATTGGAGTTAAAGCACTTCACGATACAACTAATCGCGTAGGCGATGATATAACACCTGAGCTTTCGGGTATTATTAGCTGGACCGACAGCGAAGCTAAATTTGGCGCATCGTTAACGGCAAGCATGCAACAACGCGATAGCTCATCAACTGGCGCATTTGTAAATCAGTGGAATACATCGGCATATGACGGCACTATTCCTCAAGCGGCTGACGATATTGTACTTACTAACGCACCAGAGATTGGCCAGCTTTATTCAATGCCATCAGATTTGCGTTATACCATAGCCGACAGAGAACGCACGCGTACAAACGCGCAATTAACGCTGCAATATAGCCCTATTGATGACTTAACAGCTACGCTTGATTACACCTACTCTAAACAAGATTTATTTGAAGCGCGTGCTGAGCAATCAATATGGATGGATAACTACAAAAGCGCACTCACCTTTGACGACAACACTGTAAAAACCCCAATTTACTACCGAGAAGAACGCCGCGATCAACAAACTCGCGACTTAGGCTTAGCGTTTCAAGAGCTTAATCAAGTAAATAAAAATGACTCAATCGGCTTAAATGTAGAGTACTACTTTAACTCTGAGTTGAGCTTTATGTTTGATGCACATAACTCAGAAGCCACCAGTAAACCCGATGCACCATACGGCAGCTGGGTTAATGCAGGTCTTGGCGCAAACGTAGTTAACGCACAAGAAGTGGACTTTAGCCGTGAGCTACCTTCTATGAGCATCGATTTTAACGACTGCCGTAGAGAAAACTTAAATTGTAATAACACCTTAGATCCATCAGACGTGGGGACGTCTATTTTAGACTCAAACTTTGCAAGCCAAGAGTCTGAGGTAACCGAATTTAGGCTACATGGTAAATACGAGCTTGAAAACGGTGCAATTGACTTTGGTATAGAGTCTCGCTCTATGCAAAGCCATTCACTACAATCACTAACTCGTAACACTATGGGTAACTGGGGTATTGAAAACCCAGGTGAGCTGCCAGAGGGTTACTTAAACCCTACCAACTTTTTAGCTGAGTTTGATGATTACGATACATCAGGTTCATTTAATCAAGGGTATACGGGCAGCGCTTCACAAATAGGTTATTGGGCAGGCGAGCAATACGGCTTTAACTTTGCAGCCGATGGCGCATTTGCCACAAACCGCTCTATTGAAGAAGACATAACCGCCGCGTTCGTGCAATTTAGTTACACAGGTTACATTGGCGATATGCCCTATAACCTAGTTATTGGCGCACGCCAAGAGTCTACCGACATTACCTCAACAGCTAATATCGATTTACCAAATGCAGTAGCATGGGAAGGTAATAACGATTTCAATGTACGCTTTGGCTCAAACAAAGAGGATTTCACGCTTAAATCTAGCTACGATCACTTTTTACCAAGCTTTGACTTTGACATAGAAGTAATCGAAAACGTTAAAGCGCGCTTTTCTTACAGTACAACAATTGCCCGCCCAACGTATGATAACTTAAGCTCTGCCGCTACTGTGGGCGTACCTGGCGGTCCAACAATTTTGGCAGGTTCGTCGCCCGCCACGGCTTCAACTGGTAACCCTGGTTTAGTGCCGCTTGAGTCAGATAACATTGATGTATCGGCTGAATGGTACTTTGCAGAAACAAGTTATGTGTCGGTTGGTTATTACACTAAAGATATCGAAAACTTTATTGGTTTAACGCCAATGACACAAAATTACTATGGTTTACGTGATGCAACTGCGGGCCCTCGTGCACAAGCTGCTATTGCAGAGCTGGAATCTCGCGGGCTAGCTATTACCGATTCAAACTTATTTCAAATGGTTGCCGCCACCGAAAATGGCGTAGATTTTGACTCTATGACCTACGAAGAGTTTGAAGCCGCATACGATGTTATTGCTAACAGCGATGACCCACTACTCGAATTTACGGCACAAGTACCTACTAACAATAAAAACGCCACTATTGATGGTTTTGAAATTGCATTTCAACACTTTTTTGGTGAAAGCGGCTTTGGCGTTCAAGCAAACTACACTACCGTTAATGGCGATATAGACTTTGATGTAAACGCAGACCCAACTACTACGCAATTTGCACTAGTAGGTTTAAGCGATACAGCTAACTTTATTGCTATGTACGAAAACGATGACTTTCAAGCCCGTGTTGCCTATAACTGGCGTGATAAATTTTTAAATAGCGCTGCACGTTACGTTAACGAGCCAGGTTTTACTGAAGAGTATTATCAAATCGACTTTAACGTTGCGTACAACTACAGCGAACAGCTTTCGTTTTTTGTTGAAGGTATAAATATTACTGAGCAAAACAGCCGCGAACATGGCCGAACTTCAGTGCAATTATGGAACCTGCAACAACTAGGCGCACGCTACAATATTGGTATGCGTTACAACTTCTAAAGGTAATACAAAGCAAAGCCGTTAGTTTTTACTAGCGGCTTTTTTGTATTTAAAACGATATAGTTTATGTGTTATCAAGTTTAGGGTTTTAACTCATGACCAAACCAATAAAAAAAATAGTCATTTTAGGTGGCGGCACAGCCGGCTGGCTAAGCGCGGGTTTATTAGCTGCTGAGCATCCACATTTAAGTGTCACGTTAATTGAGTCAGCAAATGTGCCAATACTAGGTGTAGGCGAAGGCACATGGCCTTCAATGCGTAATACGTTACAGCGCATTGGCATTAAAGAAATTGATTTTATAACCCAATGCGACGCCTCCTTTAAGCAAGGTTCTAAATTTATAAATTGGCGCAACCTCAGCGAGGAAGAAAACTACTACCACCCTTTTATGAACCCTCAAGGTTACGAGCACACTAACTTACACGCAAGTTGGCAACGCATAGCGCCCACTCAAAAGTTTGCTGATGTAGTTAATATGCAAAGCTTTGTATGCCAAGCAGCGCTTGCGCCAAAGCAATTACAAACCCCAGAATATGCAGCCGTTACTAACTATGGCTACCACTTAGATGCAGGTAAATTTGCTGAATTTTTAAAAAATCACAGCGTTAAAAACTTAAACGTTACGCATATTACTGACGATGTAACCGAGGTTATTAATGACGAAAAGGATTATATAGCCTCATTAAAAACCAATAATAATGGCAATATAACAGGAGATTTATTTTTAGATTGCTCAGGCTCTCGTGCGCGTTTAATTGGGGAGCATTTTAAAAGTGAATTTATAGCGCAAGATCATATTTTATTTAATAATAGCGCTGTTGCGGCGCAAATATCTAACTCTCATCCTACTCAGAATATTGCCTCAGCAACGCTCTCTACTGCGCAAAGTAACGGCTGGATTTGGGATATAGCCCTGCCCACACGCCGTGGTACAGGTTATGTGTTTAGTAGTAAATACCAAAGTGATGAAAGCGCAACAAATACTCTAAAAAGCTACATAGCTAAAAGTACCAGCGAGCAACAAGCTGAGCAGCTTAATTACCGTGTATTAAAATTCAGCCCTGGATACAGGCAAAAATTTTGGATTAAAAACTGTGTTGCCGTGGGTATGTCAGCTGGTTTTTTAGAACCACTAGAAGCCTCTGCACTTGCCATGGTTGAACTTTCAATTAGTATGCTGAGCGAGCAACTACCACAAAACCGCACGCATATGAGCCAGCTTGAAACGCGTTTTAATGACCGCTTTAGCACGCGTTGGCAACGTGTTGTCGAATTTTTAAAACTTCATTATGTGCTAAGCGAACGCGACGATACCCCCTACTGGCAAAACATTCGCGATTTAACAACTGCACCAGAGCGGCTAAAAAACTTACTAAAACTGTGGCAATTTCAACCCCCTAGCCGCTTTGACTTTATTGAAAACGAAGAAGTATTTTCATCAAGTAGTTACCAGTATGTTTTATACGGCATGGGCTTTAATACACAAACACCTCGAGCACAAAATGCGTTTACCAGCGCACAAGCTGGCGATTATTTTTATCAGCAAAACCGTGAAAAAATAGCGCAATACTTAAAAGGCTTACCGAGTAACCGCGAGCTTTTAAATTATCTTTTATCTAATAATAGGCAGCCACATAATGACTAAAACAAATGCTGTTAAAAACGTAGTAATAGCGGGAGGCGGTACTGCTGGCTGGATGGCTGCGGCTGCACTTGCAAAATTAATTGGCAAAAATATACACGTTACCCTTGTTGAATCTGACGATATTGGCACTGTAGGCGTTGGCGAGGCAACAATTCCGCCTATTCGTACATTTCATAAATTGCTAGGTATAAATGAGCAATCTTTTATGAAAGCCACTCAAGCAAGCTTTAAATTAGGCATTAGCTTTGAAAACTGGGGCGATGAAAACACGCGTTATATTCACTCATTTGGCGTAACGGGCAAAGAATGTTGGGCGGGTGAATTTCATCACTTTTGGCTGCAAGGTAAAGCACTTGGAATAAACGACCCATTTGGCAATTACTGTTACGAGTTGCAAGCGGCTAAAGCCGGTAAATTTGCGTTTAATCAGCAAAACCCCATTAACTATGCTTACCATATGGATGCCACGCGTTACGCGCAGTTTTTACGTGAATTTTCAGAGCCATTAGGTGTAAAGCGTGTTGAAGGTAAAATACAAAAAGTAGTAAAAAACGCTAAAACAGGCCATATAGAATCATTACTTTTAAATAGTGGCGAGCAAATAAACGGCGACTTTTTTATAGATTGCACCGGCTTTAGAGGCTTATTAATAGAGCAAGCATTGCATACGGGCTACGAAGATTGGTCGCACTTATTACCATGCAATAGCGCCATTGCAGTACAAACAAAATCAACCAGCGATACCGTATTGCCACTTACCCGCTCTATTGCCCATAAAAGTGGTTGGCAATGGCGTATACCGCTGCAAAATCGTGTAGGCAATGGGTTAGTGTATTGCAGCCAATATATGGATGACGAACAAGCTAAAGCGTTATTGCTAAATAACATTGAAGGTGAAGCGCTTACTGAACCCCGTATTATTAAATTTAAAACTGGGCGTCGCTTAAAAGGCTGGAACAAAAACTGCCTTGCGCTTGGTCTTGCTAGTGGATTTGTTGAACCACTTGAGTCCACCAGCATTCATTTAATTATGTCGGGTATTATTCGCTTTATGCGTTTATTTCCGTTTAATGGCATAACCAATCACGCCATTGATGAATACAACAAACAACTTAAAAGCGAAATTGAAAATATTCGCGATTTTATTGTGCTGCATTACAAAGTAACTAATCGCGATGACAGCGAATTTTGGCTGCATTGTAGCGCCATGGAAGTGCCAAAAACACTTAAGCATAAAATTGATTTGTTTAAACAAACTGGCCGTGTATTTTTAGACGATGGTGATATTTTTAGAGTCGACTCTTGGGTACAAGTTATGCTTGGACAAGGTATTGGGCCTGAACAGCACCACTTAATAGCTAGCATGATGAACAATGAAGAACTCACCCGTTTTTTACACGGTATTAAACAGCAAATAGAACAGCGCGTTAGCCAATTACCGCCGCATCATGAATTTTTAAAACAATATTGCCCTGCATAAATCTCCTCTTAAAAAAAGCCCTTAAAAAAGGGCTTTGAGACAACACACAATAAACTTAACTTATAAACACGCTATTACTCACACTTAACCGTGGCGATATTATCGCTTTGTGGTTTAAAGCTAATATCTGCAACTGAAACGCTAAGCTCTCCTGCCGTTTTAATAATAAACGGGCTGGTTACTCTGGCAAAATCAACGCCCTTTTTAGCAAAACAGGTTAAATCTATACTCATGGTTTGCCATGTATTTAAGGCTGAGTTTTTAAGCTCATTGGTTATATTAAGCTCGCCACCACAGCCTTGCTCGCATTTCATACCTAGCTGTACTTGCTCTGTTGGCATTGTATTTATTTTATAGCTAAAACTAAGTGCTGAATTGGCCTCAATGTAAGCTACTTTGTCTTCAGTAAAGTTACTGTTAATTTCAATATAGCTTGCGCTAGAGCCTATAAAATTAAACGCCATCGCATCTTCTTGAATGGTTTTATCTTCAGTACGATAAGTAATGCCGCCAAGCTTTACACTATTGCTAGCCACTTGATGCTGCTTGTTATTAGAGTTTAAAAACAAACGCCACGGCGCTTTAAAGCTACCATTAAATATAGACAGCGGCGCAAGGTTGCTTACATCAACACCTGAGTCTTCATTTAGATTATTGCCAAGCGTACTTTCATCTTTGTACGTTAAACCAAATCCATAAGGTAGTAGCGGTGCATAATGTTCATCGCCCTTATTTACAGCCGTTTGTAGTGGCGATTTAGGCCAAGAGAACGATAACTTACCTTTAAAGTCATGTTGTACTTGCCCATTTACATCCGCTAGTAAAACATCTGCAATGCCTTGGCCTTCAGTGCCAGGAAGCCATGCAGCTACAAACGCATCAGATGCATTTAGCTCGCTATTAACCCACATTGGCCTGCCCGATATAAACACAGATACAACCGGTATATTTTGCTGTTTTAACGCTTTTAAAATTTTAAGTGAGCGTTTATTACCTCGTTCAAACTCAAGGTTGTCTTTATCACCATGCCCCTCTGCGTATGGCTCTTCGCCAAATACAACAATGGCTACATCGGGTTTGGTATCAAAAGTGCCATTTGAGCTTAAAATAGCGATACCGCCTGCTGTATCTATTTGCGCTTTTAACCCGGCATATATAGAGGTGGCTCCAGGAAAGTCTTCATTTTTATTGTTGGTGCCTTGCCACGTAATGCTCCAACCACCCGATTGTTTACCAATATTATTGGCCGCATCGCCTGCTACAAGTATATTGCTTGATGGGTTAATCGGTAATATATGGTTATTGTTTTTAAGCAGTACTAAAGACTCTTGCACCGCTTGGCGGGCAATATCACGATGTGCTGGCGCACCAATTAGCGCTAATTTACCTGAGAATTTACGCTTGGCAGGGCTTGGTTTTTCAAATAAACCTGCACGTAATTTAACACGCAAAATACGCGCAACGGCATCATCTATTCTAGCCATAGGAATAGTACCCGCTTTTACTTGCGCTATTGTATTGTTATAAAGTGGTTTCCAAGCACCTGTAGGCACCATAAAAATATCAAGCCCGGCATTGACTGCTTGTGGGCAGCTTTCGTTAGTACAGCCAGCAACTTGCCCGTGGCCGTTCCAATCTCCTACAACAAAACCATCAAAACCCATTTTGGTTTTGAGTACATCGGTAAGTAAGTATTTATTGCCATGATTTTTTTTGCCATGCCAGCTATTAAACGACGCCATAACAGACTGACTACCTGCCGTTAAGCCACCTATATAACCTTGCGCATGTATATTGTATAAATCTTTTTCGGTATCAATATTATTACCTTGATCGTCGCCATCCACTGTACCGCCATCACCTAAAAAGTGCTTAACAGTGCTAATTACGCGTTTATCACTTAAAAAGTCGCCATCGGCTCTACCTTGTAAGCCATTTACAATAGCGGCTGAATACTCGCGAACAATTGCAGGGTCCTCTGAATAGCCTTCGTAGGTTCTGCCCCAGCGATCATCGCGCACTACAGCTACGGTAGGTGCAAATACCCAATCAATTCCTGTAGCCATTACTTCTACCGCTGTCGCCGCTGCAATTTGCTCTATAAGCGCAGGGTTATTAGCAGCACCCAAACCAATATTATGTGGAAATAACGTCGCACCAATGACGTTATTATGTCCATGTACGGCATCAGTGCCCCACATGGTAGGGATTTTACTGCCATCAAGCGTATCATCAACCGATGCTTGATACATATCCTCTGCAAGCGCTATCCAATCAGCAGGTGTAGCATGCTTATTAGCATCAGGAAAAGAGCCTCCACCATTTAAATAAGATCCAAACCCATATTTGCGCATATCTTCAACGGTTATATCGCGAATTTCTGGTTGGATCATTTGCGCTACTTTTTGCTCAAGCGTCATCGACTTTAAATAATCGGCAATTGTATTTTCAATCTCAGCGCTTTTTTGTACTTTGTTTTTAAGTGTTGGCCATAGTGTTATATCGCCCTGCTCATGCTCCGAGGCTTTAATATGATTGTTACTAACTTGCGTTTGCTGTTTATTACAGGCTGTTAAAACGCATATTCCTCCTACTAAAAGGGAAAGAATTTTTAATGCTTTTGTGTTTAAGCTTTTTTTCATTGTTATGGCCCTGTGTTGTCTGGGTGTGTTTTTATAATGTAATTTGCTTATTTAAATATAACTATTGACCTGTTAAACAATAGCCACTAACCTAAATATGGAAGCGCTTCCTGAAAGTTATTAAATACTATACCCGGCGATTAATCAAATTAATTATGGAAGCGCTTCCAACTTTAACTTTATAAAAGCAAATTTACTAAAAATAAAGCAGGGGTTTTCGCTTAATGAAACAATTATCTTTACCTAGTGGCTCACCACTTTTAGCCAAACACTTTACTTACGGTGTGGCCACAGCGTCTTTTCAAATTGAGGGTGGCGCAGCAGATCGCCTCCCCTGCATTTGGGATACCTTTTGTAGTAAAGAAGGTAAAATTGCTGATAATTCAAATGGTGATGTTGCCTGTGAACATTACACTCGTTGGCAAGATGATATAGATTTAATTGAGTCGCTAGGTGTAGACGCCTACAGGCTTTCTATTTCTTGGCCGCGTGTAATGACCAAAGCAGGTCATTTAAACCCAAAAGGCGTTAAGTTTTACACCGATATTTTAGATGAGCTAAAACGTCGTAATATTAAAGCATTTGTTACTTTGTACCACTGGGATTTACCACAACATATTGAAGACGAAGGCGGCTGGCTTAACCGAAACACGGCTTACGAATTTGCACATTACACAGATTTAATTACCCAAGCCTTTGGTGAACGAGTACATTCTTACGCAACACTAAACGAGCCATTTTGTAGCTCTTATTTAGGCTACGAAATTGGCGTACATGCACCTGGTATTGTTGGGCGAGAATACGGGCGAAAAGCTGCCCATCATTTACTACTTGGCCACGGATTAGCGATGCAAGTACTTGCTAAAAATAGCCCTAATTCACTCAACGGTATTGTGCTTAACTTTACGCCTTGCTACCCAGTTACCCAATGCGAAGAAGATTTGAACGCCACTGCATTTGCTGATGACTACATAAATCAATGGTATATGCAGCCAGTAATGCAAGGTCAATACCCTGATATTATTAACCAATTACCTAAAGCCCAGCGCCCTGATATTTTACAAGGCGATATGGACATTATTGCACAGCCACTTGATTATTTAGGCGTGAATTTTTATACCCGTATGCATTATCAAGCAAGCGAAACAGACTTTTATCATGAGCTGCCACACAAAGCCCCAATGACCGATATTGGCTGGGAAATTTACCCTAAAGCACTTACAGAGTTACTTGTATCGTTAAACGAAAAATACACCCTACCGCCTATTTATATTACCGAAAATGGCGCAGCTATGGCTGACGAATTTAAAGACGGTGAAGTGAACGATAACGACCGTATTGACTATTACCATGAACATTTAAATGCTCTACATAATGCAACAGTACAAGGCGTTAAAGTAGATGGTTACTTTGCTTGGAGCCTCATGGATAATTTTGAATGGGCAGAAGGGTATTTAAAACGTTTTGGTATAGTACATGTAGATTACGATACCCAAACACGCACCGTTAAAGCCAGCGGTAAAGCGTATAGAAAATTAATAACTAGCCGCTAAATTAGCGGCTCATAACAATAAGAACACACACTGTGAACAAACTCCCTTTATACGAAAAAGTCGGTTATGCCATGGGTGACGCGGGTGCTAATTTAGTATGGCGCGGCGCATTGGCCTATTTAGCGGTATTTTATACCGACACCTTTGGCATATCGGCTGCAGCGGCCGCCATGCTGTTTTTAGTGGTTAGATTATCTGATGGTGTAACCGATATAATTATGGGCATGATTGCCGATAGAACGCAGTCGCGCTTTGGAAAATTTAGGCCGTGGATTCTCTACTCCGCGCCCTTTTTAGGTTTGTTTATGGTGCTGTGCTTTACCACACCAAACTTTAGCGAAACTAATAAACTTATTTATGCCTACGTTACTTATATTGGTTTAACACTTGCTTATACAGTCAGTAACGTACCCTACTCTGCACTTATGGGCGTAATGACCCCCGATGACACCCAGCGCACAAAGCTATCAGGATTCAGATTTGCAGGCGCGTTTACAGGCGGGTTATTAGTGATGGGCTTTTTACCCGACTTAGTCGCTTATTTTGGAGGCGGTGATAACGCCAAGGGCTATCAGCTCACTATGTATTTGTTCGCAAGTTTACTTATTGCGCTTATGGTTATTACCTTTGTAAGCACTAAAGAACGCGTAATAGCGCCAGCTTCAGAGCAAGGGTGTTTAAAATCAGAACTGTTTGATTTAACTAAAAACCTGCCATTTATAATATTACCTTTGTTATCAACAACACTGTTTTTTTATTATCGCGATTTATACAGCGGGCTATTTTTTGCTTTAGTTATGGCGGCAATGACTGTTGTTATAAAAAAACTACTTAATAAAAATAAACAAAACCTAACCGGTTCGCAGCGCGATATGGTCGATTTACTAACAAATAAACCTTGGCTTGTTTTATTAGGTATTGGCTTTTTAACCATGATGTTTAACGGCATAAAATACGGTGTTATTGCTTATTACTTTAAGTACCACGTTGCTGATGAACTAATGGCAGGGCAATATTTTATTGCCTTATTAATAGTATCTATATTTGGTGCACTTGCTACAGGCAAGCTGGCTGAAATTATGGGCAAACGCAATTTATTTATTGCATCGTTGTTGCTAAGCGGCTTACTAACCACTGCATTTTATTGGGTGCCTAGCAATAATATTGTCGCTGTATTTACCTTTGGCTGCGCGGCTGAATTTTTTGCAGCCATGATGCCTACTTTATTTTTTAGCATGCTAGGAGATTCTGCCGACTACTCCGAGTGGAAAAATAAACGCCGTGCTACCGGGCTCATTTATTCAGCAGGTACCTTTGTGCAAAAAACTGGTGGTGGTTTTGCTGGGGCACTCGTATTAGTGGTACTTGCAGGCTATGGATATAACGGTATGGATGAGCTTACAATTAACCACGCCCTACCCGCTATGCAGTTACTAATGAGCTGGATCCCAGCTGCTTTTGCTTTTTTAGGCGCCGCGTTGATGCTTATTTATCCGCTTACACCTGCAATGACCCAAAAAATAACAGAAGATTTAGCAATTAGGCGCAGTAATGTGTAAATTAACTTTTAATCACAACTTATGTTTTATAAATTTTTATTTAAAACAAATGCGTACAAGCTAGGATATAAATGGCGACTATTTATCAAGTATCAGAAATGGCAGGTGTGTCTTTATCAACTGTATCTAGGGTGCTTAACGACAACGACTACGTAAGTAAAAAAACGAAAAAAAAGGTGTTAGAGGCGATGAAAGAGCTCGGCTATCAGCCAAGTTCTATTGCACGCTCTTTAGCATCAAGCCGTACCAACAGTGTAGGCATTTTAGTGTCTGAGTTAGACGGCCCGTTTTTTGGACAAATGATGTCGGCCATTGAAGAGCAATTACGTATAGCTGGTAAACACGTAATTATTACGCCCGGTCACAGTGATGAAAAAAAAGAAAAAAACGGTTTTGAATTTTTAATTAGCCGTAATTGCGACGCCATTATTGCTCACGTAGAAGCGGTATCTAACGAGTATTTAATTGAGCTCAGTAAAGGTAAAACCCCTATTTATTTAATGAGTCGCTACGTTAAAGAAATAGAGCAAAACTGCATTAGTCTCGATAATGTTATGGGTGGCTACCTTGCAACAAAAGCTATGATCAATAAAGGGCATAAACGTATTGCTTATATTGCCGGTCCACAATTTAAAGAAGATGCCTCAGATCGTTTAAAAGGCCACAAAAAGGCGCTTGCAGAATATAACCTCACCTTTGACGAAAGCTTGTATTATGTGGGCGACTTTAAAGAAACCGGTGGCAGCGATGGCCTACGTCATTTTATTCAACATAAAGCGCAAATTACGGCTCTTGTGTGCGCCAATGACGAAATGGCATCGGGTGCAATGAAGTATGCCCGCGAGCATGGCTTTAATTTACCTAAAGATTTAGCAATAATTGGTTTTGATAACGTTATTTTTACCAATTACCTTTACCCTACGCTTACTACAATAGATAACCCAGTACCCGAAATGGGCCGTGCAGCAGCAAATTTAGTGCTTAAAGATATTTATAAAAAAAGCGGCATAACGGTAAATCAGGTGTTTGAGCCTAAGTTAATTTTACGCGATTCAACTCCCGATATTAGCTAGCACTAAAGCTTTGTCTTATTATTTTATTCACATCATAATTAAGCCTCAATTCTAGTTGGGGTTTTAACCATTATTGCTAACAAATATAAAACAATAACCTCATAAAAATACTACAAAAAAAGTATTCCAGATCTAAAATTTCACTTAAGAATTAATTTGTATATTTAACGCCAGAAATCACTTTACTTATCTATCAATTAGCTCTAAATTCGCGCAAATTTTATTACTAAAGTAACTCCTTACAATTTAAAACTGGGGTTATTTAACTCACCGAGTCTAAAAAAAAATGGCTGAACCTGCCGCCTACAATGCACCTAACAACCCACTAGCACCCGTTATTGGCTTGTCTTTTTTTGCCATAGCATCTGGCTTTTTAATGAGCTTAATTCCGCTTTCGTTATCTGCATTCAAATTAGATGAAAACCTAGCTCCATGGCTTGCTAGTATTTTTTATTTGGGGTTACTTATAGGCGCAACCACAATAGAACGTATTGTGGTTAAAGTAGGCCATCGCTTTGCGTTTATATTGTTTTTAAGTTTATTAATACTGAGTGTGTTAGCCCAACTAGCATTACCGAACGCTATTAGTTGGCTAATTGCTCGATTTATTGCAGGTATTGCCGTTGCAGGTGTGTTTGTTGTAGTTGAATCGTGGCTACTTATGACAAATACAGCAAAATCACGGGCTAAACGCCTAGGCCTATATATGACCTCGTTATATGGCGGCAGCGCTGTTGGGCAACTAGCTATTGGACCACTAGGTACACAAGGTGCTACACCCTACTTATTTGTGGCTGCGTTATTGTGCTTTGCTATTTTGGCGCCTTTGTTAATTACTAAAGGCCAACCAGAAAAACAACAACTACAAAAACTATATTTAAAAGAGATTAAAAACCTAAGCCATCCGGCTATGCTCGGCTGTTTAGCCTCAGGCTTATTACTTGGGCCTATTTATGGCTTAATGCCTGTTTATATTGCATCTCAAGCAGAGCAGGCGCAGTACACTGGCACGCTAATGGCTGTAATAATTTTAGGTGGAATGTTAGTGCAACCGCTGGTTAGCTACTTATCTACTCGCCTGGAAAAAAGTTTACTTATGGGTATGTTTTGTTTAGTGGGCGCAGCAGGTGCAATAGGTATTTTACAAGCAAATACCTTGGCCGGATTAATAATAAGTTATTTAATACTAGGCGCCTGCAGCTTTGCTCTATACCCAATTGCTATTACGCTTGCCTGCGATAGCCTACCTATGGCAAAAATAGTGTCGGCAACCGAAATTATGCTTTTAAGCTACAGTATAGGTTCGGTATTTGGCCCAATGCTAAGCGCACATTTGTCTAATGCGCCAAACGGTATTGTGTTTTACTTAGCAGGCTGCCTAATTAGCACCTGTATTTATATGTTTATTAAAAGTATTACTAACATACATGCCGGAAAAACACCTGTCGCAGGTTAAGCTTTAACACCCCCTTAGTTAGCTTATAACTAAGGGGGTGTTATAAAAATGCTTAACAAACACACTTTTTTATCTGATTTATTTATTATTGCTATATAAAGCGCAAATATCCGCTTCAAAATAACACACATATCTGCAACAATCTGCTACTCTAAGGTTAATTCACTGTAAACTAAATTCAGGCTAAAATTAAAAGGACTTTTAATGCCAACTGTTGAATCTTACATAGGCTCCCCATCAGTAAATCCCTACAAGTTGTGGCACGTTTTACTTGAAGATAATATTCAAACAAATCTAGATAGCGTATGCGAGCTTGCTGTGAACTTGCTTGGTGCTAAATCCTGTGCAATCGTCGCCAATTACCCTGAGCATAAAATTAAATTAGCGCATTATGGTGAAAGTTTAAACGTAAGCGATACTGAGCTTGCACTTTACACTAGTAATGAGTGCAGGTTAATTGAGATCCCCCAGCAAAATTCACACAGTGCTCACAGCTACACTTGGCGAGTAACTGCCCCTATAATTTTATTTAGCAAGCTTCAATTTGGTTGGCTTATTTTTGATAAAAAAAATGATCAACCACTGTCGCAAAAAGAAATGACTACGCTTGAGGTTTTGCAAAAAAATATAGTAAATCACTTAAAAAACCGTAAAAAAATAATAGAGCAAGAAAAAATAAACGAGCTACAAGCCACTATTTCTAAGCTAAACCGTGATTTTATTTTTGTAAAAGATGAAGAGTTTAAAATAGTGTATGCGAATGACGCCTTTTTAAATATGTACCCCGCACATTTAAAAGATAAGGTTATAGGCTTCACTACCATAGAGTCCTTTGATGAAGCAGATGCAGAAGCATTTTTAGCACAAGACAAAATTGCATTCGAAACCGGGCAAAGTAAAGTCATTCAAAAACTACATGCACCCAATGGCCAATATATTACTGTAGAAACAACAAAAAAACGTTTTGAAGACAGTACCGGCGCACCTTATATTATGTGTGTTTGTAGAGACTTAAGTGAAATAGAAGGCTTAATTAATAAATTAACTAAAGCCAATAAAGATCTCGATGAATTTACAAGCATTGCATCACATGATTTAAAAGCACCTTTAAATGCCATTAAGCGACTGCTTGAATGGATCTCTGATGATTGTAAAGATTTACTCCCTCAGGAGCATGCCGAAAACTTCCAACTCGTTATTAGCCGTGCCAATCGTATGCAAACACTGCTGGAAGATTTACTAAAATACGCGAGAATTGATCAGTGCGATGTAACGTTAACGAGTATATCTCTTGAATCTGTTTTTGAAGATGTAGCGCAGCTTTTAGATATTCCAAAATCAATAACCGTCACAGTCGATACAAGTAATACTTTAATTAATATTCCTGCGGTGCCTTTTAAAACGGTTATTCTTAACTTAATTAGTAATGCTATAAAACACAATAATAAAGAGCACGGTGAAGTTAATATAAGCTTAAAGCAATCAGTGCATCACTACATTATTGAGGTAAGTGATAACGGCCCAGGTATAGACCCCAAATACTTTTCACTTATATTTGAGTTGTTTCAGACATTACGCTCACGCGATGAAATAGAAGGCACTGGCATCGGCCTCTCTGTCGTAAAAAAACACGTAACTAATTTTGGCGGCAAGGTGGAGGCTAGCTCCGACGGAAAATCAGGCACTACATTTACTGTATTTTGGCCTAAAAACAAGCAAAACCATACACACAGTAATAATAGTTACTAGCCATAGTACGACTCCCGACTCTAAGGAAGAACATGTATATACTGATAGTTGACGACGATATAGTAGATCGTAAATTAATTAGAAAAATGCTGATGACGGACGGTATGCAACTTCATAGTATTACCGAAGTAGAATCAGTATCTGAAGGGTTATATGCCATTGAAGATATGCATTTTGATGTGATTTTGCTTGATTATTCTATGCCCAAAGAAGACGGCATAAAATTACTGCGAGAAATGCGGGCAAAACCAAACCTTGGTAATACTGCCATAATAATGATCAGCACATCTGAAAACCCATCACTTGCATTAAAGTGTATAGAAGCAGGCGCCCAGGATTTTCTACCTAAAAGTGATATAACGAGTGCAAGCTTAAATAAAGCGATATTATTTGCTAAAAAACGCTTCGAATCAGAACAACGCATGTTAGAAAGCTACCTTGCAGTTAAGCGAATGGCCGAGCGAGATCAATTAACAGGGCTGTCTAACCGCTACCATTTTGAAGAAATCCTCAAATCAACTATCGCCAGTAATATACGTAGTAAAAATAGCGTAGCGCTGCTTGTGATTGATATAGATAACTTTAAAAATATTAACGACACCCTTGGCCACAATGTCGGAGATGAGATTTTAAAGCAACTCGTATCAAGAATTAATAATTGCCTACGAAGAGACGAAGGCTTTGCAAGACTTGGTGGTGATGAGTTCGCAGTAATAATTGGCGGTATAAGCCAATTAAGTCAAATAGGTAAAGTAGCCACTAGAATATTAAACCATACCGCTGAGCCATTCGTTATCGATAACACGACTATTAGCTGTGGTGTAAGTATTGGCAGTGCCATTTACCCTACCGATGCAACACACTCGCATGATTTATTAAAATGTGCAGATATAGCGATGTATCGCTCAAAACAAAGTGGCAAGGGCAAAAACAGTTTTTACAAAGAACAATATCAATATGAATTTAGCCGCCGAGTGGAAATTCAAAACAATATTAAAAATTACTTAAAAAACGACGCATTTAGATTATTTTACCAACCAGTGTATTGTGTAAAAACTCATAAAATATGCGGTGTTGAAGCACTTATAAGGTGGCCTGATGTTACTCCATTTTATCACCCGGATGAATTTATACCCATTGCAGAAGAGTCGAGATTTATAAACGAACTCGGAAATTGGGTAATATCAACAGCATTAAAACAACTTGCCCAGTGGCAAAATAAATACTCTGACACACTAAATATGGCAATTAATATTTCGCCGGTGCAGCTTCAAAGCGAGTGCTTTGTAGAAAAATTATTAGTTGAAGTAAATAAGTATCAAATTAATACACATAATATTACTTTAGAAGTGACAGAAACGGCATTAATTGAAGACAACTTAAAAATAGCTGATGTACTCAACAGCCTATCTGTGGAAGGCTTTAAAATAGCGTTAGATGACTTTGGTATGGGTTACTCTTCAATTTCTCATTTAACAACGTACCCAATAAATATAGTAAAGCTCGATAAAAGCATGCAAGTTGCCGAAAGTGAAAAAAGCATTAAAATTATTGAAGGGTTATCACTGATGTTAAAAGCACTCGATTTTGAAATTATTGCCGAAGGCATAGAAACACAATCGCAGCATTTTTTATGTAAAGAGTTAAACATAAACTTTATGCAGGGCTTTTTATTTTCAAAAGCCATACCTGCTGAAAACATTGAACAATTGCTTATTGATTGTTGCCTTAGCCAAAAATAGCTATTGCTAAAAAAGTTACGATTAGCCCTAGTAAAACAGTTCTTTTCGTAACTAATACAACTTATCGAGAATTTATTACCTTTAATACTTTCTCTTTTAACTGCTGTGAAGTAAATGCGCCTTTTACCAAGTAGTCTTTTACAAATTCATGCCCCATTATATTGGCTTTATCTTCTTCTCGCTCTGACGTACTAAACATCATAATAACGCATGTACTAATGTCTATTTTAACGCGCAACTGTGCAAATGCATTTAAAAACTGAATACCATTTACCCTCGGCATATTAATATCTAAAAATATAATTATGGGTGGGAATTCATCAGGGTATTTTTTTTTGTTGGCATCATAGTCTTCTAAAAAATCGAGGGCTTCTTGACCATCTGTTTTTTCAAAAATTCTAAGTTCTAATTGCGCCTCTTTTATTAAGCGTTTAAGAATATACCTATCTACTTCATCGTCATCAATAATAAGAACTGGTGGTTTGATTTTTGTCATTATAATTTATCCAATGCTATGATTATTTTAAATATAGTGCCTTGCTCAGAACTTTGAAACGTAATTTCACCTTTAAAATATTCAACATGCTTTTTAACAATCGATAAACCTAAACCAGACCCACTGCATAACTCAGGGTTAAAGCGCTTAAACATGCCATACACTTGCGCTTGGAAGGGTTTAGGAATACCAATTCCATTATCAGTAACAACAATAATAATGCTATTTTCGTTGTTACTAATGTCTAATTTTACTAAAGGTGATAGCTTATTTTTATCGTAATACTTTAAGCCATTAGAGACTAAATTCTCAATTATTTGTGTAAAGCGCACTTTATCTGAGATTATTTCTACCTCTAGATTTATGTGTATTTCAAGCTGGCAAGGAATATCTTGCATCAGCCAATATAAACGCTCCTTTACATCAACAATAAGCTGTTCAAAGTTAATCGGTGACGTTTCTTCATTACCAATATCGGCTTTAGCAAGCTGTAAAATATCAACGACTAACGACTCTAATTTTTCCATTTGCTTTGTTATAGTTTTTGCATTACTGATGGCTTCGGCTGTATCGTTGCTTTCTATATCTTTAACTATAAAGCGCGATAAAGATTTAACCGCAGATAATGGCGCCTTTAAGTCATGCGACGCTCTGTAAGCAAACTGAGCCAGCTCATCGTTTGCTAGCTGTAATGAATCGGTTTGACTACTTACAATGGCTTTTAACTCTTTACTGCTTTCTATATTTAGTAAATCGTTTTCAATTCTTTTTTTAGCAGCACTTATTAGCTCTTTTAGTTCATCAGGTGTGCTCTTTGAAAAGTTATCTTCTAAATCTGTTTTATTAGATTTACTAGACAATAACGTAGTTAGATTTCGAATAGAGCTTGAAATAGTTCGCGATAAATAACTAATATAAATAACATTAAAGATTGAAATAACAATGACTAAAGGGATAAAAGTAACAAATATAAACGATACAGTTTTTGTAATTGGCCCTTCAAATTGCTCTGAGTTATCGTTAAATTCATCTAAAGCATGGTTAAGAATAAACAAAAATTCGGCCCGATTAATTTTATCATTTTTGTAATCATTCACAGACTGTAAGGTTGTATTTGCCCTTTTCACATCTTGCTTACAAAGCGTAAGTGCATGACGTGTATCAATAATATTCATTACTAACTTATTTAATGCATTGGCCGCTTTTAAACAGTTCATAGGTTGTTGACGAATCGCTAATATATTCGCCTCTATTGCTGCTAAGTTAATTTGAGTGTTTGGCAGTATTTTATCAACCGCTTTGTCTAGCTGATTTATATACTTTAAATGAAGAAAATTGAGCTGATGAAACTGCGCTCCCTTAGCTATTTCAAATGCCGAAAAAACAGTAATACTTACTTCTAAACACGTTAATACTACAATGAGCAAAAGCTTTTTAGAGATATTCATTTTGTAAGCCAGACTTTTATAATTTTAATATGACTGGCCTTAAATAAGCTATGTAACCACTCTTGAGTTGTATGTATTTTATACTAACGGTATCAGGTTTTAACAGTGTTTATTTACTAATGCTAGTTAAATAATTTAAAGCGGTATAATAAAAATAACAAAGCCCAACTTTTTATATTGGGCTTTACTAATTTACAAATTAAAGAAGCTTATTATTGATCTCCTGATTCATACTCTTCGCGTTTATAAATATAAGTTTGCTGAGTTTTAAAACCAAAACCTAAAGTATCGCTATCATTAACTAACTTAACTTTGCCATCGACAACCGTTAAACCTGGGCCTGTAATTTCAACAGGCTTTATTGGATTTACCGCACCCTCGCCTGTTAGGCTAGGGCCAATTAAATAAAACTGACTAACCTGACTCACTGGGATTGTTTCTTCGTACTCGTAGCCACCATCTGGGCCATCGTCGTCTGGGGTACCATCATCAGGTGTTGGAACATCACATAATCCATTATTGTTAGCGTCTATACATGAGTCACCTTCACCAAAATACAACTGAGCAGTATCAGGTACATCGTAACTGGTAGTAAATTTAAGTTGGTCGTAAACCTTAGTACCATAGTGCAAGTGAAATGCATACATAGCCCCGCCGCCACCCGTTAACGAACACTGGTTTTTATTTGACTCAAGCGCAGGTGTAAAAGAAGTAAAATAGGCAACACCACCAACTACCGTTGCCGCAGCTAGCGATTTTTCGCCATTACTAAGCTCATAACGCCAACCTTTAAAGCCAGCAAGGTCAACCTCTAGATCCACAAAGTCATCAACGTTATCTAATGCATTTCCAAACGGGTCGTCATTCATAAGCATTAAATCGCTTGGAACAATAGCGGTAGGTTTATCTTCTGAGCTAAATGTTTGTGTAACAGTATGCTCATCACGGATCATGTACAAATGATCTTGCTCGTTAGTTGCAAGCGGGTTTGAGCGGTTGCCACTACCAATAACAATTGCATCGTATGGCGTATCTAATCGTGTTGTTATTTCAACGCCATTTTCGTTTGTAGTTTTACTCGCTTTACTAAACATAGTACGTGCAACGAGTGGCTTGTAAAAAAAGCGCCTGTCTTGTGAAGCTAATGAGCTCCCAAGTTCTGCTAATTTAAAATAAGAAATGTCATTTTTATCTGACCCTGGCATATCTACACGCCATACATTACCGCCAGTATCTGTTGCATATAAGCGGTCTATATAGCCATCGTAATCAGAGTCAAGCGTTGCAATATCAGCTGCAATACTGTGCTTTCCTTGAAAGTTATTATCTTCAGGCGTTAATGCCCAAACCTTCTCACCGGTCCTCGCTTTAACAATATAAATGCCGAGTCCTGTTTCGTCTTCGCTTCTGATTGCTTCATCTTTATTTGTATCGTAGCCTGCGCCAAATACCAATAGCGGCTCATCTCCAAACGCTTTTATGTACGCTATTTGTGGTTTAGACCATGTTTGAGCTAAGTATTTAAAATCTTCAGAGCCTCCAACAATGGGTTTATTCCATAATTGTTTTGGCTTATCTGGAGTGCTGATATCAAGTGCGTAGTAATTATTACCACCACGGCGCATTCCGGCAAACGCCCAAACTTCATCACCTTGTGATGCGTCAACAACACCATCATTTAAGCCTTTGCTATTTAGGCTTTGGTTATTAAAGTACACACTAATTGGGCCATCCATACCGTACACTTTAGAGTTAGCTTGGTTTGAGCGAAGCGCTGGTATATTTTTTAATAACTCAGCTGGTGTAAAAGCCCACTCTTCTTCAACGCTATCGCCTTTGTCATTAAACATATGTAAAAAGCCGGCATTAGTTCCTACAAGGATACGTATATCACCATCACCGTAATCTATAGAAACAGGCTTGGAGTGAAGTGGATCTCCAAAAATATCAGAGCGCTGATCAACATATGAGCCATCTGAATCTTCATCGTCAACGTCTATGCCTCTTGCCCAATTAATATCGTTAAGAGAAATTGAAATATCTGTGCCTGGTATTAAACCGCCTAAGGTTTCTGAAACAATATTTAAAATTTCTTTTACTTTATCGAAGGTAAAATCGACAATTCTACCGCCTGAATCTATGTATAATTTACGACCTTGCCCATCTAAGGTAGAAAGAAAAGAGTTTACTCCACCTTGTGCTACTAAATTACCGTCCGCTGATTTATTAGTAGGCAGCCAAAACGTTCGAGCGTCTTCTTTAATTAAGCCATCATCACCTATTGCTTCATTACCATCAGAGTCAACAATAGTAGAGCCCGACATAGCCAACTTTTTTAAGTTTCCACCCCAGCGAGCACCGGTTTCAGGGTAAAACATTGTAAAGTATATAGCTTCGCGGCTACGAGTTTGATCAACATTATTGCTCGCTACAGTTGGGGAGGAGAAGGTATCGTTTACCTCTCTTATTTTAGAAATGGTGCTATTTAATTTTTCTGAAAGTTCTGCAGAAGTATTGGCATGTAAATATTCTCCGCCACCGACTTGAGCTGTTTTTTCAAGTAGCTTTTTACCATTAGTACTCATTCCACTGCCAAAACCTATGGTAAAGACTCTACCAGTATCCGCAATTTCAGGTGTGCTATCGTACAGATCAACTTCTACGTCACTTGTTCCGTGAATTATTTGTGCTAGAGCAGCTAAATAACTTCCACTTGTTGTACTTGGGTTTGAACCAAATTTAGATTTATAAAGATGGTATATATCATTATTACTTTCAGTGTCACTTTGAGGATCGCCATCCGTCATTAAAATAAGGTTAATAGAATTATCACAGCGTTCATCGCTGTCTAAATCAGTTCCGAATGGCGAAATATATGTAAGAGTGGTTACTTTTTTCTTTTTGTTATAATGGTTTTTTTCATAAGTAACAGTTTTACTTAAAAAATCTTCATCTCCTGAATATTCTTCATACCCATATAAAACTTGTTGGCCAGTTAAGTACAAATAAGCTTCCCATAATGTTTCAGTAACTGGTGTACTGCCACTAGCAGGTAAGCTCTTTATCTGATTTTTAACCGTAGCTCTTGAAGAACCAATCTCAGCCATAACATAACCGCCATAGTTACTTTGAAAGCGCATAAGACCAAAATCAATAGACTCATTATTATTAACCAAGTCGGTCATTGCATCTTTAGCGGCATCAATTTTTCTTGGCCCATTATTAGGAAGCTTACTCCACATACTCCCAGATGTATCGAATACAATTAAAACTCGAGGCTTTTCATCGGTTTCTACGTTGTGGTTTACGTAAAGCTCTATATCTTCGGCGGTAACAGAAAGGCTAATAGTTGCAGCAATAAAAGACGCAACTACGCAATTGAATTTGAATTTCATTTTTAAATCCTTTTACCTACGCAAAAATTGCGTAGCTCCCTAAAAAGCGCTGTTACTTAAATAGTTTTTTTAATTAGAAATAGTAACTAACGCGCAAAAACAACTTGCTCAACTTAATCGTGAGCACATCAAATAAACATTAATGCTAGCTGAATCAGCAATATTCTAATTACTTTAAATAAAAAGGACATAAATATAAAGCTCTATGTTGCTAATAAAGGTTTAATTTACAATGGCTTAAAATAGAAAAATCCCGATTTTAGATATAATCGACTGTTCAAAATTGCGATTGGATATATTTTTAAAAATGATGCGAAACTAACAATATTAATTGTGCGATTTAAAACACTATTATTCAATAGGTTACAAATAGGCCGTGAGTACGGCTAAAGATGTAAAAACAATTAATTAACATTTCGATTGGGGATTACTGCTATATAAGCAATTTAAAGGAATCTAAAGTATTTTCTCTCATAATGCAAAAAGCCCCAGTTAGCTAGCTAACTGGGGCTTTACTAACTTTCGCCTACAAAGAAAGCTCTTCTTTAGCGCGAGTTAAATTATGAGATACAAGTGAGTTTTTAGAAATTTGTACTGCTTCGTATAAATCAGAAATACCAGCAGTATCTTTATTTGCTTTTAAGCGTGCAACACCACGGTTGCTTAATGCAAACGATGTAAGTTCACGTACTTTTAAACGTGGGCCACGGCTTTGCTTAAGTAAAGCAATGGCTTTTGTACATACCGCTTCAGCTTCATCGTATTTTTTTGATTCAACATTAAGTGCACAGCTATTAAATGGCTGTTCAAATTCTGGGGCTGCTGTTATTGAATCTTCAATAACCATTAATTTGTAATCACTTTGATCAGCCATTGCAGCAGCTGAGCAAGTTAAGAATGAGCCAAGAGCGATGGTTTTTAAAAGTGTACGTTTCATGATTATCTTCCTGTTTAGTTAGTCGTACTTGTTGCCGACAACTTAACTTTAGATACATCCACCCTTCCCGACAAACGATAAAAACAAACCTAATAAGTGAATAAATCTAACCTATAGACTTTAGTCTAATACCCGCGATAAAAGGTATGTAATT
Organism: Pseudoalteromonas sp. H103; assembly: GCF_001469205.1. Classification (NCBI taxonomy): domain Bacteria; kingdom Pseudomonadati; phylum Pseudomonadota; class Gammaproteobacteria; order Alteromonadales; family Pseudoalteromonadaceae; genus Pseudoalteromonas; species Pseudoalteromonas sp. H103. The sequence goes on along the minus strand of NZ_LOFG01000015.1, from coordinate 253,371 downwards.
TACTTATTAAAAAGCTTAGTTACAGTTAATCGCTGTATCTGGTTAACCTTTAACTATTAGCTTATCTCAAAATGGCGTAGTTACTTAGCTGTTAGCTTTTCATGTGGGCTTAAAAAAAACATCTTTTTCCAACCTTGGCTTTGCGTTGTAAAAAGCCACGGCATAGGCAAAAGCGATAATATAGAATAATGCACATGAGGTTGTTTTCCTGCAGCATTACCGGTATCACCCAGTAAACCAATTTGACTGTTTATGCTAACTACATCCCCTGCACTTACATTGTAGTCATTTAAATGTGCAAAATAATGCACGCGCCATTTAGGCCCAAGTACCGCAACCACCTTACCACCTCGGGTTAACTCACCTGCAAATATAACAATACCGTTTATTGAGGCAACAACGGGCGTGTTTTTAGTACCAAAAATATCGATGCCTTTATGTACACCCGATCTGCCCCAAGGCTCGTACCAAAACGTAGTGTGGTTCCAATCTTTGCTTGTGGCACCTTTTACCGGTATCATTATTTTTTCGGGAATTAGTAAACCTATAACTAATAAAACGGCTACTCCAATTGCAATCCACTTTAGTACTTTCACTTTTCTATCCTTGATATTTAAATAACCAATAATACCTGAACTCATTGTGAGTCGTATTTATGGTGTTTTATTTGAATGAAATACCCGACTAACATGTACTAGGCTTATCAACTTCAAAACAGGCTTTATAAGCAATTGTGCACTGCCGGCTATAAATAACCACGTACCGCTTTCTATTAATGAGTCATTTAAAAAGAAAAAACTACCAATTAAAAACCACACTGCAATCAAAAAATCGTTAAATGCTCCCAGCGCTTCATAGCGACGTTGGATGGTAATATGCTCTTGTCCTAAGTCTAAATTAAGCTGATTTCTGCTATCCATCAATACTGCTCACTCTTTTTTACCGTGTAATTAAAAAAACTGTTTTTACAAAATATAGGCTTATCTGCACAATACAATAGCAAATTGCATACAATAAAAAACGCTGTCTGAAATATCAGACAGCGTTTTGATTTGTATAGTCTTTATAACCTAAAGCTAAGCATAACTTTTGAATTTAATAAATCGTTTATTTTTTCTCTTTTTCTAAACGCTTTTTAAGACTTAAAGCGGCATCAGCAGCTAGTAAACGCATAAATTCAGAGCCGTTGCTTTGCTCGCCTTGCCCTGCACCACCAATAACAATTTCAGGTACTAGGCGGCTATTGCCTAAACTTGTAAATAAAGCAGTTTGAATTTTCACCTCAGCTTTTAATGTTTCATCAAAAACGTATTTAGGATCAAGCGCTGCCGACTTAGCACGTAAACGTGCCTCAGCTAACACATCCATACCAAGTGCTTCTAAACGTTGTTGCTTTAATATCTCTTCTTGCTCTTTTGCAAGCTCCGCTTTAACCGCTACACGTTGCTGTGCTGAAATAATCGCATTTGCTTTAATACGCTCAGCATCAATTTGTTCTTTAATTTTTAGCTTTTCGGATTCAGCTCGCTGCTTAGCAATGGCTTGCTCACCTAGTGCAACCTCTGTACGCGCTTGTTGCTCTGCTTTTTTAAGGTTTTGACGCGCAAGCGCTTCATCTGCTGCTGCTTGTTTTTGCGCCTCTAGACGTGCGTTAACTTTACTTTCGTAGTCAATATCAATAATGCTCGCATCAACTACTGTAATACCGTAAGCGCCTAAAATAGGTGCGTTACGCAGTGCATTGCCTTCGCTGTCTTTTTTAATATTAATAGTAACGCGTTGCTGTTTACTCAAATTACTTAAATCGTCAGTTTTATCACGCTCACCAGTACTAATAATTTGCTCGGTCACAAAAATACCGTTGGTTAGCTGATCAGAAAAATCTTGGCTTAATTGGCCATTACCACCTGAGTAATGTTGCTCTACCGACATCATACGTGCAGACGCTTTAACATTTTCAGTTGTGGCGCGCATTAGTAGGTTAGAAATTAGAGTTTCTTGTGAGCCAAATTCTTCGTGTATTTTAAGTAAACCACGTAATGCGCCAGACTCACTAGCTGGCACATTGCCCGGTAATCTAAAACGCGATACACCACGGGCACCACCGGTTGTTGTATCTAAAAAGCGAATAGGAATTAACGGTACAATCGCGCTTGCTGTTGCACTACTATCGCCAGTAAAGTTAATAGAAATTACTTTTTTATAAGCAGAGGTAGTACCAAATGCTTTTAGATAAGGGCCAGCCTGATTTATCACCGTTAAATTACCAGTAAATGCTGATTGGTGTACTAATCGCTCATCTGCTTCGTTCCACGATATAACCTGCGATGTAAGCGTAGCAATAACCGCTAATACAACAACAATTGACGACACCACAATGACATTACGGCGGCCAAAACGGCTCATAAACGACTCATTTTTTTCTGCTGGGATTACTTTTTCGTTATCCATTGTTACTACTCTCCATGTTTAATTTTTTCTTAACAAAGTAAATAATTTCTTGCTCGCTTAAATGCGCACAAAAACTACCTGAACGATGCAATTCAATAAATGTTGCAAGGATCTCTTCTTTGCCTTTTATTGTTTTATGCTCGTCTGCTTGGGCTTGGTTTTTATCAGTAAGTTGAGTAATAAGATCATCCACAATGGTATCTTTATCAAATAACACATTGTATTCTTTTGTTTTTCTTACTCGGCTTGTGCGTACATTGCTATAAATAACATAAATAGCTAAACACAAAATAATAACCAATGTACTCAACCCAACAATATAAAAAATCATAATTCCTACTTATACCAATCCGCAATAATACTTAATCATTTTTAGGGGCTAAACGTGTCGCTATCTGCGTTAAAAAATTCTCATTTAGAACAACTAAATAGCGAATTTTTTTCCTTGCTATCAACACGTTTTTCCATCCTCAAAATAGATCTCTTAATTATGCGGATTGGTATTATATTTAGTTGAATAATCACCTTAATCACAAGTGTAAATTTTTTTCACAAATGTTAATGCGTGATTTTACAGAATAACCGTCTAAAAAACAGGTAAAAAATAAAACATTAGCCAATCGCTAAATACTAAATCTATCTAAATAAGAGTCTAGGTATGAAGTTTTTTGCAAGCGAGGGTCTGCAAACAACGGTGAACTTTTATATCTTGCACAAAAAAGCCCCTGCAGGTTATACCTTGCAGGGGCTTTTTTGAAACTTGCGCTAGCTAGAGCTTCTTATAAAGAAAGCTCTTCTTTAGCGCGAGTTAAGTTATGCGTTACCATTGAATTTTCAGAAACCTGTACTGCTTCGTATAAATCGGCAAGAGCTGCTGTATCGTTATGCGCTTTTAATCGTGCAACACCACGGTTGCTTAACGCGTAAGATGTAAGCTGACGTACTTTAAATTTAGGGCCTTCAGCATCTTTTAAAAGTGCGATAGCTTTTGTACAAATTTCTTCAGCTTGAGCGTAATTTTTAGATTTAACGTTAAGTGCGCAGCTATTGAATGACTCTTCAAGTGGCAATGGCGCAGTAGCGGTTTTGATAACCATTAGTTTGTAGTCACTTGAATCAGCCATTACAGCTGCTGAGCAAGTTAGTAATGAGCCAAGAGCGATGGTTTTTAAAAGTGTACGTTTCATGGTTTGCCTTTCCTAATTAAGTTAGTCGTGCTTGTTGCCGACAACTGGACTTTAGAGTATTAGCTCAACAGCGACAAACGAGAAAAACAAACGTAATAAGTGAAGAAAATTAACCTATAGACTTTAGTCTAATACGTGAGCTAATTTGTTATAAAATCGAGTAACAATTAGCCCTTATTAGCAACTGATTCCTAAACAGAATTTAAGTAACACCAGTAAAACACTCTATTTTTTGTAACATTAGCTGTATAAATAAAACACAGCTAATCTATTTAAGTTTACTTACGAATACTTTTAGCAACTTTGCCAACACTTAACCCCTGGATCAAAATAGAAAACACCACCACAGCATAAGTTAAGGTAAGTAAAACATTTCGCTCTGCACCATCAGGAAGCTGCAAAACAAGCGCCACCGAAATACCGCCGCGCAATCCTCCCCACGTTAATACCTTCCACGCACCAGAGGGTAATGCTAATTGCTTATTAAAAGTGCTGGTTGTTATACCCACAACAATTAAGCGTGCTAATAAAGCAATTAATATGGTTAACACAGCAGCGGCTAATAAATTGCCCGAATAGGCAATCATTACAACTTCAAGCCCAATTAAAACAAACAAAATGGCATTTAAAATTTCGTCAATAAGCTCCCAAAATAAATCAACGTAATGACGTGTTTTATCACTCATGGCTAAATTACGGCCATGGTTGCCCACCATCAACCCCATCATAACCATCGCAAGTGGCCCCGATAGGTGCCAATGGCTTGCCAGCGCATAACCGCCAATAACACCTGCTAGAGTAAGTAATACCTCTTCTTGGTAGCTATCTATACTTTTAAGTAAGTAATATAAAATGCCACCAAGTGTTAATCCAAAAATAACTCCACCACCCGCTTCAACAGCTAACGTATGCGCTACAGAATAGGTTGTAGGAATATCACCACTTGATAAAATACCCAGTAATAAAACGAATACCACCACCCCTATTCCGTCATTAAATAACGACTCACCCGCTATTACAGTTTCAATACTTTTAGGCGCCCCCGCTGAGCGTAAAATACCCATAACAGCAATCGGATCGGTTGGCGAAATTAACGCGCCAAATAATAAACACCAAATAAACGATAAATCAAAGCCAAGTAATGGCAGTAATAAATAAAGCGCGCCAGCAATAATAATGGTAGATACAAGCGTACCCACACATGCCAAAATACCAATCGGTAATTTATAACGCCTTAAATCGCTTACATTTACATGCAGCGCCCCGGCAAAAAGCAACATAGAAAGCATGCCATCAAGTAAAACCTCCGTAAAATTAAGCTGATCGAGTAAGCTCACCTCATAATCTATCAGATCATCAAACCCTAAAAAGCCCAAAAATATCGCGGTAATAGAAACCAGCATAGAAATAACCATTACACCAATTGTGGTTGGCAAACCAATAAAGCGATGATTCACATAGGTGAGTAATGCAGTAATCGATAAAAATATCGCGCTAATTTCAAATATAGTTAAAGTGCCTGAAGAGACGACGGTAGGTTCCATATTAATTTATCCATAAATAGTAATTGGTTATTATTTTAAATACCCGTTCGCTTAATTAACTGAGCTATTTTAGGTACTAAAGCCTTACATAAACAAGGCAAAGCATCACTGTTTAGTTGTTATCACTAATTGCTTCTGCATTGAATTACCTTTTGCATTCATGCAGTTTCCAATGAGCCAATTTACGCAGCTAGCCTCGCTTTAGCGCATCAAAACGCTTAGGTATTATTACGATTAGTATAATTGGGCTTACTGTAGCACTGTATTTGTGCTTTTTATAAATTGCAAAAACGCAAAAAGCCATATAAGGGTTTAACCTAACATGGCTTTTTTGTACTCTCGCTTAATTAAAGTGTTTTATAAAACACTTTATGAGCAATCTTTTATAAAGAAAGCTCCTCTTTAGCGCGATTTAAGTTGTGCGATACCATAGTGCTGTTAGACATTTGGTTAGCTTCGTATAAATCGGCTAATGCAGCAGTTTCGTTATTCGATTTTAAACGCGCTACACCACGGTTACTTAAAGCGTAAGAGGTAAGCTGGCGTACTTTAAATTTTGGGCCATCAGCATCTTTTAAGAGTGCGATTGCTTTTGTACAAATTTCTTCAGCTTGTGCATAGTTTTTTGACTTAACATTAAGTGCACAGCTATTAAATGATTGCTCAAGTGGCTGCGGCGCTGTTGCAGTTTCGATAACCATTAATTTGTAATCACTTTGATCAGCCATTGCAGCAGCTGAACAAGTAAGTAGTGAGCTAAGAGCGATAGTTTTGATAAGTGTTTTCATGGTCATAATCCTGTTTGGTTAAGTCGTGCTTGTTGCCGACAACTGAACTTTAGAGAATTACCATAAAAACGACAAACGATTAAAACAAAACCAATAAGTGAAGAAAATTAACCTATAGACTTTAGTCTAATGCCAAACTAGTAAGCAATTTATAGCAAGTGCATTAAATATAATTAGTTAACACCAACTAATTTAACTCCCTTATCAATCGCAAACCTATAAACTACTCCGCCCATATGCCATAATCTAAATAATTCATTATTTTAGTAACTTGGCGCACATTTAAGCGCCTTAAAGTTAACTACTCAGGGTTTTCAGCATGGCATATCAAGAGCAAAATCAAGCAACAATCTATTGGCACGATTATGAGACCACCAATAAAAACAAGCACCTTAAGGGTTAGAAGTAATTTCTGCACACATTTCTGTACACGGAATTATTTTTAACAATTTTGGAGCTACTCAGAGCTGTAAACTTTATAAAATAAGAGTTATAAGAAAATTTTATAACTCTTTTTGTGGGGCTGGCGATTTTGTTCTGATATAAGCAGGGATGTCAAAAATATCAGATGGCTTTGGCCTAGCTTTGTTAGCTTTTTCCTCAGGCTGTTTGTCTTTACTCAAGTCATCAATAACCATTTTAGAACTCGCGCCCGTAGCAATAACTAGCAGCTCATAATTGGTCGCTAGGCTTTCTATTTTTGATACACCACAAATAACTAACGCGTTTGTGCTTACCTGCTGACGTACTGTATCGGTAATTAGGTTGTAACTACCCAGTGAAATTTCATCTTTGCAATTGACTTGTATTATTACCCCTGTACTTGATGACATATCGACCTGATTAACCAGCGGATTGTTAAGTGCCCCATCAAGCGCAGTAGTTAGCTCGCTTTCTTCATCGCATTTACCAACCCCTAGTACTGCATCACCCTGGCAATCCATAATTTTAGCAAAATCATTTAGATCAACATTTATAAGCCCTTGAAAACAAAGCATATCGATTAGTGACTTGATCAGTGAGTGGAGTATTTGGTTGCTATGCTTAAAGGCGTCAAATAAACCAATATCATTACCTAGCACTTCAATAAGTTGATCGTTTGGAAGAGTAATAACAGCATTAGCATGCTCCTTAAGCTCATTTAAACCTGCTTGCGCTATATTATTTCTAAACTGCCCTTCACTACTAAATGGCAATGTAGCAACAAATATAATGGGTTTACCTTGTTCGCTAGCAAGCTCTGCAATATAAGGGCTAGCGCCAGTCCCAGTACCGCCACCCAACCCTGTTGCACAGAGTATTATATCGCAGCCATTAATAAGCGTTAAAAGCTGCTCTTTGCTCTCTTCCGCTGCCTGCAACCCAACTTTAGGGTCGGCGCCGGCACCATACCCATGCGTGAGCTCAGCTCCTATAAGCACTGCTTCATCACTTTGTGTATGCTCAAGTACTACTTTATCGGTATTAACACTGTACAAGAATGCCTGATCAGACTCGCGTTGTTCAAAAATACTGTTCAGCGTATTACAGCCACACCCACCAATACCAAATACACCAATCGATAAACCATCATTTTGTTGAATTAATTGAAACATAGCTACTCCTTAACTTTAAAAGGAGCATAACAAATAGGTACGTCAAATTTTGACGCACCTAAACTAGTTGGAGTTATTTATAAATGTTAGCGGCCGCTTGAAGCTTGCTAACAATTCTTTGCCGCAACTTTTCAGGTTTAATAACTTCCAGCCAATGAGTACATTTAAGCAACTCATCAGTTAGCTGCTCGGTATCAATAACTTGGTAGGTGAGTAATACGCTTTTATCGTCAATCTGTTGCTTGCCGACCAGTTCACCAAGCTCTATAAAACCTTGGTTTAAAGTAGAATGATCCGAGACTTTTACAACCAATTCTATAAGTTCTCTACACATACTTTTGTTAATCGCGCTGCGTAACGTTTTTAATTGCTCGGCACTTGGCTCACGTCGTGTCTTTTGCAGAATATGTACTTTACGAATGCGGTAAACCGGCATCTGGTAACACTTATCGTGGAGCGTCCCCACCATAAACTGCGCCATTAACACACCGCCTTGCTCAACTATGTTATAAAAACTCAACTCAGCAAACTTTAACCAATGTGCCTCATCGTAAAGTACTCTATAAAGCTCAGCGCTCACTGCACGCTTATGCATAATCGCATGCTCAATTTGCTCAACTAACTGAGTATCAACATTCACTTTTAACGACGATTTTGGCAGGGTTGAAAGCCACTCAGGCATATGGCCATTACAACGTTTGAGCGCCTGCTCTGCTTTAATGTGAACTGAGCGTTTAACATCACTGGGAACTGATTTCGGTAGTAGTTGCTCCAGCAGCAAATAATGCTCTGCAACTTCGCTGCTCATAACTTTTGAGTTACCACCCCGCCACTGCGCATTGATAGACCAACCATAGGGTTTACTACGCATGTCCTTTTCAAGGCCAAAGCAACCTTGATCGTGTAGCGTTTGCAGATCGCGTTGCAGCATGCGAGTTGAAATATCAAAGCCCCGCGCACTTAATCTGTGTTGTAACTTTTGAGTTGAAATAGAGCTAGGCGCTATTGGCACAAGCTCTAAAATTGATAAATGGCGGTGTGAAATCATTAAATTAAGTCGTGTGGAGTCACTTTTGAATTACTCTAAAATACTACTCTTAAATACCTTGTCCAAATATTAAAATTTTGACTCTTTTATAATTAACTTTTCTGGCTGAGTGTCTTCTGGTAATAACTTGTAAATCTTACGTCGAAGAACAAATAAGTCACAAAATACCAGTGAAAATTGATAGAGCTCAAAATAAACCTTCCTATAACTCCATTTTCTTGAGTTTTTCCTCAACTTCAGCTTTAAGTTTAACTAATCGATTTGAATTTTTTCGCCGGCTTATTTCATCTAACAAATTATCGAACTCAACTTTTTTTGATAAAGTTTCGTGACAAAGATATTCTAATTCATCTATTTTGAATGATAAAAATGGTCTTGGCCTTTTCAAATTATCTTTAAACTTTTCCAAAACTATTCTATCTGCCCCCTCACTTTCTGGTTTAAGCTTAAGGCCATATTTAGTTGCTAAATTAATAGCTAACTCATAACCACAATCAGCCGACTTAATAACCCAGCCTTCTCCATCACGCTTTAAATCAGGAGAGTTTTTAGGATTATTAATAATATTCATCCCTAAGAGGTACATTGCTTCTGGGTTTCCTTTATTAGCGGATTTATGTAAATAAGTTTCATATACGTGCTTATTTCCGTCCAATAAAGCATTTTTAGCTATAGCTAAATCACGATAGCTCTTTTTAACTAAAGGTGATATCCCTGAGTACTTTTCAGTTTTCTCCTCTTCATTCCAGAACCTTTCATTCCACTCAATTAAACGACTTTGTCGCTTCATCAAGTTTTCTTCAGATGGTTTTACCATACCGTATTGATGATCGTATTTTCCAATACTCTTTGGTAACCCTAAGAAGTGAGTAATGTTTGAATTAGGAGTAATATTTAATTTGGTCCTGAGTAACTTTTCAAATGCGAACTGCCATAAGTACTCGTGGTCATGTACATACCCATAAGTCATGTTACGAATATCTTTTAAAGATAAGTTCTTATTTTCTAATAGCCTTGCAATATTTCGCTGAGAACGCTCAAAAACTCTAATTTCACTAGCTTGTCCTCGTAAAATTTCTACAATAATGTGCTCACCAATTTCAAAAATGCATGCTTCCGAATTTTCATTCGGCTCATCAGGTAGTATTATTAAATTTCGAGAATTAACAACTAGCCCTTCACTAATTACTTGATATGTATGCTTAGGCAAAAGTATTTTGATTTGATTAAATTTTTGACTATAGTTTTTCCAAAATACAGAACGAGCTCTTAATTGGTTACTTTGGGTATCATCAATATTAAGGGCTGAGCTATTGATATCCTTGCTAAGTAACTTAACCAGTAATTCAAACAAGAAATAATTACTTATTTCATATTTTTCCTCTAACACCTTTCGCGAGGCAGGTTCTAATTCATACCAGAGGCTTTGATCTTCACTTGGTAAGCAATTCTCTTTTATCCATGTATCTAATATATTAGAAAACTGAATGTGGCTTTGGACCAGCTCATTGATTACAGATAGCAGTTCAAATCGAGTTAATGCCGAAAATGAAGAAATTAACCATTCAGAACTAATAGTATCGAGCGTTTTAGGTAAACTATTAATAAGATTATTAATTAAACCTTTTCTTGTTGCGTTAGGTTTCGCAAGTTTAAGTTTATTAATAAAACATAATGTTTGACTATTATGTGCCAACGCAAGCTTATTGCAGGAAATATAGTCTGCTTTATAGATATTTGTAAGCCACTCAACTCTTCGGTGATGCCTTTCGTGTAGAAATGGCTTCACGATCGATAAAGTATCAAGTAATAACACAGGGTAAGATTTGCGTTCTTTTTCAATGAATTGACTGGCTAAAAAGAAAGCCATATTCGCTACTGCATCATAGTTATTTATACACTTCCAAAGTAGTATGCTTATTTCTTGTTTTTCCAGTTCATCATCAATATAAATATCGTTACAAAAAAGCATCAACCATTCACTCAATGTAATAGCATCTGCCATATCATTTTTGATAACGTTTATTATTTGAGTATACGTTAAAGGTGGAAAGTTAGGCTCAATATTAGATACACCACTCTTTTCAAGATTTGAACTAGTGAGTACATTTTTTAAACTATTTCCATTAGGTATTATTGGTGACCTAAATTTAATACCGCTACTCAACATTTTTCAGACCACTCTGTTCAAATGACCCTAATAACTCCTGCCCTTTAAACTGAAACCTAAACATAACTTTCCTATCAGCAGCATTATCTGAGTTTTTATCTGCATCAAGCGGCCCTCTGCCAGCCAAAAGTGTTTTATCAAAAAACTCCTGTTTCTTGTCAAAATCCATATTATAAATATAATATGAAACACTATTGGCTCTCTTTACACTCAACTCCATATTGTAGCTAAATCCACCTTCGCGGCTTGAATGCCCCTCTACAATAATTCGAGAAACTTCCTCAGCTATATCTTCACTTTGAAAAACTACATTACTGTATATAGGAATAAACTTATCTAAAAATATTCTGCCGCTATCTTTTAACGTATATTCACCTTGCTCAAAAAGGACTGAGTCTAATATTGAAATATCACCAGTTACAGGATCTGCCTCTACCTCAATATTTGCTTCATTAAGTGCCTTATTAATCCCTTGAATAATTAGGATGCGTTTATTCTTACTGCTCTCTTGAGACTCTGATATTTGCACAAGTGCGCTTATTAATAATAATGCAAATATCATCAACAAAGCAGACATTAAATCACCTATAGATAACCATGCACCACTGTCATCTATTTCATCAATATGTTGAGCACGTCCAGAAGAAAGCATATTAAGCCTCACTCTCTGAAACTGATTTCTCTAGAACTTTAGCTTCAATTAAAAAATCTGCGGCTTGAGCTAATCGATTATGTATTTTACTAGCAGCTTCATCAAACCCTTTAAAATAAAGCTCTGTGCTTTGGTTTGCTTGCTCATAATACTTATGCATAGCTTTTGGTAAACCTTCAGTTATTTCTTTAAATACAGCACTTGCTTCTGTGTATTGCTTTTTAAGATCTCCTACTTGAATACCCGTGTTTCTTGCTATATCTTCAAGTTGAGAGAATGTAGATGACTCAGTGAGTCCAATAGCTTTTACCAGTCTTTCAATCGTAACAACACTGCTCTGTAAATGTTGATATTGTGCAGTAAGCTCTTGTAGTAAATTGTGGCGGGTTTGATACTCTTGCTCAAACACATCTTTAAATCTATCTACCACTTCTATTAAGTTGTTACGTTGCTTACCGAGTGTATCCTCTAGCAGGTTATTTTGTTGATTAAAGAAATCATTTAAATTTTCTTGATACTGAGATCTAAATGACTCAAGTTCACTTTGAACTGTCCTAGACATATTGAGAACTTTTGTATCTATATCACCCAAACCTATTTGTAATTGCTCTCGAGCGTTATTCATTAGTAGGCTAGCACTTTCACCTGTTTGACTAATAACCTTTGTTTGTTCTTCAAACGAAGCATTTGTCTTATCTAATAATGCCCCTAATCTATTTTCAATTTCTAGATATAGTTTAGCTTCCTGTTCTGTCCTAGAGTCTAACGTTGCTTCTAAATTTTCACCCATTTTTTCAAATGCATCTGCCGCTTTTTCAGTACTACTATCAAATGCAGCCCTTTGCTCTTGCATACCAGTAACCGCAATTTGAAGTACTGAATCTATTTGATGGGTAACTTCAGACACTGCTTTTGACTGTGCTGCAAACGAATCACTTGTTTTATCTAATAAACCTTCTAATCTAAGTTCAAAATTTTGGTATAGGCTACTTTCTTTCTCAGCCCTTGTATCCAGTGCGCTTTCTAAATCAATGCTCATCTTCTCAAAAGCCCCTGCTGCTTTCTCACTGCTAGTGTTGAAAGCAGCTCTTTGTTCCTCCATACCTTTAACCGCAACAGATAATATTGAATCAACTTGGGTCGTTATTTCTGTCATGGCAACCTGAGTTTCAGATTTAAATGATGACAAAACATCTTTTAGAGACAGTGCAAATTCTTGAAGTTTTTCCATTGTATTTTGATTAAAAGTATCAATTGTGGAAACAGTATTAGCTACTTCTGCCAAGGTTTTTTCAACATTTGTATTTAGTTGCTGATTAATTTCATTACTTTGTTTAACGGTATTTGCTGTATCGCGAAGCTGCTCTGTAACTGGCCTAATAAGCTTCGATTCCATTTCATTTATCAAGGATTCAACCAACTGCTTATGATTTAATTCATTGTCAGTTTTCAAAGTTTTCAATTCTTTAGTTAAATCGTTAAACACCGGCGCTATATTCTCTACCAATGAGTTATTAACTGCAGAAGATATTTTTTCAGAAATGACATTTCCATTAAACGACTCAGCTAATTGATTAAACTGCGTTAATTGCATGGACATATTTTCATTTAACTTATTAAAAGCACTACTTAAATCAACTTGTCCACCAGTATTAGTATTGCTTGCGATCTCATGTAAAACATCTAAAGGAGTTGCTTCCAAGCAATTTTTCGAAAGGAAATGAGCTACATTTTTACGAGCTTTATTTGTACTTGATATGCGCCATTTAAGTATTACGATCATGAAAGCTGATGTAACAAGACCAGCTAACGAAGTCGCAAAAGCAGTTTTCATACCTGTAAGTAAAACAGCAGCAGAATGGAGTAAGGCTGTAGAGTCGTTACCTACATTCCCTAAATCAAAATCTGAGAGACCTATGGTAATGCCTAAAAAAGTACCTGCAACACCTATGCTTGTAAGGAGTGCTGGTATTGTTTTATTAGACGAGTCATATAAGTCACCTGCAATATGGTTTAGTGGTACATTTGTAACCAATAAATTATTGCGTTCTAACAATTTCCCATTGTCATGTACAAAGCAGTTCTTTAACCCTGACTCATTATCAAAGCTTTTTGAGTTTACTAATCCTCTCAACTCTTCAAGCTTACTATTTTGGTTCTTAATGTAGTTATTACTTTTAAGTACTTCGGATACGGCTACATAAAGAAAAAGAAAAACTATGCATGCGCTAAAAATTGCCGTTAGTGGGTCTTGAATAAAGAGCGAAAAAAAGCTCATATTTTATACTTCCTTATTAAAATATTTGTTTAACTCTTGGTTTGTAAATAATGATTCAGCCAACCTTTTAGGAATATGCTCTGCATCACTTTTAAGGCCGATACTTGTTTTAACTGGCTTAATCAGCCTAACACTGTAGAGAGCTTCATCGTGCATATTAGAATCTGTTGCTAAAGCCAAAAAGCTAGCCTCAGGATAAAGCCTGAGTAAATTAGCTTGCCAAGAAGATTTTTGCTCTCTTAGCGATATAGTAATCGGGCTATTTTTACCAAAATCATCCCGAGCCAGTTTCCATGCATGGTTAATAGCAATAATACGCTCAATAATTTGTTCGAACTTCATAACTCTCCCCCCATTTTTTCAAAAAGGGGCTCCAATTTAAACCAAAAACAAAATAACTGTCAGAGTAATGCTGAACTTGTTTATTTTACTGAGCTAACTGTAAACCACGTTTCCCAATCAGCACTGTTAGTTACTTTTGCTCTTTCAAAAGCTTTGCAAAGACAAGCTAGCTGTTCTTTTGGATCTCTTTTAAAGTCAAGTTTATGCAACCCCCTATCAACCTCAACTCGCCAATACCCGAGTCCCTGATCAAAGGTAACTGTTACTTTATCACCAGAATCAAATTCTAGAGTAAGCGTTCTTCTATGCGGCACTTTATGTTTATCAGTTATTATAAGCTGTGCCTTTGGTGAACAGTTATGTTGCAACCAGGCACCAAAAATTGATTTGTAATCATCTTCATAAGCCCAATCATGTTGAATTGCATAGCCAAGTTGTCCTTTTTTATCTGCAAAACATGTTTTCACCTCAATAGTTGCTTCTTTACCTTTAGCTAATGCAGAGAGCAGCTCACAGAGCATCATCATGCTTGTCGGGCTTTGAATATAACGGTCGGTATAAGTGATGTTTTGCAATGAGCTCACACTCAATAGGTTTTTTAAATGATCATCTAAATCGGTTAAACGGTTTAATAACCGCACACCAAACCCAGCTAAGGGCCCATTTAATTCGCGAAGTGTGGGTATCTCTACGGCACCTGCTTCACCTATCAATTCAAAAGAGAGTGATTGCCCTTTTATTTCAGAAAAAGAGTTAGTTTGTACCGTTATATCATTACTATTTAACCAGTTTTCACCTGGTCGCGTTGCCTCTTCGTCAGCATTAGCAACTGTCGTACAAACGTCACCTTTGATCGATTGAAAAATAACAGGGTATTTAATATCAGCAATAAATATTTTAACGCCTATTTTATCTAACTCCGCTAAAAAATTATTTATACCTTCATTTAATTTTTCATCGGGAATAATTATTTGAATGTTAACTTCTTCAGCTAAGCAACTGTGGAATAGCGACTTAAAGTATGCCAGTGAGGTATCCCAATCATCACTACCTTTAGAGAAAACAAACTTTAATGTATCAGGTTTCATCCGTATTAATTCACTCAGTTTTTCTTTAAGTGAACTCGCCACATATTTTACAGTGATGTCACTGCCCAGCATTTTTTGGCAATTAACTGGCAATGCAATATAATCTCGTATGCTTTTATTTATCCAATCGAACGCTAACTTACGGTTTAGCTGATCAATATCATGGCGAGAATCAGACTCTAAAAGACACTTATGGCAAAAGCGTTCACAATTATCAACGCAATCCAAAATAGCGATTGTTTTCTCTAATATTTTTGCAATGTGCTCTTTTGCAGATGTTGCAAAGCCAGCCCCACCACTAACCATATCAAACAATTGAATAGCATAAGCTTGCTGACTTTTTTCTATTAAAGTTAATCTTGTGCTATAGCCTACCTCATTCACTGAGATACCTAACGTTTCGACCAATGCTTTTCGTATAGCAACAGCAATTGTTACTGCAATTGACTGTTCTGCGAGATATTCACTTGTATTTGGATTTCGTAAAATCAACTCAAATACATCAGTAGTTGAGTTATAACCTAAATGAATACCTTCTAAAATTTTACCTGTTGAATCACATTCAGGTTTACCTTTCTCATCTCGCTGAAATTTATTCGGCATCGGCGGCCTATGTGCCTTCTGTAGAGAAAGTTCTGGGGGAAGTTCGCTCGTAGAAGTCATTGATTCTGCTTTACCACAACTCAAGCAGATTCCATAACCTTTACCATGTAAACCTGAGCAATAATGAAATACGTGTCCAGCGTTATCATTTACCATATAGCCTAATTCAGGATTAGGAAGAGGTATATGTGCCCCCTTACCTATAACCCAAGGCTGTTGTACAGGTACATAATGTGTGTTCGCAATATTATTTGTAGGTGGATGATAATAATCAACGACAAAGCCCGTTGGTTGAATAACTCTGCGTTGGTTCTTTAACTTAATATTTGATGCGCACTGGGAGTTTGAACAGATTATCTCTGATTGTTTGGCTAAATCAGCTTCATAGCCTGTTTGCCCACAGCAATCACACCTCCATGCAATATCAAATTTTTGAGAGTCTTTTCCTCCTTCTACATGAATATTTTGCCAATTAAGTGAAATCCCCGCTGATTTATGCACCCGCCCATCTAAAACAAGCTCTGTTCCAGGCGCAAACTCGCGAATAGCTACCGCTAAATTCCTACTTGGCATTCCCCTGCTAAGTGAAACATTATCTTCACGCCCTATTTTATCTTTAGAGCGACTATTTTTTTGTTCTTTTTGGCGAATATAATCCGTTAAAGAATCTACCGAAAGATTAACTACATCTGTAGGAAAGCCATATCCAGGTAAGAATCCTCTAGTGGCCAGATCTCTTAGCAAGTACTCATTTTCAAGACGTTTCAAGTCATTACTTAATTTATACCCATAAGGGCTTTCTGCCTCGGTGCCATTCATTTCAGTTTGAATATAACTATGTTCATTTAACCAGCGAGACGCCAACTCTTGAACTTTAAGGTTTGTGTCCGCACATAATTTAACTTCTGAACTATCAGATAAAATAGTACCTTGTACCAATATAGATAGTTGATTTTTTAATGTCTTCTGACCAGCCTTAACCCAATCTATAAACTGCTCGTAAACTGCTTTATTTCCATCTTGTCTTAAATAGAACCAACTCAAATTTAAAAACAATTTTTCTTTTTTGGTAGTGCCAATTTTATCACGTAAAAAAGTTCCTAAAAGTAATGAGTTAACATGGCGTTGCACCAGCTTTTCTGAACTAAATGTAACAGTAGGAGCTTGAATTACCGTTATAAATGGCCATAGAGGTTGATTAAAAACGTACTGATCGTGCGGATTATTTTTGCAGATAGTAAAACCTATTGCTCTTGACTCGCTTGAGCGACCTGCACGCCCTGCACGCTGTAAGTAGTTGGCGGGGTGAGGCGGTACATTATTCATTACAACAGCAGAAATCCCGCCAATATCGACTCCCATTTCCATTGTGGTTGAACAATTTAAAACGTTTTTCTTTCCTTGTTTGAACATTTCCTCATAGCGCTCCAAATTATCGGATGATTGCTGCGCAGAATGCTCTGCAGTTGTATAGTAAAAACCGCCTTCTAAAGCTCTATCATTAATATCAGTCCACAAGTTTTGCTCACGCAGTTGCTTTACCTTAGAGTCTCCTGCTACATTTTTTCGTATATCATCAACAAAATTAGATACATCAGAGCTGGTATCAAACTCCCAAATTGAAGGTAGCTCTATAAGCTCACATGTATAATCTGATAACTCTTTATTCCACGGCAAGTAAGGCGTAATACCAGAAAATACAGTATCTATCAGTTTATTTGTAATCGGACATATATATGCATGTGTCAATAAACTAAACTCAACACTACTTAAATCTAGTTGATATTGCTTACCTGCATATTCATTCAATGTTTTCGTTTTTACTAAATCAATCCAAGCAGCCCTTAGCCAAGTATTTAATGTGTCTTCTTCTATTTTATTTATTGCTTTAAATTTTGCAGCTTTAGCAAGTAACATCACTATACGCTGCTGGCGCTTTTTACCTGATTTGACCAATGGCCAACTTTTTACCCTATTTTCGTCTTTATCTTTTGAATCAGGGCTAATTAGTGATTTAGGATAAAAATGCATACCTACCCAGCGCGATATCTCACTAGAAACAGATACATAAGTATTTTCTCTTACAAAAAAATCCATACATACTTTCAAATAGTCTTTCCAATCTTGAAGTGTAAAATTATGCTCTGCCCACTTTTCAGGTATCTCCTTAATTGACTCAATCCCTGGATAGATAAGCTTAACTAATCCTTGTGTCTCAACGTTATTTCTATTTTTAGGTCTGCGTGCAATTTCACGAGTTAAAATCATTTCTGATAATTTTGTGGCATCGCCGAGCTCAAAGACCTCAGGAGCAAAATAATGATTTTCCTGGGTCATCGAATTAGCAATGTTTTCATCATTCTTTAAAACATTAATGAGCTCTTTCCAAGAGAATGACATAGGCACTGGCTTAGTCTGTTTTCCAGCTTCTAAAAAGCTAAAGTATGTATCAAGAGCGACCGCATCTTCTGGCTTAACTTGTTTGATTTGAGGTAACACAAGGCGAAGAGTCTCAATTGACATGGATTGATATTCTTTTACTTTGTCTAATAGTTGAGGATCTATATTTAGCTTTTCTTCAACATGTTTACGTAACTCTCTAACAAGGGTTCCTCTAAAGTGAGACCTTTCAGCTTCTTGCTGCATACTCACTGAGATTTTCGCTGTTCCTTGGCGGCTATCAGTAAAAGTAATTAATCTACGGCCTCTTGCTGGCAATTCATTTGGCCCAAGTTGCTTTATGTCACTATATTTGTCGGGTTCAAAATCAGGACAATATTCTAAAATTGTGGGCACCGCATTGGTAGTATAAAAAGGAGCACCTAACATGGCACGTCTAAACGCATTAGCGTATTTATTTTTACCTTTAAAGCCACAACTAACACATTCTTGCCCATCAAGATCACGCATAGCTAAGACAATTTCACAATGCTCAACAGCTTTATCACTTTCTTTAGATATTTTACCATCTTTGCTTACATCGATTTCGTAGTAGTCATGCTCTTCATTGCTATGACCGCTAAATACAACTACTTGGGATGTTCTATCAGCAGAAATAATATCACTCTCATCATTGCTATCACTTATCTGTAAATCTTCTCTTTCGCCTTCTGTGAGTGCAAACTCATCTGTATGCCTATTCACCCATTGCTGAACATATGATTGATTATCATACACTCCCAGTAAGTGCGGCTCATTACACTCGTTACAAAAAGTTAACTCCAATACTGGCGCACCACAATCACAGTGCATTTTATGTTTTGAATAGACAGTACCAAAAGGCCAATTATTTTTTAGTTCAGAATGCTTTTTGTGTTCGCAATTTTTATCAATGCAAGACCATAAGCCTTCAAGCGTTCGTTGAAAATAATGCGCCCTAAGTTTTAAAAATGCTTCAGCATTAGAACTTGGTTTAGTGCCTGTACAAACATCAATCCATTTATAAATATTGTTTTCGCTTAAATCAAACTTTGATAGCGCTTGTTTTAATTCATAAATAGTTTTTGGAGGAGTATTATGTGCAGTTAACATTTCACGTATTGCTACGGCTACCTCGCTACTTTCTAATGCTAAATATCTGAGTTTAGAAACGTGAGGATCTTGTTCCTCTTTTTTGTTATCTGGTAAGACCCCCTGAGGTTCAATTTGCTCAATTTTTTCTAGCGTTAAATTCTCCATACTCATTGAATTTAAAGCGGGTACTACACGTCTTCCACCTATTACATCAACCTGATCAACTGAGATATTTGCCAAGCTCGCTAGATATTTTTTTAAGTTTTCCTCTGCTGCAGCTCCTGCAATAGTTGCTGACGTAGCTACAAAGCGAATATCTTCTGCTTTCACTTCAAATGCTTGCATTACGCGTCTCAACTGCAAAGCTAATTCTGCAGCTTGTGATCCTACATATGTATGTGCTTCATCAAGTATTATCCAACGCAATTTACCTTTAGACTTTTCAATAATAGGCGCATCAGTTTGCCTCACAAGCATGTACTCCAGCATAGTGCCATTCGTAACTAAAATTGGCGCAGGGCTTTCGCGAAGTCCTTCTCTACACATAACTTCCTGAGGTCTGCTTTTTTGTATTTGACGAGCTTTGCTTGATAAGTACTCTGGTGTTTTACCATTGAATAAACAAAAGCGGATATCTCCGTTAAAATGTTGTGTCCATGCATTTAAACGTTCTTGTTGTGAATTAATTAATGCATTTAAAGGGTATAAGAATATTGCATGGACCCCTTCAAGCTGTTGCTTTGAGGTTTTTACCTCACTATATAAATCTTCTAAAACAGGCACCATAAAACATTCCGTTTTACCCGAGCCTGTACCACTAGTAATAATTCTTGACTGAATATTAGATGATAATAAATCGTTCCATGCTTTATATTGATGTTTAAACGGGCTCCAAGTTTTATCAAATACATAGCGCCCATTATTCTTAGAGTCTAATGCATCAACAACTTCTTGAGATAACAAGCCTTTTTGCACTAAATCCTGCATTGTGTAATCAGTATTACGCTCCCAACTAAACATTTGCTCAAAAACAGGGCCGTGAATAAATTGCTCGTCTGTTTCCATTTTATTATTTAAGTGGTTTCTTAAATTTGGGTTATTAATGCCTAGCACACTCAAAGTAGCTTCTTTAGCACGTGAGTTTGCTTGTTTTTTTAGTGTTGAAAAAAATACATTCATCTAATTACTACTCCGAAATAAAAAAGCACAATGAGCATTGATATACTGAGTTAAACCAGTT
Organism: Pseudoalteromonas sp. H103; assembly: GCF_001469205.1. Classification (NCBI taxonomy): domain Bacteria; kingdom Pseudomonadati; phylum Pseudomonadota; class Gammaproteobacteria; order Alteromonadales; family Pseudoalteromonadaceae; genus Pseudoalteromonas; species Pseudoalteromonas sp. H103. The sequence continues at coordinate 232,872 of NZ_LOFG01000015.1, read as the reverse complement.
TCGGTCAAACTCCATTAATTGCCGTAAAAGAAAATAATTAACATCGTTACTACTAAATACCTCCTCCCACGTTGTATCCGTTGAAGCAACGACTGCTGCAGCGAGTGGAAAATACATAACAGCACGCTGAAAATCATTTGGGACATTAAATATTGCTAGCTCAGGAAACTTAGCTGTCACCCAGCTGTAAAGTTGTTGGTTATATTGCTGTGGCCATCGAACACTAATATCTGCGTTTTCCCTTAGTAACTCTTCTCGCCAAATATTAATAAGTGCGTGGTACATAGCTTTTTTATTAGGTTGTAATAAAAAGATATCCGGCAGTGATATAAAATTACTAATATTTGCTGTTTTCTCATTTACATATTTAGTTATTAACATCTCTGGTAAGCCTATTTTTTCCAAATTTTTCTGGTATAGATCTAACCCACCACGCCACATTTCCAAAGGAATGAGTTCCCACACAATATTAAATTCAGTCTGTAAAACTTGGAGTACACTCGCGACATTTAGCTTTGTCGCAAATGGCAGTACAGCTAAACACTTAGGATGTCGGGCTAATGCTTTAAACGCCTCAAATGTTAGCATTGGCAAATGTGAATATTTATCTAAAAAGCAATCAAAATAACGCCACCCAGAATGTTCAATATCACTTGTCATTGCATCAAGTACTTTATCAAATGCAAACTTGTTATAAATCGGGTGAAAAGTTTCAGCAGCTTTGCCAAGTGATTTAACTGATTTATGATCTAAATTACTTGTAGTTGGGGGAATAAATACAGGACGAAATTGAACACGAGAGCTTTCCTCAGGTACCGCGAGTTGTGGTGATTCACTTACTAACGGTAACTCAAATTTTCCAATACATGCCCCTGCCGATATTCTTTGCGCTAATTGCGTAGGCTTTTGCTCAGGATTTCCTAAATTAATTAATTCAGCTTTTAAGCCGGAAAAATCAATATTAGCTTTAGCTTCAAATGTAAGTAAATTTTCATCTTTTATACCAAATAAAGCAAACCAACCTATAGTGTATTGTTTTGTTTGCATTCCTGGGCCACTGATAATCATTCTTACAACTTCATCCAGTTCTGAAGATTGAGCGGTTGCTAATAACTCTTTTATTTTTTCTCGAAGATCAAATAGATTCACTTCTTCAATAAATTTATTTACTTGGTAATGGAATACATATGAAGCATTTCCCGAGGCACTAGTAGGGGCTTTTAATTCAATTTCAAATGAACTGCTTACTTTACCTGGTTGTTTAAAAAGATTAATCCTTGCACCTAACAAGCCATCAACTGAAAAGTGAAAAGGTAATTCACGTCCATTGCCATCAAATAAAATAGCGCCTCGGCTTGGAAAAGGTATCTTTAAATCAATAGGGTCAGAAATTAAATTAGCTTGAATCGTCATTTCAAAATGTGGAGGGGGAATTCCATCAGCGATTAAATTAATACGCTTACCGCCCTCTATCGATACAGCCTGCACTTTAAGATTATCCCCAACTTTATAGATAAACGCCTTTTCGCTATGTATCGATACACTACCTTGATTTGATTTTTGCCCAGCGAACAACTCCATATCAAAATCTTTTGGTAAAATTGCCAACTTACGCCTACAGAGCGTTTTATCACCATTTTTTACTCTTAAAACTTGTCGGCCATAAAAGTTGGATAAATTATTAACTTTACTTACTTCATTATCACCAATAAGAATACTGGTATTTGGAAAATCACAGCTAATTTGTGGAAGACCTTTAAATACTGGGTAACCTTTATCTGTTTCAAACTCGAACATTTCACCAGATATAGTAAGTAACTCTTTACTAAAACTGTCTTCTTTTGTAGATAACTCATATGTATCAGTATGATTATCAAAACTATAATCAATACTTAGCTCACCACTAAACGTTAGAAATCGATAATTACCTCTTTGTACATCAACAAATAGTTCAGCATTTTCTGAGGTTAATTTTGCATTTTTAGAAATAATAAGGTCTAAATTTTCAGACTTTTTACTTGTAGTACCACTACCAATTACAATATGCTTATCTTTACTTTTTTTAAGTAATATAGGCATTTCATCATGAGGTAACGAAGATTCTGGAATTTCCTCAATATGTCGAACCCGTCCTGCCTGCATTATTACAAGTTTTAATGGTGACTCATTTACAAAGCGCCTAAATACTGTATTTAGTTTTCGCATATGTAAAATAAGATTATCATCAAAAACCTCTGCTCGAGCTATGCCCAAATCAGCTATCTGAGAATGACCTTCGTACACTAAGACTTCAACTATGGGAGCTGACAAATCTTTCTTTTTTAGTGCGACAGGTAATTTACTATTTACTGTAATACTTGCAGAAAAAGAAAGCTCATCACTATCTATGAACCATTGCGAAAGTTTAAGCCGCTGCTCTCTCTTTTTAGATTCTTTACGCTGCTGCGCTGCAGAATGTAATAAACCCGATAAGAAAATATCTCCCGTTTTATTGTCTAGCGGAATAGGAAAACTAATTCGCCATTTTGGCATCATTGAATCAAGATATTCGGGCGGGTTTGTTTTGTTATCTAACTCATAGGTATCAATTAAACCGTATAAATTACTCACCATGTCGTGAAGTAACGTTACGGTACTTTCTTCTTTAAATGCGTCCGGCATTCTGAGTAATTGTCGCTCAATTAAAGGTATTGGTGATTGGCCAAAAGTTTTTGCCTTATCAAATTCAATAAGCAATTTTTTAAACAATGTTTGAAAACGGCTACCTTCTGAAGCTAGCAACCCAAAAGGTAATCCACCTTCAGAATATACTGAGCCTAAATAATCATTTCTATCGCTGCTATGTTTATTTATTGGGCGCTTCCAAAAAGTTAGCCCTTTTATAACGACAGTTGACCTATGATTAGCATCTAGTTCATAACCAAGTTGCTCAAAAATACCCAACCAAGCCCAACCAGATTTATACTCCCTGCGATACCATTCTGCACCAAACAAACAAAAACAAGCACACCAGTCTCTATCTTTAAAGGTTACTGTTGATGGTTTTCGGTATTTTAAAAATGACTTTAAATTAAAATATTCATTTTCAGATACGTGGAGCGTAAACAAAGGTCCGCCAGTTACTGAGTCTAAATTACGAGAAGAAAGAAACTGAGAAAGCCATTGAGATGGAGTTAAAAAATTATTTTGCACAGAGGATTCCCTCATCAATTGATGCATTAGCTGTATATAGAGCTAGGGGTAATAGGATGATTGGCTCGTTTGATATTTTTATTATCCGAGCAAAGCTATAAATAGAGGGGTAACGCTGGGGTATTATCACTGCAATTCCTTTTTACTGCTTCCCGACCTTGGGATAGTTATATACTACTAGCGTTAATCTACCATTCATTTTACTCAAATCAAGTGGTTAAGTAATTATTTAGATAAATCACTTATATTAGCGACCAGTTAAGAGCAAAATTTGCTCTTAACTGGTTTTTGTTTATTACTCTAGAGTAGCTATTTCATCCAACATTGGCATACCACCATGCGAGAGGCCCTGCAGCTCACCACAAATCGACATCATTTGCGATGTAATACCTGTTATCTGCCCTTCACGCTTTTTCCAAATTCTTTGCACTGCGCTTTTTTCTTTATCAAGTTCAATCTTCATTTGTTCTTGATGATCTACAACCGCTTTTAAACGATGAACAAATTGCGTGCTACAAATATAATCATATATAGCCTCTACTTGTTCACTTTTGCCCGAACTCACCGTTTTTTGGCGCTGTGATTCTAATAGAACTATTCTAAGGGCCTCACTAAGCCCTTTTGCTAAAGCAGGTTTAACTAACCAAACTCCATCAACCATTAACATAGGTTCATTTGTATTAGCAGGAAATACGGTTGTTACTAGCACTCCAATATCACCAGCAGCATTTTGTACATCTGTTTTAAGTTTGCTAATCCAAGCGTTTGACCAATTTTCAGCTCGCTTTGTCTCCCACACTATTTTTCCGCACACAGTACCTGAGCGCATGCAAACTGTTTGAATAACATCTGCGCCTTTAGCCCCTTTTTTTACGGGTTCAATAAAATCAAGCGGATATAACTGTGCTAGTGTAGTCTCTAGCTCAAGCTCTAAAACTTCCCCCTGTAGCTGTTGTGAGCCTTGCTCTAGCTTGCGCTTAAGGTCATTATTAGCTTTGGAAGCATCATCAATTTTTTTACGGTACTCAGCTTCTTTCAATTTGAACTCATTTGCAGCATCATCACGAAGTAACTGCTTTTGCTCTTCAACTTTACGTGCTAATTCAAGCTCAAAGTTTTTTTGTTTATCTTCAAGCTCTGTTTTGGCCTTTCTGAGTTTAAGTTCTTCATTTCTAAATTGATCTAATTGCTCATCTTTAGATTTTATTGATGCCTCAAGGCTTTGTTTTTCTAGCCTCACCTTTTCAAGCACGCGCTGCTCTGCTTTAACTTTTTCAGACTCAATCTTTGTTTTGAGTGCTTCTTCGCTTTGCTTGCTGTCTTCTAGCTGTTCATTTAATTGTGCTAGTTGCTGCTGAAATACTTTTGACGCTGATTTCTCTGCATCCTTAGTGGCTTGGGCTTTAAGGGTAGTTAATTGCTGATTTAGGAGTTGCTCATACTCATTTTCATGTTGCTCAATTAAATGCTTTGCTATCGCATCTTGTACATCAAAATCAGTATCACAATGAGGACAGGTTATTGAATCGTTTGCATTAAGAATTATTTTAGAAGTCATGGCTAAGCCTTGTAATAGTTAAACACATAGCTACTATTACAAGGTTGATACCAAAATATAACCAATTGTTTAATAACAAATTATTGTTATTGCTAAACTAACAGATAGAAATTAAATTACCTTTGTGTAAATAAAGTTACTATTAAAATGTACATATAAATAAGTTACTTATCGTGTTTGTCATATATTTGAGTTCTGCTTAGCATTAAAATTGCTTGGTAAAGAGCAATGTTAAGCACTTTATACTCATCTTTATTCTCAGGGCCAATCTCACCACTGTAAATTGGAAGAGACTCCCTAAAATCAATCAAGTTAACCTCAACTTTTTTATCAACAATAACTTGAATATATTGACTTTTATTTACTTTGTTCACACTGTTAAAAAAGTCGACAGAGTCTGTATTACATAACATGGCTAGGTACTTAAATAGGTCAAATGAATGACAACCTTCAATAACCACATCATGGTTTAACAATGCATCAATAAAATTAGGGGTCAATTTGTTGAGTGGCTCAAGTGTAGCTTTATGACTAGCTAACAAGCTAATATACACATTTTTCAAGCGTATTAAATGCTGATATACATAGGCTGTCATTTTAACTGAGCTTTGGAAGGGCCTATTAAAAAAACCTGATATTTTGATTTCTTCTGTTAGCTCAATACCAGTATTTATTTCTAATACAAGTTCATACTCAGCATTTTGTTGCCTTACCTTTATTGCCTTTACATAGGGCTTTACAAAGTTAAAATTAAGCTCAATAAACTCTTCGGTTATATCAATTTCTATAAACTTATTGTGGTTATTAACAATCGAAGTAAGGTCTAACCTTTTAAAAAAATCACTATCAGAAACTGCATCAGCGAGTTCATCCTCTAACTCATCAATTTTGCTTTGTTGGGCTTCATACTTATCGGCAAGCTGGGTAATAAGTTCCTCTATACCTAGTTCTTTAATTAGTGATTTAGCATATGGTTTACCACAATTATCTATTAAATCAATAAGCCAGGGCTCATCACCTTGTATCAGCACATTAGAAATTATATTTCCAAATTCGCTTATTCTATTTAGGTTTGTATCTATTGGCTTGCTCTTATAATCCCAATACAGAGATCCTATATAACCACAATCATCACCGTCCACGTCATCAGCATAACCACCCAAAACTATTAATTGCTTAAGTTCATATATTAAATTTTGTTCAATTAATAATGTATTTAACATAGAGTTGTCTGAAAGAATGACATCAAAATCAACATTTATAAATCTTGCAAAGTTTTGATACTCAGCCTGAAGCAGGACAGCCAAAGGGCACAACGCAGAGTTAGTTACCGGATACCCGCAAAACTGTCTTACTTCAGGGTTTTCCATGATTGGGGTTCCGATTACTGCAAGGTTTATGTCATGAAATAAAAGCAGAGCATTGAACACATACTCTAATCCATTAGCCATCGCGAGTGTTATTGGGTAATTTATATCATCGTACTCGCCAACGTATTGATGATTAATATTCGCACCTAGTAATAATAGTGTAATAGCGAGCTCTTCGTCATTATTTTCGATTGCGCTTAAAAGTAACTCTTCAATTTCATCGTATTGCTTAGCTAAATAACAGGCTTTTACAAAATCGCCCTCTTCAAGAGCCCCATAATAATCGGCTAAATGGTCTGCATCCTCATCAGCGCAATAGCTAAAACCATCTAATGGTTTTAATATTTTATTTTTATGGCTTTGTAATAAATTATTTTTATGAGCTTCAATTAAATTACATGTTTTATAATTATTCAACAGATCAAAATCTTGAATTATGACTCTTTGAATAGTTTCTTCTATTGGTTGCATCGACTACTCCACTTGCAACGTTAATATTAAATAATACCTATATTTAAACAGCTCAAATCTATTCTACTCTTACATTCAGCTTTTATATCGAAAGGAACAACCCAGAGCTTTAACGCATCATCCTCATAGTTAAAGCTATGCGGAAATGCGATCCTAAACGTATCAGTTTTAGGGTAAATCAGGACTAAATCACCTTCTCCATTTAAGTAAGTATGACCATATCCAAGCATCTGATAAAAATCGGCCTGAGAAAGCCCAAACTTGTCTTTTCGTTTAGAGTTTTTCTCATTTATTAATTTCCATTTTGTATCAAGCACAATGTCATTGCTTTTATCGGTATCACTTTTGCGTGAAATATATAAATCCGGTTTTAGTAAAAAATAAGGTGTATTGCCATAATCAACTAAAGACTTAGTACTCACCTGAGCAGATACCTCACCAAAACCTGTAATATGCTTTTTTAAATACTGAGCAACAAAGCTTTCAAACACCGCTTCCATAGGGAACAACAACGAAAATGCATTACTTTTACCCTGCAAGGTTAACGGAGAGAATCCATCAATAATTAGCTTTGTCCACGCCAGTGGGGCTTCGTAATACTTCATTCCCCTATCTAGCTTAACGCTAGCAAAGTCATTCTTAACATTATTACTTAGTGGTATGTCTGCAAAAGCAAATAACAGCTCTTGCAGTAGTTTTTGGTTATTAGCACTGCGGCTGTAGCTTTTAACCTTTACAAGTGCGGTGTGTATTAATCGATTAACCGGTCTATCTTGTAAATACTCTTCGTACTCAACATAAAACTTATGTTTATTAATAAAGTTATGCTTAACTTGTTTGCCTACCAAAAGCTTACCTTTTAAAAAGGCAACGTTATCTTCTTTTAGTACATAGTCACTTTTAAGCCCGCGCTTTATTAAAGTATTTACAGAGGCTAAAAACTGGCTAATAAAAACCTCTAGTAAAGGTATTTTATTTTCAGCTAAATTAGCGTTATTAGTTTGTATGTGCCTAAACTGCTTAAGTGATTTAAGCATCATGAGTAATGACGCGCGCGAGGCGCTGTCATCACTATTTTTAGCTACTTTAGGTAATACTTCTATTTGGGTTCCATCGGGAGTAAAAATCACACCTGCATAGTTTTTAACTTGTAATACCTCACAGCTATCAACTTGCTTTAAGCGCATGAATCGACTTTCTGAGTCATCACATAAACATAACTTTCTTAAATAATTGTATGCGTCTCCAGAAATAGGTTTTATCTGGGGCGATGCTGGTACTTTGCCACTTTTATCATCACCATTAACCAAATACCCAAACTCAAAAACAGTAGTTTGCTTTTTTACTTCCGGCATTACTGAGCACTCAAAGATGGAACTTCATTTGCATCATCATTAGTGTTCGCAGGGCTTTTAAGCAATGTATCGTCATAAATAGCCTGATAAGCTATCGGGCTATTCCATACTGAATATTGAGCGTTAAAATCAGCTAAGGTGTATGTGGTTTTCGTGTCTTCGTAGGTTTCTAAACCATGATTTTCACCAAAAATTTTACTATATTCTTCGTTTTTCGATTTCACAAAAATATATTGTTCTAATTCACTTTTTTCTTTTCGGTTGTCACCTAATGCTAAGCGAATTTTATTCCAGTCTTCAAAAAAGTACTCTTCAAGTAGCGGGATGATTTTATTTTTGAACGTGCTTTTAAGTTCAATAAATGCGCTTACCTCTGCATTTTCCTCACCACTATCTAAAGCGTTTAAAACAGGGATTAAAAAAGCATGCCCTAATGTATGTTCTCGGTCGTAAAGCACCTCAATACGCTTGTTCATTGTTTTAAGTAGCAGCTCAAGGTCAATACCCTTAACTTCTTTACCTTTAAATAATTCTGGCTGTGGCATCATTTCTATAAAATCAAAACGACGACGCAATGCAGTATCCATCATCGCCAACGACCTATCAGCCGTGTTCATAGTTCCAATTAAATATAAGTTATCAGGTACTGAAAATGGTTCTTCCGAATTAGGTAAAATAACCTCTAATTCGTCTTTAGCACCTAAACGCTTTGACGGTTCAATTAAAGTAATTAATTCACCAAATATTTTAGAGATATTGCCTCGGTTGATTTCATCAATAATCAACACATAATTTTTACGTTCAATATGGGTACTAGAATTATTATCTGCAAGTGACTTTATATATTTAATCAATGCAGCGTAATAAGGTTCTAGCCCACCTTTAATCACGCGTTTTTTATCAAATATGGCTTTGAGTGTTTTAACATTTAATGAGTGAACTGACGTGCCTATTTTTTTATCGAAACGAATGACATCATTATCAATATCGTAAACATTTATAGATGATTTCCCACTTACTGTTTGAATTTCAATACCTGTTTCAACTTCACTAAATTTTTCAACAAATGCTTGCCAGCATGTAATGAAAGACTCACTACTTTTGACAGTGATTGTTTCCCGATAGGTTTTAGCCTCATCACATATTTCTTTAAAAACACCATCCTTTTCAAAATATGTTAACTGTTTACCTTTAGTTCTGGCGGTTAATCCAATAACAAACTCTTCATAACCATAACTCTGATGAAAGGTAACAAAGCGAATTTGGCCTTTGGCAACCAATAACTTATACGCGTTTTCAAGCTTTTCTCTAACCGTTAAATCATCAGATTCAACGGTGTTATCAACAATTGACTTGTGAAGTAAGGGGTCGGCAGCTTTAACAGCTGCTTCAATACAGTGGTAGGTTTTTCCTGTACCTGGTGGCCCGTAAAGGATCTGATTTAGTGGGGAGTGAGCACCTAGTGGACCACCACCTTTATTACCATCATCACTAATACTTTCTACTTCACCATAAAATGTTGGCCAACGAGAATCACCACATAATCCGTTCTCTTGAAAAGTAGCTAGCTGCCCTTTCAATACTTCATTGATTAAAGCTTCATTCGACTTCAAGTCTAGATTGAGAGGAATTTTTTTCGCTTCTTCACGGTCGTATCGCTTAGTAAAATATAAATTTAGTTGCCCCTTTTCAATAACAAACATTCCTGCCACTTTACCTGGCTTTTTCGTATTATCTTTACTTCCAAAACGTAAAGGAGATGACTCTTGATTAATATTATATAAATCAAATCTTGGTTCCGCCTCATGTATAACTCTTATGGCATCATCAAATATTTTTTTATTTAAACCTTTCTTATTAATGAATTTTTCAAATGCTATCGAATTGTTACATTTCTCGATATAAGGAAACTCGTTAGAGTCACTTAAACCAATTTTTTTTGCTAATTGCTCATATGTAAATTGAAATCCTTTAATCTGGCTTGTAGACCACTCAACAATTTGTTCTAAGCTAAGAGCTAAAGCATCATTAATTGGTAATTGGCTTACTATTCCCGATGAGGTAAATTCGCCTCGTACTTCAAGATATCTTTTTCGTTTTTCATCATTCCCTTTCAAAGAAACTGTATCAATTTTTATATTTAATCCTTCAGTATTAAACCCAACGGTATAAGCTAAAGCTTTAGGTGAATTAGTACTTGGATAAATCTTGCCCCACATATAACTTTCAAACTTTTGGGCTTGATTAACTGGGCTTTTTCTAATATCAATTCGTCCATTGGGGAAAACTTGTGTTTGTAGGCTATCTGTCCATTGCTCGACTAGTCTATAGATATTAGCTAGCCCTTTATAAGCCGATTGATGATCAACATCATTTTTATGATATTTTTGTTTGGCCCACGTATTTAAAAGATCAAATTGTTGTTTATTGAAAAAGCTCATTGTTTAAGTCCCTGTTACTTAAGTTTATTCCGCAGCCATTCAGTTTTTTCTAACCTTTGGCTTATATATCGCTTTTTTCCGACAATGGGTGTTTATTCGCAACCATGTCGCACAAATGCCGACCTACACAATAGCGTGTTACTTCTTACTGGCTTTTGCTGCTTTTTTAGCTGCTTTTTTAGCTGCTTTTTCTAGTTTATCGGCTTCAAGTCGCGCGGCTTTTATACGCGCTAATAACTTATCGGCGGGTTCGTCGTTTGGGTCTTGTGGTACAAGTTCACCGCGAAACGCTTTGGCTAATATCGATTGCGTTAAGTTATCAACCCGCTGTTTAGCATTCGCGAGATTCTTTTCTAAGGTATCGGCTAAGGCGAAATATTGCTCGACAAGACGGACGATTTCAGTTTGTTCTTCCAATGTAGGTAGTGGAATAGTTGATTCTCTACATTGAGTGAGAGAAATGTTTACCTGCCCAACCGAACCTTTCGTACTTGGCATAACTTTACGAACAAGGTCACCCTCACACAGAACAAAATATAAATACTGTTTATTCAATTTTGTATTGTCTGCTCTAAATAAAGTAATAGCTTGGTTTAAGTTCCACTCTGGGTATTGATCATTCAACATCGCAACTTTACCTAAAGGAGGACCAACTATATTCATCAAGACATCACCAGGTAAAGCAACTGAGCGCTTAAGCTTTTCTGCGTGAACTTTTTCAGTAACAAATTGCGGTCTATAATCAAAGTCTATTTTTTGATTAACGATATTGTAGACTTTTAGAAATGGAACTTTTCCATCTTGATCGAATGGGTTATCTCTAGGAGTAGATCCACTTTGAACTTTTTCACAGACTTCAGTAGCAGTCTTTACATCCCATTTAATCGGAACGGTAGTGCCGAATTCGGTTTTATAATCCTTGCATCCACGCCATTGTTCTGTGAGTTTGCCGGAGACGGCGGCGGCGAGGACGGATTGGCGAAAGCGTTTGATGATATCCGGTAAATTGTTGAGGCGTTGTTGTATGGTATCGACCTGCGCCAATAAGCTATCTAGCTTTTCAACAATGCGCTTTTGTTCTTTTAAAGGAGCCAGTGGAGTAATAATAGCTCTAACTTTATTTAAATTTAAGTTAGGCTGATTTCCACCTGCTGCCGCTAATCGAGTTGCTTGATAGTTTTCCAACAAACGGTACTTAACAAATTCTTTTGATGCCAATTGAGAATCAACAGCAATAGCTGCACAAGCTTGGTTACAAGTTGCATCTATTTTTATTTCAGTTACTTGACCGCGTGTTTTTCCTTCTCCATACATAGCGAGTAATAATGTACCTTTACTAAAGGTTTTCAGCCTACATTCTTTTACAGCTAACGAAGATACAAATTGAGTAGCTGATTTACAGATAGGTTTACCTGTAACAGAACTAGTTAACCAAGGAATATCTGCATTTTCCCAGTATTTACTCTCTGTACGTTTTGGTGTGCTACCAGTAGAAACTTCAGCAACATCACCAATAGTGGCATTAGCCCAACCTGATAAAGATTTTATCATCACTTAGACCCTTCAATCACTTTATGCTCTAAACCGAACTCTTCCGCCAATAACTGCACTTGGCCTGCGGCTTGATCGATAGCGCCAAGATCTATCATCAGCTGGTTCATTTCTCGCAAGGCTTCGGTAAGCTCTGTCATTGCTTCTGTTGCTAGTACATCGGGCTCTGGCAAGTTTGCAGCATCAGTTACTGAGTTATCTTTAAGCCATGTAATGTCTAAGCTGTCGTTTTTATTTTTAATAAACTCACGTGAGAATTTGCGCCAGCGAGCGTTTTCTATTAGCTCAGAGCTGTCAGTGTTTTTAATATCTTCATCGTTTACAAGTGTAGTGCAGCCTAAAATATTGTAAACGCCTTCTTCACGCTCTGCTTGGCCGTTAGCATCACTGCCGTAAACCGCCTCAAAGCTTTCAAGGTATTTATGAGTAAATGGGCTGCGTTTACCAAAGGTTTGCATGTTAGTACGTAAGTCGTACACCCAGGTGTTAGTTGTGCAGTCTTTATCTTGATGTGGGTTTTCCGACGTGCCTTTTTGAAAAAACAACACGTTGGTTTTAACGCCTGCGGCGTAAAATATACCAGTAGGCAAGCGTAAAATTGTGTGTAGGTTACATTTGTGCATTAAGTCGGTACGTATTTCAGCCCCTCTGCCGCCTTCAAATAATACGTTATCGGGTATTACCACGGCAGCACGGCCACCTGGCTCAAGGCTATTGTATATATGCTGCATAAAACACAGTTGCTTGTTTGATGTTGGGTATACAAAGGTACGGGTAATATTAGTGCTGCTTGCAGAGCCAAACGGCGGGTTTGTAAGTATTACGTTGGCTTTTGGCAGGTTTTCGCCATCGTTTCCTAAGCTGTTACCAAGGCGTATTGCACCGCCTAGCTCTTCATTACCTTCAATGTCGTGTAATAAACAGTTCATTAATGCAAGGCGGCGGGTTTCGGGTACTAGCTCAAGCCCGACAAAGGCACGCTTCATTTGGAATTCTTGGGTTTCGTCGTCTAGGTCGTCTAAATCGTTGGTTTGGCTTTTAATGTATTTATCGGCTTCAATTAAAAAGCCAGCGGTGCCTGCTGCGGGATCTTGAATAATTTCGCGCGGTTGCGGTTGTAATAAACGCACCATTGTTTCTATTAGTGGCCTTGGCGTAAAGTACTGGCCGGCGCCTGATTTAGTTTCGTTAGCATTTTTTTGTAATAAGCCTTCGTACATGTCGCCAAAGTCATCACGTGTTTTTACTATGTTTTCGTCATCGCCGCTTTCGTACCAATCTAGGCTATCCATTGTAGTTACAAGCTCTGTAAGCTGTGCAGCCTCTGTAATTGTAGTATTAACATTTTGGAATATGGCACGCACAATAGCGTGGTCGTCGTTACCTAGCTGTACCAGCATGTTGCGGTAAAATTGCAGCTGCTCGAGCCCTATTTTGCCTTTTAGGTCGTTCCAACGCATACCTTGTGGTAGTAGGTCGGTTTCGGTGCCTGTTTGCTCGGTCATTTTTAAAAACAGCAATGTGGCCAGCTCATTTACGTAGTTTTGATACGACACACCGCCATCGCGCAGGGTGTCACACATTTTCCAAAGTTTGGCTACTAAATCATTGTTGTTCATAGTGTCTCTTAATTTTTGGGTTAGCCTTAAGGCCAACGCTTCACAGTGTTTGGTATTGTAATATAAGGGTTAAGGTAAACCTGCATTAATTAGGCAGGTTGCTCCCACATATAGTTATTAAATTGTTCTAGCACTTGGCTAAGCTCGTTATTAAAAATAGCATCGAGTTTGCGCTTACCACCTCGGCGGCGGTAATTACCGGTTTTAAAGGTGTCGTCGTCAATGGCTACTTGCTCTTTTAAGCTATTGGCTAAGCGTTCTAACCATTTTAGTTGCTCGTCACTCCACGGTTTTTGCTGCTTTATTTTAGTGAGTGCGTTATTTACACGCTCATCAAACGGGAGTAATGCATCACCGAGTGCTGCGCGGCGAATATGCCCTATTAACCGTGCGGCAATATCTTGGTTGGTGGTTTTTTTCCATGCGACTCTGAGTGTTGACTCATCAAACGATTGCGCATCAAACCACTCTTGCAGCTCTATTAATGCTTTACGGGTTAAGTCTTTAGGTTTGGTGATAACTGTTTGCAGCGCAACTTGGCTGTTCTCGCTTTGCTCTACGAGTTTGTCGAACGCGTCTAAAAAGTCTTCGGCGTTGTCGTAATCGCCATAGCCTTCTTTAAACTCTATTAGCTCGTCTTCTATGTCGGTAAAAATAGGCTCGTGACGTAGCTCGTTTATTTGCTTTTTAAGGTGCTCTAGGTTTTCGACCAGTTTTGGAAGTTGTGTAAAAATTTCGGCGCTTTGCTCTGGCCCTTTGGTTTTTAGGGTTTGGGCAAGGCTTGCAAAATCGCAACCAGCAGCGCCGGCTAATACGGTATCTAAGCGTTTTATTGATTGGTCAATTTGAGCTGACTTGTCTTGATTAAATACACCATGACCGACAATGCGCTGTACTTTAGCCACTAGTTGCTCGTGGCTGTGATGTGCAAACGAGCGGCCATCGGCCTCTAATGTTTTATAAGTTTGTGAGTCGGTTATTTCGTTTACTAAGGTGTTTAACTCTACTTTTGGACGCACAACCACTGGGCGCATTGTATCTACCGATTCGAGCGAGTCGTATAAATCGACGGCATCGTAAATAGTAAAGTTTACTTTGCCAACCTCTGGACATAAACGTGTGGCGCGCCCTTTCATTTGCTCGTACAAAATACGACTTTTTACTTTACGTAAAAACACCAGGTTACAAATGCTCGGTACGTCTATCCCTGTAGTGAGTAGGTCTACCGTTACTACAATATTAGGTAAACGCTCTTTGTTGTAGCGGGTGATCATACTTTGTATTTTTTTAGGATCTTTATCGCTTTCGCCGGTTATTTTAATAATGGCGTCGTGCTCAAGGTTTGGGTAATGCTTTTTAAAAGCCTCACGCAGCTCAATAACCATGTTATCGGCATGGGTGTTGTTTACACAAAATATGAGTGTTTTTTGCTTACCTGTTGGGTCAAGCTTTGTAGTTAATGACTCTGCAACTATTTTATTAAAGTTTGATGCAATAATATCGCGGTTAAAGCTGGCTACTTCAAAGTCGCGCTCGTCTTCAAGGGTATCTTGAATTAGCTCCCCTTGAGAGGTTAAGCGTGTTACCTCTGAGCCTTTATCGATATAAATACCGTTTTGGTTAAGCTTAGTAATTATTTTTATAGGGGGCGCTTGGTCTATTAAGTAGCCGTCTATCACCGCTTTGCGGTAGCTGTAACGGTACACTGGTAAACCAAAAATGTCGGTGGTGTGTAATGCGGGTGTTGCAGTAAGCCCTATTTTTACTGCATCAAAATGGTCAAGTATTCTGCGATACGTTGATACGTAGTCGAGCTGGTTTCTAAATTCCATTTCGCCATCGGTTTGTTCTTTATCAAGAATATAACCACGGTGTGCTTCGTCTACTATTATGCAGTCGTAGCGCTCAACTGGCATAAATTCATCGCTTTGTAGCGTACGCTTAACTAGCGATTGAATAGTTGATACATGTATTTTAGTTGCGTCTGACGGGAACTTATCGGTCAGGCCTTTTATATTAAATATGGTGTTAAAAGGCACATCGTTTATGCGTGTGTCATCAAACGAGTTTAATGCTTGCTCTCCCAATGAGCGGCGATCAACTAAAAACAAAATACGATTAAATCGACGTGACTGAATTAGCCTGTACATAAGGGCAATAGCGGTACGGGTTTTACCTGTACCGGTTGCCATAGCAAGTAATATATTTTGCTGGCCTTTTTTAATAGCTTGCTCGGTGGCTGTTATAGCCTCTTTTTGAAAATAACGAAGCCCTAAGCCTGTTGGTTCGTTAGTTTCGAGCCATTGCTGCGCGGCATCTATGTTGCCATCTAGCTTAGCTTTTAGTTCGCCTGGTGTATGCCATGCAGGTAATGCTTTAGCTTGGTTACTCACTTTACGTACATCGCGATACCAAATACCGCTTTTACTTAATAACTGGCGGCGGTACTCTCGCCCGTTTGTTGAAAATACAAACGGTATTTTATAGCTGCGTGCGTTTGGCTCTTTGGATTCTTTCCACGTAATTTGGTAGCTGTTTTGAGTTTGTAGCTGCTCTGCTACTTTTTGATGCTCTGCATCGTTTGCAGCTCGCGCTTGGATTTCGGCGTTTAAATGATCAAGATTAAAGTAAACACTGTAACGCTCAGCCTCGGCTAATTTGCCGCATACGTCGGTATTTATTTTTTTAGCTTCAACAACCCCTACTGGTTGTAAACCTACAAACAATACATAGTCGGCAAAGCCTGTTTTACCTGTTTCGTCGGTATCAGTTGGCCACTCTGCTATAGCTAGGTTTTTACCTATTTGTGGGCGCGTACCATTTGCATAATTTAACACGGCCGTGTCGGCAGCCCAGCCTGCATCACGCAGTTGCTGATCGATAAGAAAGCGCGTTTCTTTTTCTGATAGGTCTAAGCGGCGCGCTGCTGCACGTTGCGTGATTTCTTGTTTGTATGCTTTGCGCTCTGCTTGTGTTTTTTGTGCAAGCTCTGCTTCTTTGGCTTGTAACTGTGCTTCAAGCGCGTTTACTCGGTCTTGTGTTTGTTGCTCGGTTTCTTGCTGCTTGCCTTCTAAAATAGCAATATAACCACTTAGCGCGGTAAGTTGATTTTTGTTTTGAGCAAGTTCACTATCGGTTTGTGCGTTACTATTTAATGCTTGTTGTAGCGCTGCTTTTAGCTCTGTTACTTGGTGTTGGTATTCGTTTTCTTGTTGGCCGTCTGGTAGTACAAAAATAGGCGCTGCAAAATCAACGTCTTTTTTAATTAGTCGGTAATACCAAATACTTAAACGAAATGCTAAACGCAGTGCCATTTCGGCATCGTCTAAATCGTTGTGGTAGTCGTGAACCGCTTGGTTACCAACTTTACGCAGCATGTGGAATATGTTGATTATAGAGTCATCAACCCACGATATTTTTGCAAGCTCTCTGATAAGGTCAACTTGCGTAGGGGGGAGTTCTAAATCAAGAAGTTTAGCAATGTGCTTGGCTGAGGCTTCTCCAAACATACGCAGTTTTACTAATGTGGTATTAGGATCGTCAGGAAAATTCTTTTCCGCAGCAAACGCTATGCGATAAAGAATATCGTTCACACCTTTTAAGAATTCAAAGTTTGATTTTTTCACTGGCTACTTCTCCTTTTACTCAATAGGTATTGGCAACTTATATACCAACACTATTGTCCTTTTTATTTTTCGTGTTTGATGTTTAAGCGCTTCATCCAATTGCTAAGCGTTTGGTGATCTTTTAAATTAAGCATTTGGGCAGCGTGGCTTTTAACATTTCCACTTGCTTTTAAAGCAGCTAAAACATAAGCTTTTTTATAATTATCAACTAATTGCGTAACATCTATTTTATCGTCGTATGACAGTGTAATATCTGTAAAGCTTTTATTTTTAGCGCGGTTTATCATGGCACTTGATAAGTCATTTTCAGTTATTGTTTGTGAGTCAGACCATAAAAATGCACGGTTTAATGTACTCCACAGCTCTCTAATATTACCTTGCCACGGCTGAGATAAAATAAACTTTATTCCCTTTTCGGAAATATTTTTACTTATGTAGTCGGGATGTTTACTACCTGCTTTATTTATTTGCTCTACAAGTTGATTAACAATAACAGTGATATCTTCAATGCGCTCTCGTAGTGCTGGCATTTGTATAATGCCCACTGCTAAGCGGTAAAATAAGTCTTCGCGAAACTTACCTTCTCCTACTAGCTTTGATAAATCTTTATGTGTGGCTGCAATAACTCGAACATCGACATTAGTGGTTTGGGTGTCACCTAAACGGTTGATCTCGCCTTGTTGTAATGCTCTTAAAAGCTTTACCTGAATCTCGGGGGTTAATTCACCCACTTCATCTAAAAATAAAGTACCGCCGTCGGCCTGTTCAAAAAGCCCTGGGTGGTCTTTTTCAGCTCCAGTGAAGGCCCCTTTTTTATGACCAAACAAGGTTGAGTCAACAAGGTTTTCTGCAAATGCTCCGCAGTTAATGACTTTTAATGGCTTATTTGCTCGTAAGCTTCCTTTATGAATGGCGGTAGCCATTAGCTCTTTACCGGTTCCGGTTTCACCAAGGATAAGTGCAGGTACTTCTGAGGCTGCAATTTTTTTAGCTTTGTTGACTACATTTTGCATTTGCACTGATTTTGCAGTGAGTTTTGAAAAAGCTTGTTCAATTTTAGGCTCAGAGGTTGCCGTATTCGCTATGTTTTTAGATGCGGACTTTACATATTCTTGGCCAAAATCAATCGGGATATCAACGTGTAGCAACTCATTTTGTGGGGTTGCTTGAAGGAATTGAACGTTCGATTTACCTTTACCGATAAGCACAGATAAAGTGGTCATTGCAGGCGTGCCAGAGGTCAGATTTATTGATAAGGAATCTGCCTCTTCACTTAATTTATTGATCCAAAGCGCTGTTACTTGGTGAATAGACTCATAATCAATTGGGCTAACAATATTAGCTTTATGTACCTGAATATCATGATATGGTTTTCCAATTGTAGCCATTCGCTTTTTTACAAAGTCTTCAAACTTTTCCCAATACTTATGCTGATGATTAGAGAGTATTACAATTTTATCAAAAGGAGTTTGAGAGTTAGTAGCGAGAGTTGAAATTGAAGCATTTTTTTCACCATCGAGCATATTATCAATGTCTTTGGTGCCCAGCCAAGAAAGAAGTATATTCACAGTCCGTTTGCTCATATTGTTACTTTGTAAAGTATATTACATTAAATAATATAATTTACCCATAAAAAATAGCTACTTAACCTTCTTTTTTATACAAAGATTAATACAAATGGATTGGTAAATTGTTTAAAAGCATAGCTGGCTTTTTTTATGCCAATACAGCCTTTTTATGCGTTTTAATAAAAGAGGTTGCGATCCTATTTAATTTATTTAATAATCTTTTCAGAGCTTTACTGATGAGCTCGTTTCGCCCACTTTAAGCGCAGTCCTGTCGGATAATCATACTCTCAAATAAAAATAGTTAAACATTTAACATGCGTAATGTTAGTGGGCGGACGTAAGCATATTTAAGGTTTACACTATGAATCAGTTAGAACAATACTTTCCTTCTGGCCTGTCTATTTCTCGCGCCAAAAAAGATGCAAAAAAACAAAAAAAAGCAAAGGCAATCCCTTTAAACCAAGCACTAGATGAAATTGCTC
Organism: Pseudoalteromonas sp. H103; assembly: GCF_001469205.1. Taxonomy (NCBI): domain Bacteria; kingdom Pseudomonadati; phylum Pseudomonadota; class Gammaproteobacteria; order Alteromonadales; family Pseudoalteromonadaceae; genus Pseudoalteromonas; species Pseudoalteromonas sp. H103. Next base: position 213,639 of record NZ_LOFG01000015.1, on the reverse strand, counting down.
AAAGTGAAATGAATTTAACTTGGGAGCAAGCATTAAAGGCTTTGTCGTCCAACGATTATGGACAAAATGAGCCCCTGAACGAGGAAATGTTAACGTTGCCAGAAGCAGTATTAAGTGCAGAACAAACATCGTCTGAAGCAATGTCCGAAGAAAGTTGTGAACAGTCAGATGAACAAGATGAGTTATTAGATGAAGATGAATATGATGATGAAGAGAAGGGGGAAGTAAATTTCACCCATACAATATATAACTCACAGCTAATAGCATTTGAAGAGATGGTAGACAAGAATAGTGGACAGGCAGATACATATATATATCCTGCAAACGAAGTTTTCATTCAGGGTAATGGAAATGGTACTAAGCTGTGGCCGTCACCATTGGCTGCAACCGAAAGCAATGCAGACCTCTTCTGCGATATGCTTAATAAGTTCAGCCTACGTATTTTTGAGTATGACCTAATAGATACAATCTATGAAGACGAAATTGGTGAAACTTCTTATGAAATGTGGTATGAATCAAACTGTCCAATCTATGAATCTAGTGACTGTGAGCGCGAAATTACCGCAGACCCAGACTACATACATGTTAAATCACAGCGTTCACTATATTTCGTAATAAATATGGTTCGCTCCACCCTGATAAGCTGGGAATTAGAAATGTAGCTAGCGTAAATTTGCTGGCTTTACTTACTCTATATTTTAATAAAGTAAAGCCATATTAATCGTATTGCTGATATCTGGGAGCGAAATGCTCCCTTTATATAAAAACACTTAAAAAAACAAAAACACAGTGTAATTTTGCTTTTAATGTCAACAAAACGATTGGGCTAAATTTAAACCTTGCCATTAAAAACACCTATCTACTTCGAAATAGCCATTAAAAACCTACAAATATTGCCGTTCATGTTATTTTTTAAATTAAAAACAACTAAACGCTTGCATTATAAAACAGGAGCATTTAAAGTTCGAAACATAGGAGGGTAGCAATGCTATTCCTCTGCAGTCTCCTCAGTAAATGGAGATAAATAAAAATATACAATTAGTTTATAAAAAATTAGTTAGCCTGTTGTGCTACTAAGTTGTGTTCCCCGCTTTGGCGGGGGTGAACGGCAAAACGCTGTAGCAAAAAAAATTTAGTTAGACAGTCGTGCTACTAAATTGGTTTCCCCGCTTTGGCGGGGGTGAGCGACAAAACACTGTAGTAAAGAAAGTTTAGCTAGACGGTCGTGCTGCTAAATTGGTTTCCCCGCTTTGGCGGGGGTGAGCGACAAAACACTGTAGTAAAGAAAATTTAGTTAGCAATTGTAACTACTAATTTTTATCCTTTGCGTAAGTAGAGGTATATGAAAACTAATTTGTATATTCCTTGTGGTTGGTAGGTATGTATTTTTACATATCTATCGACTCATTGAACCACCCTCCATCTAAGTTACCCTCTCCTTTCAGTCGTATTTAACAGTTTTAAAAACTCATTTTTATATAAACCTTTATCTTTTTTATATGGTGACAGTCTAATTAATGCTTTCAACAAAAAAGCGTCCTAATAAAATCAGGACGCTTTGCGTTTAGGACAAATAAACAGTTTTATACAAATTTAAATAACAAATATTTGAGCGCTATCTTCAAACTTCGCTTATTGCTTTGGCAATATTGCTCATAGTTTATTATGCCAATAGCAATTCTAGTGCAAAACAAACTCAGGGCGACAAACCAAGCAAAATTTTGAGTCGATTTATACTGTAAAAACAATATAGATGAGCCAAGAAGTGCAATGCTCGAGTAAACAATCTCTATTCGATACAGACTAATTGCTTTCAATATTTTGGGCATTAAAAGCCATCATCAAACGAGTCAAATGCATCAAAACAGTCACCATTGTTTGAAGCACTTATCGATTCTTCAATTTCATAAACAGTCATTACTCTATTAGGCTGGTCCACCACATTGCCACCAACATCTAAGATATTAGTGCTGGCATTTGTGATAGGTAATCCTGTTGTTGGATTAATAGCAATATCAGTAACGTCATTATTTTTCATACTCTTAAACCTTAATAATCATTAATTTATACTTTCAAATTTAATGATTTCGTGATAAAAAACAAACTGTTTGACTGCGCAGCTCAGCAACAAACAGTTTGAATAAGTAGTTCCCTCTCCTCTTAATTTTATTAAGTAAAAACCCTTTCCTCTTTATCTAAAAAGTTCATTAATAAGTTTATTTTGAAGGCGCTTTTGTCTAAAAGACGCTCTTATAAAACGCATTTTTCGGCACGAAAAACTGTAAAAAAAACGCCTCAGAATGAGGCCAACAAGCGCGTAATGTGTTGTAGGCGAAGCCGCAGACACATGGAGAAAGCGCGAATGTACAGCTGGTCTGTACCAACCGCGATAGTGTTTCGCATCAGCGAAATTCGATTAAAATTTGGCACAAATTTAGATCGAACCATCTATTTTCGTAGAAAATAAAAGCGAAGAAAAATGCGGATAATGGGGCACCCATCGCATTGTCTGTAGCGGCAGTATGGCGTTTGGTACAGGGCGGAGCACGCTACATTCGCGCGGGGTCTAAAACGCTAGCGCGATAGCGCGTCGAGTAAGCTCGTTGCGGAGCAACACCAGAGCTTACGGGCGTTTTAGACCCTATGGTTGAACAACGAAGTTGAGAGACCATCAGCTGAAAGCTGCTTTTGTTGCGATAATTATCGCGACAATGATCCCGTGCATGCTGTTAAAGCATCTCGGAATGAAAAACGGGGTTTAAGTCATCAAATAACGGTAATTTGTGTACTGTGATACTAGTTAATTTTAGCAATTAACTAACCTGAGAGCCTTTAGAAAATGACGCAACAACCATCAATAAATTTGGAAACGAACAACACTCTTCATACTCATCACTACCCTCGCTATTTTGATATTGATATGCGATATCGTGCAGGCGCAAATAACCATCAAAAAGGAGTTAACAGAACCAAGCTCTCGGTGCTTATTGCAATTCGGTTTTCTATTGTTACACCAGGGATTATTCGCTGGCTCTACGGCATTAATCATCGGTTAGCATTAGAGCATCTGAACCGGCTAGAAAAGGACAGTTTGCTGCGTGTGGTAAAAACACACCGAAGCCCTGACGGTCGAGTCTATGTACCCACGTATACTGCTGCCAAATTTGCAGAAGAGTTAATGGGCATCGACGTATATTTTAGGAGCAATAAAAACCCAGCGCTGCAGTTCAATAATAACCATGTTATGCATAATCTGATTAACGCATTTGTCATGCTGCGCGGTATACATAATTATCACAGTGATGAAACGTACGCCCCAATGTGGAAGGGATTTATTACCGAGCCAGAATTTCAACGAATTAACGGCCTATCCGCTGCACGAACAGTGGATGGCGCTGTGCTACTTCCTAATGGCTCAATAGCCGCTATTGAGGTGGAACACTCTTTTAAAAACAAAACTGCACGACAGGTCATTTTACTAAAGTATTTGTCGTCACTAAAAAATGGCGATTACAGTAAGATTTTTTTATTTTCACAGTCACAGCAAATCTTCAATGATATAAAACGACTTCATACACAATTATTTGAGGAAATGCCGCAACGTTTTGATAAGAAGACACGAGCACAACTTCTCAGTGAAAGCGATGCTGAATTGCTTCATTCGTCTATTATTTTCCGTACTAAATTATGTGAAGAAATTAATGAAATGTTTTATCAATAAGCGATAGATAAGCAAAGGGGGAATGGATAGTAATCCATTCCCCCTTTGCTTTTGGCCTATTTAAAGCCTTACCAACATTATTATTAAAAACACGCTTTTGTGAAGTAATAACAAGGCGCTATATTTGCATCACGCCTTCCCCTAGAGGTGTAATCTCTATTAATGAGATTGAGCTGCTTAAACTAGGTTTCAGCTTAAGCAGTGAGCCTGCAAATAATGACTCATGGCATATTTTAGGGGTAATGATTAGGCAGTTATTTTATTATCAAAATAACTTATATTTGTCCTTTATTATTTATTTAGAAGACTGTTTATTGAATCTTGGATATTACGATCAATACGATCTTGTTCAAACTCTCCAACAAATTCATTTTCAATATCATTTTTATAGTCGTCTTCAAATTCATCCTCGAACTTGTTATTAAACACTGAATCAAAGCGGTCCTCTGGCGCATCACTAAAGGCTTGATCTGGCTCTTCATAAAACTCGTCATCGTAATCAGGATATGCTGTTACGGGTTGGTGTACATCGTTTATTAAACAAATCATTAATTTATATATCAGAACTTTTACGCCACGATAATTAAGGTGCTTTTTATTAAAAACTTGAGGCTCTACAATAGCCCATAAACCCTTAAAGTTTGGGTTGTCGGCACTTAGCATGAGTTTGTTTATTTTATGATCGTTATCCCTAACAACCGTTTTTACATCTTCTAACAGGGTGATTATGTCTAGAGTAGAGGTATATCTGCAAGTCATATAATTTCCTTATTTTAAATTAACTTAATAATTATTGTCCGTTAATAATTATTTACTTCTCTTATTTTGAGGCTATTTATAAATAGGCACTCTCAGGGAGAAATAATGACTTTTTTTGTGAGTTTAAATTATTTATTTAAAACACAATTGGATCAGAATCTTTAAAACTAAAAAGCGAGCCTAAAGGCTCGCCAGAGTTTATGAGCTTTCTATTAACCGTAACCAACTGTCTTCTGCAGCTGCAAAATATACGTTGGGTTTTAGCATAAATAGCTGCTCAAATTCTGCACTAAACAAGCTGCAAAAGTTTGTTATGTCTTCAATATGTATGAGTAAAAAAGCATACATCTCAATACCTTCCAAATACCTCTGTGAGAACTCAGGATTAGTAGCTAGTAACTGTTGAGAAATACTAATACCCAGCACACTCCCCACTCTATCTCTGTGTAAATAAACGTAATTGGTGAAGCCCAGCTCTAGTGTTTGCTTATCAACAACATCAGCTAGTAGCAAAATTGTAGAGCTGTCATCCCACGGTGATCTACTAGCGCGTACATATTGGCGAATAAACGGCGATTTTTGGTCTTTCATGTTTTTTCCTAGTGATTTGTCCTAAAACTAACTAGGCATAAGTGAGGAGAAAAATTGAAAGGTAATAGATAAGCGACGTAAATTTGCAAAACACATCAAAAGCATTAAGGTTAGAGTACTACTTCAAACATTGAGAATTTAAGATGAGTGATTTTATATGGTTATTACCGGCTGCTGTGTTGACGATAATTCTAATTAAGCTTGTTAAACACGCTAAGAAAGTAGATTAAGTAAAACTTTTTGAGTACAACATGTGGTAGTTAAAGTGACCAATAAGTCACTTTAAGACCTTAAATGCGGCTTAATGATCCCTAAAAGGCACTTTATGCCTATTTGATTCTTAAGTTTGGAAAAGCCCTAAACTAACTAAATATCTTTATAAACGGATATAGAATGATATGAATTATATTTAGTACCCATCTGGTGACTGTTAATATTAAATTCCAAAGTGATGGAAGAGCCTTGACCGTTGTGAGAGCTGCTACCTCTAAACCAATAGCTAATGCTTTTATCAGATGAGTCAAACTTTCCTCAAGGTCTTCACCAGTCTTTTTTGAGGGGTTCCTTTCCAGATATTCACCAGCAGCACAAACTCCCCTTAATGATGCAAGTACACCAACCCCTCCAGATAACAGCATAGTCCCATCCATTAAGCTACCTGAAGTGTCAAAAACATCACCACCGAGGGCATTTTCTGTTGAAATAGTTATTTCTTTGTTTGTATGACCAGAGTCAATTGCAAATGTTCTTGAGGCCACTTCCGAGGTTGCTATCACTTTAACGCCTGGAGTTACGGTATCGATAATAGCTTCACTGTCTGTTGCTTTCAATTGCACCAATGTACCTTCTAAAAGCATATCTGTTTCTGGGGTATTGAAATTTTCGTGTAGCAGTCCTCCAGTATCATTGGCAACTTGCTGCTCAAAATAGGCTCCCTTAGCCAGATTCACCATTCCTTGATAAGAGTCAGGATTAATGAGACTGAGAAGCATAGTTTCAAACCAAATATCACTGTTGCTTAGCTCCATAAAATTTGAATTTACTCTACGTAAGGCCTCGTAAACATTCAAGGATTCTGTATAACTCGCACCAGCATGAAAAGTAATACCTAATCCAGCTGCGATAGCTGCAGCTTGAACTATTTGGCGTTCAGCCATTGGCAATAGTTTATTTTCCAATGCAATTATTTCTCTTGTACTGTTATCTAAAACAGAGTTCTTTTTTTCAAATAAAATGGCTTCCTTTTTTAGTCTATCAAGATTATTTTCTGTGATTTTAAAACCCATCAAATCATATATTTTTTGAATTTTCAAAGACCGCTCTTTGTATTCGTCTTTCAGCTCATCGTCCCACCTATAATAACCATCAGCACTAAAGCGGTTTCCCCATAGCCTGCTATTGGCCAACTTATCTCTGTTTCTTGTGTTTTTATCCAGTTTCTGTTGAATATCTCTTTGCCTCTTATAGTGTGTATCTAGCTGGGCAATAATAGGTGCAGATAAAAAACATTGAATTGATTCTGAATACTGTCTTGCGATTTGACGCTCTATACTTTTTATTACTCTCGTTCGAAAATACTTTTTAAAAACATTCATTATAATTACTCATAGTTATCTGCTTTCTAGTGAGTTAGACAACTTGTATATTATTAAGGAGGCTCAAATAATCTGCTTTACTTATATGCAACTGTCAGATTTTATCCAAGTCTAAAAACCATAACTAACAGTTATGATTTATTTATATAGTATTGTTGACACTAAATTTTTGTCCTGTTTTCTAATTTCTAAGAAAATGTAACAGCGCTTCTCCAATACTGTGAGAAGTCCCCCGTTTTTTACATATAAAGTTCTTTTTTTTACTCATTATTGAATGTCAATTCAATATTAAACCATTTTCTTTTTGATAACGCTTTAATAGCATCTACTTTTTCCACCTAGTCACTCTGACTGAAAAAATAGCCTCAGTTAGCATCAAATCTAATTGCTCAATTATGTCTCCTGACTTTAACGTAAAATATAACAAAGCCCTAGCCATCTAAAAACCGCAAACAAAACGTTAACCAAGGTTATTGGAAATTAATTTAAATATTTTTTCTGTAAACCGTAATAGTTCGTTTAAGCCGAAACTACCTAAGCTGATTCGAAATTAATTTAAATAATTTTATGCAAATCGCAATAGTTCGTATAAGCCGAAACTACTTAAGCCGATTCAAAATTAATTTAAGAAATTAGCAAAGAATCACAAAAGTTCGCCTGAGTAAAACCTACTTAGGGCGAGGAAAAATTACTTTATGTGAGGATAGAAAATGAACTTATCTGAATTATTCGGCCCTACTATGTCACTGAAGCAACTATGCCAAGTTTTAAATATGTCTAGAACTAGTTATTACAATTACACACAAAGCAATCAAGACAATTCACAGTTTAAGCATGGCTTCCCTAAGCCTTTACAGAATTACAGAAAGAAAATTTTTATTACCGCGCAAGTTGAAGAGTATATTTTGGGTCAGGCGGGTTAGTTATTGCCGGCAATTAAAATTAGTAAAGTTAACTTTAATTTAATAAGAGCTACTAACGTCTATTTTTGTAGCTCTTATTAATAACAGCATTATTTAGCTATTAATTTTTTCAATTTCTAGCTTTAACTTTGACCAAAGTAATTCATAAGCTTCTAATTGCTCATCTAAATAATCAGCTTTGTTGTAGTGCTTCATAGTTCCTTTGAGTTTATGGCCTAACATACGCTCTGTTATTACTAACCATTTTGAATCAATTTCACAGAGCGTAGTTTGCAGCATGCGCCTAAAGTCATGCGGAACAATTTTAGATATTTGATGCTTCATAAATAGTTTAGAAGACATTCTTGTGCAAAAACGGTTTAAAGCATGAGTAGTAATTTCTTTGTTGCTGTTGTCACCATCACCTTTAAACACATACCCCGTTTTTCCATAAATAAGTGCTATTTCTTCTAGCAGTTCTTTGACTTTGCTTGGGATTGGGTGCCTTTCAGGCCTTTGAGAGCTCACATCGCCTTCAAGAGCTCCCCTGCGAGTTGCTTGCTTTTGTCCCTTAGGCACAGGGATAGTCCAAATCATATTTACTAAATCTAAGTCTTCCCATTTCATATTACGTACTGTGCTATTTCTAGCGCCAAGCAAAATTATAAGTTTCAGACAGATTTTTGTTTGTGGCAGAGCCTTAGATTTATCAATTTCTAACCACATCATGGCTGCTTCGTATAAACTGGGAGTTCGCTCCCCAACATTAGGGGCTTTGCCTACATCTTTTACTTTAAATAGTAGTAGGTTTGAATTTGATACTAACTCCCATTTAACACCCCAAGTAATAACAGATTTTAATAATTTAAAGACTACGCCTGCCATGTTGGCGCTTTTTTCAGACTTTACCCATTCAAAAAAATCCATCCAATTTTGACTAGTAATCTCATCGAACGGCATATTAAGGTTTTTCTTTACCCACTTCTCCTTTAGCGGCTTTTTTATAGGCTCATTTAAAATCCACTTTCTTACAGTTGTGGCATGAGTTGCTTGCGTGTTTTCTTTGTGTTCAATAGCAGAAACTTTTTCTAACCACATTAAGCACAAATCTTCGAGAGTCATAATTTTTTTGCTTTTAGCCTGACGACTCTTGCCCATTACAGATTTAGGGTTTTTGCCTTCTTGAATACACTGCCTTAACTCAGGAACCAAAGCTCTTGCTTGGGACAACGAAATTGCAGGGTAATTTCCGAGCGAAAGTCTATCGGCCTTTCCGTTGTATCTGAACCTATACTGCCAAGCGATTTTACCCTTCTGAGAGACTCTTATACTAAGCGAGTCTCGATCTGCAAGCTCAAAAGGCTTATCATGTGACTTATTAAGAAACTTTTTTAATTTACTGTCTGTTAGACTCATTTTTTTGTACACACCAATTTTTTTATCTGCACACACCAGTGTACACAATTTCAATTAATAGAAAAGCTATAAAATAAAGCTTTAATGAATGAGAATTCCAAAAAACTAAAAATTATTCAGTAAATTCAAAAGATTGAAATACAAGGCTTTACAACTATGAACTTGAATGAACAACCATCGCTTTACTGGCACGACTACGAGACCTGGGGCGCGAGCCCTCAAAAGGATAAGCCGAGCCAGTTTGCGGGTATTCGTACCGATCTTGATTTAAATATAATTGGCGAGCCGCTTATTGAATATTGTAAGCCACAAGCGGATTACTTACCTCACCCTGAGGCGTGTTTAATCACGGGTATTACGCCACAAGTGGCGATGAAAAAAGGCTTAGTTGAAGCTGAGTTTATAGCAAAAATTCATGCCGAATTTAGCGTGCCAAACACTTGTGTTGCCGGTTATAACAGTATTCGGTTTGATGACGAAGTAAGCCGTTATAGCTTTTACCGTAACTTTTACGACCCGTACGAGCGCGAATACAAAAATAACAATAGCCGCTGGGATATTATTGATTTAGTACGCGCTTGTTACGCGCTGCGCCCTGAAGGGATTGAATGGCCGTTAAAAGAAGACGGCAGCCCAAGCTTTAAGCTAGAGCATTTAACCGTAGCTAATGGTATTGAACACGCCGCAGCGCACGATGCACTAAGCGATGTAACCGCCACTATTGCATTGGCTAAGCTAATAAAAGAAAAACAGCCAAAGCTTTATAACTTCTTTTTTGGGCTCCGCAATAAAAAAGCGCTCGGTGATTTAGTTGATGTATTTAACATGACGCCGCTTGTACATACATCATCGCGTATTCCTGCAACGCAGGGTTGTACAACGTGGGTTGCGCCTATGAGCTTTCATCCGGTAAATAAAAACGCCGTTATTTGTTTTGATTTAACCCAAAGCCCGCAAGTGTTACTTGATTTAAATGTAGAAGAATTACGTAAACGTTTATACACCAAACGCATTGATTTAGCCGAGGGCGATTTAGCTGTTGGTTTAAAGCTGGTGCATTTAAACAAGTGCCCTATTTTAGCACCTGCTAAAACTTTATTGCCTGAAAACGCAGCCCGTTTAGGCATTGACCGCGAGCAGTGCCTCGCTAATTTAGCTATTTTAAAAGCCAATACCGAGCTTCGCGATAAAGTAACTGAAGTTTTTAATGAAAAAGGCGATTACAGCGCGACCACTAACGTTGATTACCTGCTTTACGATGGCTTTACAAGCCATGCCGATAAAGCTAAATTTGCGATTATTCGCGACGCTAAACCAGATGAGCTAGCGGGCTTAAATTTAGACTTTGAAGATAAAAAGTTTAATACGTTATTATTTAGATACCGCGCCCGTAACTGGCCAGAAACGCTAAACCAGCAAGAACTTGATCAATGGCGCCAGTATTGTCAAAACAAGTTAATGCACGGGGAAGATCAACCATCAATTAGCGCACAAGATTTTATGATCACCCTTGAAAACTTGGCCCATGAGCACGACGACAGCGAAAAGAACCTGACTATTTTAAAGGCTTTATATAACTACGCTCAAAGCATGTAATTTGCTTTAAGTTTGTTTGTATAACGCATTAAAAAACGCGACGCTTTAGTAATTAAAGCGTCGCGTTTTTGTTTAAATTATTATGGGCTTCGCCCATCACGCAAGCAAGCTTCGCGTCTACAAGTAAAACCCATATCTGCACCTTCGCGGTAAACGTTGAGCTTGCTCACGCGAAAAGTGCAGCTTTTAACCTTGAAAATGTGAAACGTTATTTTTTATGCAGCGCTTCTATTCGTGCAAGTAAGCTTGAGGTGTCGTATCGGCCCCCACCAAGGGCTTGTACATCGGCGTAGTATTGATCGACCGTTGCAGTCATCGGTAAAGTAGCGCCGTTGTTTTTAGCTTCATCAAGTGCGATACCTAAATCTTTACGCATCCAATCTACCGCAAAGCCAAACTCGTACTCACCTGCCCACATTGTTTTGTAGCGGTTTTCCATTTGCCACGAACCGGCTGCGCCTTTTGATATGGTTTCAATTACTTTTTCGCCATCAAGGCCTGCTTGCTTAGCAAAGTGCAGGCCTTCGGCTAAGCCTTGCACTACGCCGGCAATACAGATTTGATTAACCATTTTACATAATTGGCCAGAGCCAACTTCGCCTAGCAACTGGCTAAAACGACTAAATGCCGCCATTACAGGCTGTGCTTTTGCAAATACAGTTTCATTGCCACCGGCCATTACCGTTAAAACACCATTTTCAGCGCCCGCTTGCCCGCCCGATACAGGCGCATCTATAAAGTCGATATTTTGCAGCGCCGCTTTTGCTGCTACCTCACGGGCTACTTCAGCTGAGGTTGTTGTATGATCAACTAAAACAGTGTGCGGCAGCATGCCCGCTAAAACACCGTCGTCGCCATATACTACAGAACGTAAGTCGTCATCGTTACCAACACACATAAACACTATTTCGGCATTACTTACCGCTTCGCGTGGAGTGGGCGCAAAGCAACCAGAGTATTGTTCTGTCCACGTTTTGGCCTTAGCTGTAGTACGGTTATAAACACATACACTGTGCCCTGCTTTTGCTAAATGACCCGCCATTGGGTAACCCATTACGCCTAAACCTATAAATGCGACTTTCATTGACATAAAAATGACCTATTAAACTGATAACTTAGAAACTAGGCCTCGATTATGTCAATCGGGTGGCGAAAAAGCGAATGAAAGTCTTTATAAAATTTCCACTATTAGGAAATTAAGTAGGTAACCTATGGATAGCATTTATCAATTTAACGCACCACTTTATAACAGTGAAAGTTTTCCTCTTAGCCAGTTAAAGGGCAAAACCATACTTATTGTTAATACAGCCAGTAAGTGTAATTTTTCGGTGCAATTAAGCGCCCTGGAAAAGCTTTATCAAGAATACAAAAGCAGCGGATTTACAATATTGGCGTTTCCGTGTAATCAATTTGGGCAAAATGAGCCTCTTGATAATTTAGCCATTAAAGACTTTTACCAAGCGCAATTTAACGTATCGTTTGAGGTGTTTGGGAAAGTAATGGTAAACGGCCCTGAAGCACACCCACTGTTTAATTATTTAAAATCGCATACGCGTGGTATTTCTCAAAACCGCGCAATAAAGTGGAACTTTACAAAGTTTTTAATTAATACCGAAGGGCAACTAGTTGCGCGTTACGCACCACGTACCAAGCCCGAAACGCTAAAACACGTTATTGAAGCCAACTTGCAAAAAAAAGCGAGTGGTAAAAAAAGCCCAAAAATAGTAACAAATTTTGCAGCATTAAAAGGCATTTAGTTATTTTAAAACAATTAAGTGGCGCTTATTAAAGCGGATTACCTAAAAGTAGTTTAATGTTATAAAGATGAGCATATAAGCGTTGGAGCCAATAACATGAACATTGCTTTTTTTAGCACCCAAAAGTACGAGCAGCCTTTTTTTGAGCAAAGCATTACAGGCCAAGGTAGTGTATCGATTACTTATTTAGAGCAATCTCTTAATCAAAACACCGCCATTTTAGCTAAAGACTTTGATGCTATATGTGTATTTGTAAACGACACCGTTGATGACGCTGTAATAAAGCAGCTTGCAAGCTTTGGTATAAAAACCATTTTACTACGCTGTGCGGGGTTTAATAACGTAGATTTACCTGCTGCAAAAGCAAATAGCATGAACGTATTACGCGTACCCGCATACAGCCCAGAAGCCGTAGCAGAGCACTGTATTGCACTTATGCTTACGCTTAGCCGTAAAACGCATAAGGCCTATAACCGCGTACGCGAAGACAACTTTGATTTAAACGGTTTATTAGGCTTTAACCTGCACAGCAAAACGGTTGGAATTATAGGTTGCGGTAAAATTGGCCTTGCGCTTTGTAATATATTAAATGGCTTTGGTGCAAACGTTTTAGTGTGCGACCCATATGCACAACCTGGTAATTACACTATTACCGATTTAGATTCGCTGCTCACTAAAAGCGATATAATTTCACTGCACTGCCCACTAACAGATCAAACTCACCACTTAATAAATGATGAAGCATTTAATAAAATGAAACCCGGCGTTATGCTTATTAATACCTCACGTGGCGCGCTGCTTAATAGTAAAGCGTGTATAAACGCACTTAAAACTAAAAAGCTGGGGTATTTAGGGCTCGACGTGTACGAGCAAGAGTCTGAGCTATTTTTTAAAAACCACAGCGATGAAATAAATCAAGACGATATATTCTCGCGCTTAGTCAGTTTTAAAAATGTATTAGTAACAGGTCATCAGGGATTTTTTACCCAAGAAGCACTTACCGAGATTGCTAATACAACTATACAAAACGCGCTGGAAGTTTGTGAAAGTAAGCCTCTAACTAATGAGGTTTTATAAGTTATTTAAAATAGATACAAAAAAGCGAAGTGAGTTTATAAGTTCACTTCGCTTTATTAATCTATTTTTAATGCTAGCTCTATGGCTTAGCCATAATCACCCAAAGGCTACGTTAGCAAATACCAGGGTCATTAATATTGGGCACACAAAACGAATGTACTGAGCAAACCAATAGTGAATCCCTGTTGTTGCTTCATGTAATTTATTCCCACGCTGCCACATCCAACCTACTGTAATAAAGTAAAACAACCCCATTAGCGGTAATTGGTATTGAGTAAACAGCATAATTACCAAACCAAATAACCAATCAAAGTTTAGTATAATTGCGCTCGCACATATAAGTACGACTAAACTGACTGCCCACGTTGCTTTAGTGCGGCTCACATTATGGTTTTCGACTAAAAAGGCAACCGGGATCTCAGTGGTTGATATAGTTGATGTAACCGATGCAATTGACATAAGTACAAAAAACAACAAGCCGACTAATAAACCAATTTCGCCCATCGTGTTAAATAGCTCTGGTAAAATGGCAAAAATAAGCTGCCCTTCGCCAATTAATTTACCGCCGTTAAACACTTCAACGCCATTATGTTGCGCTACATAAATTGCAGGCACAATGAGTAAACCGGCTAAAAATGCCACGCTTGTATCGAGTAGTGCAACGCTTGCGGTTAGTTTTGGAAGGTTTGCACCAGGTTGTAAGTACGATCCGTAAATCATCATACAACCTACACCTAACGAGAGCGAAAAGAACGCCTGTCCCATTGCTGCAATAATTAAATTTGGATCGAGCACTTGGCTAAAATCAGGTATTAAATACGCGGCAAAACCTTTGCTTGCGCCATCTAAGCTGGCTATATAAACAATTAAGCCAATTAATAAAACCAGTAACAAAGGCATTAAACGGCGCGACCAGGTTTCAATACCCGACTTAACCCCTTTTAAAATAATGCTGGCTGTTAAAATAAGCATAAGTGGCGTAAATACAAAATTACGCAGTACCGAGTCACTGTGTAAAAAGTCGCTTGCGGCATCAAAGCCAAAAAATGAGGTTATGGGCTCAATGGCGTATGAAAGCATCCACCCAGCTACAATAGAATAAAAGCTAAGCATAACCACAGCGCCCGCAAGGCCAATATAACCTGCCGCAGCACCTATTTTTTTATTAGTATTTTGCCATGTATCGCCAAGGGCTTTTACTGGGTTTGCTTGTGCCTTGTGACCTAAGTAAAGCTCGGTATAAAGCGCCGGCAATGCCAATAAAAAAATGACAATAAAGTAAACCAGTAAAAATGCACCGCCACCATGGTTGGCCGCTTGTGTAGGAAAACCCCAAATATTACCTAAACCCACTGCTGCGCCAGCAGCGGCTAAAACAAAACCAAATCGGCTTTGAAAGCCATCACGCACTTGTGCCATACATCTACAAATCTGTTATTATTTTGATAGTTGTGAATTAAACCATATTTCATGCCAGCTGAGTAATAAAATTGCTCGTTGTATAAATAAGCTCTGCTAACCGCTCATAATTACAGCGGCTCACTCATTTTAAGCATTTATGACCGCACATTATTTTAAAAACACCTTAAGTATTACTCCTATTCAATTAACAAACTTACCGTTAGCTAATAACAGTATTTTATTATTTGATGCTACAAAACTAGATGTAAGTAAATTTAATTTACCTGATTACTTTAGCCCGTTTGAGCTGAGCGTTATAAACCGCCGTAAACGAGCGCAAGCAAAACAAGAATACTTGGCTACCCGTATATTGCTAAAACAGCTGGTTAAAATAGCTAAGCCACAATACGCAAACACACCGCTAAATGTTATGAGCACTCAATTTGACGAGGCGAGCGCAAAACTACAACTGCATGTTAGTGGCGAGGTTATTAATACCTGTATTTCACACTCCCACGGTTTGGTCGGCGTAGCCCTTAACTTAGCTAAAACTGAGTTTGGTTTTGATATTGAAAAAATAAGCTTAAAGCGCCCATTTGAAAAGCTCGCTAAGCATTTTTATCACGCAGACGAAATAGCACTAATTACCAAGCCAAGTAATACGCAAACCCAAGCTAATACCTTTTTTAGAATTTGGACAATAAAAGAATCGCTTGCTAAAGCCACCAGCCGCCCTATTGCTAAATTGCTTAGCCCGAACGTGTTTAATGAGTTAAATATGGCAACACTGAGTGCATCAAGTAACTGTGTTACCGTTGAAAGTAATAGCAAACACACCCAATTTGATGTAACTGTAGCGCATAAAAAAAGCATCGACTGGCGATGCTTTTTAATAACAGACTTTAGCTTTTTATGCCTCTAGTAGGCGGCTATGTATAGCCTGTACCACGGTATCTGACTCGCCCTGCTCTACTAAAAAGCAAAGGTTGTGCTTACTTGCACCGTGGCAAATTAAACGAATATTAAACTCTTTTAGTACATTCATTAGGTTCATTTCGTGCTGACGAAGCTGTATTTCTGAACCTATAAGCGCCACTAGCGTTAAGTTGTTTTCAACCGATACATGACAAAATTCAGCAAGCTTATCTAAACACGCTTGCTCAAGCTCTGGGCGCGAGGCATTAGGCGCGTTATCGAGCGTAATAGCTACGCTTATTTCAGAGGTAGTAACTAAATCTACCGATATATTAAACTCACTTAAAATGGTAAACACACGGGCTAAAAAGCCACTTGCCAATAGCATTTCAGGGCTTTTAAGTGTGAGCAAAATTTGGTTTTTACGTTGCGTTACGGCGCGTATACCTGGATGCTGAGATTTTTCGCGCTCAATCCACGTACCACCGCGCTCTGGCTCACGGCTTGAACCTACAAACACATTAATGTGGCTACGGCTGGCTGGTAAAATAGTGGCTGGGTGCAATACTTTTGCGCCAAAGGTAGCCATTTCTGCGGCTTCGTCAAAGCTTAAACGGGCTATAGGTGTTGCTTTTGCACACAAACGAGGGTCTGTGCTAAAAATACCCACTACGTCGGTCCAAATATGTACGCTTTTAGCGTTAATCGCCTCAGCAAGTAATGCAGCGCTGTAATCTGAACCACCACGGCCAAGCGTGGTTGTTTGGCCAAATTCGTCGCTGCCAACAAAACCTTGAGTCACAATTACCTGCTCATCTAACAACGGAATTAATACTTCTTTAGCCGCTTGCGCTGTGGCTTTAACATTAGGTGTTGCTTTACCAAACTGGCTGTCGGTTTTAAGTACTTTTCGTACATCAAAACGGTCGGCATTTAAGCCTTTTAAACGTAGCACTTGCGCAAATAAGTACGACGATAAACGCTCACCAAAGCTAAGTAGCTCATCGTGCTGCTGATCAGTTGTTAGTGTTTCAATCGCTAGTGTTTGAAATGCTTTTAATGTTTCGTTAAAGCCTACGGCTAAATCGGCATCAAGCGATAATTCATCTAAAATAGCGTGCTGAATGGCTAGCACGCCGTCTATGTGTTCTTGGCGATGCTCTGGGGTAATACTTGATTTACACAGTGCAACTAAGTGGTTAGTTACGCCGGCACTGGCGCTCACAGCTACAATACGTACGCTTTTATCTGCAACAATAATTTCGCTGCAGCGACTCATCGCTTCAAAGTTTGCAACACTGGTTCCGCCAAATTTGGCAACGATGTAATCTGATTTTGCGCTTAACTCTGTTTTAGGCACTGTTTGTGGCGCTGATTGGGTAGTCATTTAGTCTCCTTTCGCGGTATCCAAACCGCAATAAAACAAGAAGAACTTGGCAAAGGAATGCTTGAAGATAAGTCCGCTGCCAGAAGCTCTCCACCTATATTGGTGACAGTTTTGAGGATTCAGCCCCATAAACCGAAAAACAATAGCGACGTACCATTGTTTTTCTCGGCGAGTACTTCCCTCTTTAATGGTTATTGGCGTTCGTCACCTACCATTAAATACCTAAGTATCGCACCTCTTCTGAATGCTTTATTAACCATTGGCTAATAAAACAAAGCCCCGCTAATTAGCGGGGCTTTGAAAGTTATCGTTTAGACGTCTAGGTGTCAAGCATTTATAGTAAATATTAAACAAAACCACCCATAAAGTAAGCGCCTGCATAACCTACGGTATAACAAATTAATAATTGCAGCGATAATTTAAAGTAGCTAGTAAAAGTAAGTGCTTTAAGTTTGCTCATGGCAATAATACCCGCTGCCGAACCAATTATAAGCATTGACCCACCTACACCTGTTGCATAGGTAAACGACAACCAATGTTGCTGACTCATTACTATATCTGCTTTTAATAGCGCAGCAGTAAGCGGTACGTTATCAACCCCTGCCGAGAGTATTCCCATTAAATAGTTAGCGTATTCAGGTGCCATTACTGTATATAAATCGGTAAATTTACTTAAAATACCAATTTCTTTTAATGCGCCAACAAGTAAAAGTACACCCACAAAAAACAGTAGCGTGTCGTATTCTATGTCGCGTACAAAATCGATGATGTCTTTGTTTATATCTTTTTTGCGCATTAAAAATTGCGCCACTAAAAACATTACCGATAAGCCAAATAAAAACGTTAATAGCGGCGGTACGCTATAAATTACGCTAAGTGTTAACGTACTTACCACGGTTGATAAAAAAATGATGGCGATGGTAATGTCGGTTTTTTCTATACGTTTTTTTTGCGAGCCTACAAACTCTATTTGCCCTTTCATACCAATAGAGAGTAAAAGCGCTAATAGCATTACACTTATAAACGCAGGCGCTATAAGCAGTAATAAGTTTGCAATAGAAACCTTGCCGTCCAAAAATATCATTAAGGTGGTTACATCACCGGTTATTAGCGATACACCGCCAGAGTTAACCCCAAACACAATAAGTGTGGCGTATTTAATGAGCTTTTTAGTTTCAAGATTTAACGACATAACCACAGCAAGTGATATAAGCGTAGCGGTTACATTGTCAGAAATAGACGAAAACAAAAAAGCAAAGCCGCCCACTAAAAACATAAGCTGCCGTTCGCTAATGCTTTTAGGCATAACCCGGTGCACAATATTTTCTATAAACCCTTTAGAGTTTAAATACGCAACAAAGGTCATAGCGGCCATTAAAAACAGCCACAGTGAGGCTATTTCTAATATGTTTTCGTTAAGAAGATGCTGAATAGTTGCTGGGCTTTGCCCATGAAGAGGGTTAACAAAAAGTATAATCCAACAAAGCGTTCCAAAAAAGAGTGTTGTTTTAGCTTTATTTACGTGAATTATATCTTCTATAACGATCAGTAAAAAGGCAATCGCTATTAGGGTTAAAATTATCGAGGGGACCATGGTAGTTAAATAACCTTTGATATAGTTTTAACAGAACGTTCAAATAACTCACATTTGATCGTTCCTAATTTTGGTGCGGATTTTAGCACCACAGATGTGCAAAAACTATTATTAAATGGTCTTAAAAACGAATACTATATGCAGGCAAAATACGTAATAATGAGTCCTTTGTAAGAACTCAATAATAAAATACTAGGATGTTGTAACCTCATATGATCCCAGCTAAAAAGCTGCTAAATACCCTTAGCGAACATTGGGGTGTTTTAGAGCTATTATTTAAACGTTTTAAAATGGCCGACTTTAGCCTAAAAGACGTACAAAACGCCATTAAGCAAAAGCAGCCCACATGGACAAACGAGCGCATATACAAAGAAACAAATCGCTTGCTCAATCAAGATATACTCATTCCATTGGCTAAATCTTCTCAGCTTGAAATTAACCGTGCCATTGCCGATTTTGCGACCTTTTTATTACAAGAAGAACACCTAGGTTTAGCACAAGAAATTAGCGTTTTGGTTGATGACTTAGCCCGTCTAGGAAACCGTTTAGATAATGCTGGCGAAATGGAAGACTATGACGATTTGCGCCGTTTTAGCCGCATCATGGATGATCGGGTGCGTAAAATAATGAAGCTCTACGCGCACAACGAAAACGCCATATTAAATATTGTTGAGCAAGCTAAGTCTGATCACGCTGTGCAATCTTTGCAAAAGCGCTACAAAGCCGTAATAGAAGCCTTTGACGAATACATAGAGCCGATGCTTGAAATGGTCGATATTAGGGGCGATTTTCATGCCTGCTTTACAATTATTGAGCAACAAATAAGTAAGCAAATAGAGCACATTGAGCGCTCGGGTAAAGCCTACAACGACAAACGCATGCTTGAGCAGTTACGTACCCGTATACTCGAAATGCATTTAGTTGGCCGAGAAAGCTTACGTAAAAGTGCCGATATGCTCATGCCACTGCGCGAAGAACTACGCCGTAATAACTTAATTACCCGCCAAGCGGCAAAAGTGCTCGGCCTGGTGCGTAAAAATGGCGTAGACAACATGCTAAGTGCGGTACAGCCAAACTTTGTAAGCGATGCGCAGCGCTATTCGCTTGGGCAGCAGCGCCATATAGTGGCTTACATGGCAAGCTTAGTGGAATTTGAACATGAAGAATACCAGCTTCCAGAGCAACAAGACGTACCGGCTTTTGTAACGCCTAACATTCCTGATTACCACGATGTTAAAAAAACCTTTGCAAAACGCTTTAATAAAAAACGCAAAAAGCCTCAACCACTGCTGCAATTTTTAGATGAAAGCTATCCCGACCTAGACGCCGACGAAATGCTATTTTTGTATCAAAAACTAGTCAGCGACAGCGACGTGCATATTAGCCAAAGCGATGAAAAAGCGCGCGTAAAAATAGCCGGCCAACACTTTTCATTATACCCATTTAATTCAGCGCCTCAGCCAGATACAAAGGCAGACGAGTAACACATGACACATATAAACCTAGACGAGCTAACACACCTGCAAGCCATTAATAAGAAATTAGTTGCGGGTTATCATATTTGCGAACAAGACAACGTAATGTGGCAAGAGCTTGACCAACACATAGACGCCTACAGTGCTTTATTTAACGCCCTTGGCCACGATTTAAAACACGACAGCCGCGGCTTTTACTACTTTACAAGCGACGAAAGCACGCCAAATATGGGCAAAATATCCCGTGCTATCGCACTTACTATTTACATTTTAATTGAGCATTTTGCCAATACGGGTAAAGACCCAATGCGCGCCTTGTTTGATGACGTAAACGATTTAGAACTGATGCAAACCTTAGTGCAAATTAACAAACACTTATTTGATCAGCTTGAGATATTCTCGGGCTCAGATTTACGTAAAGACGTATACCTGCGCATGGTGCGCTTAGGTTTAGCCCGAGAAGTAGAAGGCGGATTTATGCTACAAGCGCCTATTCACCGCTATATTGATGCACTCATGGAAGTAAACGAAGAAACCTACATTACGGAGGACGAGGAATGAAAAACCTATACGGACTGAGTAAACTCGCCTTACTTAATACTGCAGGCTATGCAAAATGTGTGATCCCGCTTGATAAAAGTAGCTCTATTTGTGCACCTAACAATACCGGTAAAAGCTCGGTTATTAACGCCCTGCAATTTCCGCTTATAAACGATTTACGCTTAACCGAATGGGACGGACACGATTTAGATGAAACCCGTAAGTTTTATTTTTCATCGGATCAGTCGTACATTTTACTAGAAGCTAACCTCCCTCATGGCTCGGTTGTTATTGGTGTAGCGGGCCTTGGTAAAATAGCCGGTTACGCACATCAGTACTTTTGTTACCAGGGCAAACTTGATTTAGAACAGTACACGCAAGGTAATACCATAATTAAGTTTACCAAGCTGTTTAATCATTTAAAATCGCTTAATTACAACCCTATTGAGCTAAAAGCACAAGAGCTGAACGCCCTACTTACCGGTGGCGCAACCCCGTTTGATGGCGACATTAATTTAAAAATGATCCCGCTTAATAATGTGCAAGACTCTGCCATTTATAAAGAAATTTTTAGACGTATTCTTAACTTACATAAATTGGGCGCAAGCGATGTTAAACGCTTTATGCTACGCGTGTTTGAACGCCATATGTCAAACTCAAAGGTCGACTTTTACGAAGTCTGGCGTCGCTCGTTTGATAAAGTAAACCGCGCTAAACGTGAATTAAAAGCCCTTGAATCAATGCAAGAGCCAATAAGCGCGCTTGAATCAATGCTTGAAAATCAAACTGTGCTTAAAGGTAAGTTAGCAGCCTACGCACCTAAAATTGACCAAGCACTCATTGACTTTGATACTTACCAAGAGGCGCAGCTAAATGAGTTAGGTGTTGCACTTGAAGACATAGAACACGAAAAACATGAGTTTGAACAAAAGCAAAGCCTATACGTTCAGCAATCACGCGATATAGAGCGCAGACAAACCCAAATTGAGCAATGGTTTTTAGATTACAGCGCGCTAAAAAGCGAGTTTGAGCTGGTAAATAAGGCCACTCTTAAAACTAGCCTTAGCCAGCTTAAGCATGATTACGAGTCGCTTTCGCACTCAATAACCAGCGCACAAGGGCAAAGCCTGCACACGCTTGATTACCGTATTAGCGAAACGCAAAAACAAATCAAAAGTTTAAAACTGCAGCTTAAAAACCTTGAGTTTAATTTGTTTACCCGTATGCGCGAAGACCTATCACTTAAAGAAGTAGAAGAAATATCGCGCGTTTTAAACCCCGACCTACTCTCGTTTGCAACCACCACTAATGGCGATATAACCATTAATGACGAAGACGCCTTTGGGGAGTTTTTATCGCTATTAAGTGAAAACGTTAAAGGCGGTGTGCTAACGCTTCCAGGCGCAAGTATTAAACTTAAAAAGCTCTCGCCAGTACACATGCAAAGCGGCGAAAACAAAGAGCAATTAACAGCGCAGTTGAGTGCACTTGAACACTCATTAAAAGAGTTTAAACAACAGCGCGAAGTGGCTGCAAATGTTGCCGATAAACAAAAAGAAAAAGACGCACTCTACGATGAACTAATGAGCCTTGAGAGCGCCCTAAAACGTTTAGAGCAATTTGAGGTAATGCAGCAGTCGGTAGAAGCGCAAGCCATGCTAAAAGAGCAATTATTAGCAGAGCGCGAACAAGTTGACGACTACCTGCAAGACATTCAAAAAAATAGTGGCTCAATTGCAGATAGACGCTCGTTAATTAAATCGAAACAAGAGCAAATTAATCGTCAAACCGAGCGCCTACGCCAAGTTAAAAGCGAGCGAATTGATCACACTCTCGATTTATACAGCGGTAAAGTAACCCCATACATGATTGATATAACAGTCGATTTTGATAATTTAAGCGATTTAGTACATCACTTTAATAAAGACTGCCAAGAGCTGCGCAATTTTGACATAAACGTACGTAATACCTATTTGCATGTATATAACGCAGGCATTACTAAGTTCGATAACGAAAACGACGAATTTACTAAATATCAAAAATTAATTAGCGCATTTCACAACCTTGATAACGAACGCGATGCCGTTGAACGCCAAGGACGCGTGGCACTAACCGAAGTAGCCGCAACCATTAAAGGCTTGCGAGAAGACTTAGATCGCCTTCGCCGCGAGATGAATAGCTTTAATAAAGGCATAAGCCAGCACCGTATTTCTAACCTTCAAGCGTTTAAAATTAACGTAATACCGCGCAAAATGCTGGTTGATAGTATTGATACTATTATCAGTACGTCGCATCAGTTTGAGCAAGGCGACACCCTTGATTTACTAAGCCAAGAACCCTTTAGCGAAAGCGCAGTAAACGAAGCAAAAGATCACTTAATAAAACTTGCCTCGGATAAAGCAGGCCTCACCTTAACTGATTTGTTCGACATTCGTTTTGAAGTGGTAAACCGCGCAGGTGAAACCGAACACTTTGAAAAAATAGACTCAGCCGGCTCAAACGGAACTCGTATTACTATTAAGTTATTATGTGGCATGTTGTTTATTCGTTACTTATTAAGCGATCAGGAACAAAACCTTTACCGTATACCTATTTATATAGATGAAGCGGCCGATATCGACCCGCAAAACCAAAAAGCAATTATAGAAACTGCACTGAGCTTTGGCTTTGTGCCTATATTTGCCTCGGTTAAGCCACAAATAAGTTGTGACTACATTGTGCCTATTCGTTCAGTAAAAGATGGCGCACAAAACTGGGTAGACGAAAAAGATTGGATAGAAGTCGAACACAGTTAATTGGCCATTAAGGCTCAGCTATTAAACTAAAATATAGAACGTTAAAATAATACACATTTAAATGATGTGTGTTATTTTAAGGTAACGCATTTTATTGGAGCAAACGTAATGAAAAATATACTTATTGTTGCAGCGCTAGCACTACTTACAGCCTGTACACAAACCCCTGATTGGGATTACGACAAATCAGCTAACTTTAGTAATTTTAAAACATTTGCTTGGGTAGAAAACGCGAGCTTAACTAAAGACACCACAAATTATCAAATTAACGGCTTAATGGAAAAACGCGTACGTACCGCTGTTAATAAAGAGCTTAGCCAAACGTTGGGTATGAGCTTAGTAGACGCAGCACAAGCGGATGTACTTGTTAACTACCATGCATCGGTAGATAAAGAGCTTGAAGTAGATACCTTTAACGTAGGTTACGGCGCTCGTTGGGGATACTGGGGTACAGGTTTTCAACGTGACGTTTCTGCCCGCGAATACGAAGTGGGTACTTTAGTTATAGATATTATTGACCGCGAATCTAACCAGCTGATCTGGCGCGGAGCTAAAGAAGGTCGTTTAAAGAAAAAACAAACACCTGAGCAACGCGAAGCGTCAATTAAGGAAACAGTCGCTAACATACTAAGTAACTTCCCGCCGCACAAGCAGCTGTAAGTTTAAAGTTAGTTGTTTAAAAGCTCACAGTATGTGAGCTTTTTTGTGGCTGTTTGTTTTGGGACTTTAGATTTAAGTAATTACGAGCTGCGCTCGTCACGTCAGCAAGCTGCACGTCTACAACTACTCCGAGCTAAATTTAAGTTGTAGGCGCTAATTATTTGTGCAAGAAGGAGAGCTTTAAATTATGTATAATTTTTCTAATATAATTAAAGTTTTGAGCCTATCTAAAGTAGCGTTGACAGTATTACCTTTATAAATAGATTTTAGCAGAAACACTTACATAACTCCCTGCGAATGGTATTTACAGTAAACTGAAGATCAAGCTATATTGGTTTTAGGGTCTTAAGAGAAATTAAAAAGGTTAAATAAAGGATTAAAATGAAACCTACATGCCCTAGTTGCCATAATAAGATCAAAAGTACGGAAATAAAAAACACTAATAAAAAAGGGATATTTTTTGAAGTCGAGTGCCCATCTTGTCGAACATGGGTTCGTTTGAATAAAACACAAGAAATTATAAAAGCTGCTGGAATATCACTTTTGTTAATAACTAGTCTTCTAAATATTTTCAGCATTAAAAGTGAATATAGCTTAGTTTTCTCAACCGTTGGCTTTGCCGGAATATTTATAGCTATGCTTATTACTCTTTTTGGTAAGCATGAAGCAATCAAATAATACAAAACCAAGAAAGAAGCCAAAAATAAAACACGTTAATATTAGTAATACCAGAATGTTATTAAATCAAATAGCATTCTCCTTGTTTTTTTTAGCTATAGGCTCCTTATCTATCATAATCGCAGTAAAATCTATATACGACGGTTATGTACTTACACCAACAGATTATCGTGTTGAATCTGAGGTTTATTTTTTCTCGACCTCTCCATTTGCTTATATTTTTAACCTTCTTTTTTACTTAGGATGTGGGATCTTTTTTTTAGCAGTACCGTACCTAAGTAGAGACATGTTTCCGCGTAAAAAAGAGAAAAAACTAAGCAAAAAAGCTCAAAGAAAAAATAAACAATAGTTTTTATTAACTCGTTTTGTACTTATACAATAACTCAAAGGGTATGTGGCAATAGTCATCTGGGTGATTAGTTAACCGGTCTTGGTGCTCAGGATCGCTTGGTACGTAATTAGTTAACAGCTCTACCCCTACTACAACTTTTTCGGCATCATTGCGCTTATTTATATAATTGTTTGCTGCGTCTATATGGCTTTGGTGTTTGCTGTAAATAGCAGTGCGGTATTTAGGGCCTACGTCATCTCCTTGTTTGTTAATACTGTATGGGTCAATAATTTCAAAAAAGTAGTCAAACAAATTATTTAAGCTAACGGCGTTTAGATCAAAAATTACTTTTACACATTCTGCATAACCATCGTATTCGCCATCTGTAGTTTTAGATGCCCCATTAGCACGGCCCGCTTGTGTACTAGCAACGCCTGGTAAGTGTTTCATAAACTCTTGTACACCCCACAGGCAGCCACCAGCAAAGTAAATAGTATTATGTTCTTTAGTATCCATTATAAATGTTACCTAATGAGAAAAGTGTGAATGGTTATCAAATGCAGATATTAACAAATTAATGTACAATCGCGCACAAAATGACTGCTGTTACATTTGGCTATTTTATCATGCTCAAATATAAGCTTTGAAATTAATTTTAACCGCAGCTTCAAATAAAAAACGACGAGAAACACATGAACCGCACACCACACATTATATTACCTGCACTTTTATGCAGTGTTACCCCATTTGCTTATGCCAATACACAACCTGATGAGTCAACAATTGAGCAAATAACGGTTGAAGCCTCACCTACTGCGAATAAACTGCCTGTGGGTACATTTGACTCGCCTATTTCTAATTTAGAGTACGATCCCCGTGTTGATCTTCAATCGCGTAATATGGCTGAAGCACAAGCTGATGTAACTATTCGCGGTGGGATTTTTGAAAACACCGGTTTTAGAGTAGGAAGCGCTACCCTGCTTGACCCGCAATCTGGTCATTATTTTGCTGAAATACCCATAGCACCACAGATGCTAAGTGGCCCAGATGTTTTAACAGGTGCTGATAACGCACTGTACGGTATGAACAGCTCTGTAGGTACGGTTTCGTTTGGTTGGAAACCGATTATTACTGGCGGCGGCGTATCACTTGGTACTGGCACAAACGACTTTAACCTGCAAAGTATTCACGCTGCTAAAAACACACAACTTGATAGCTTAGCTAACTATACCCTCGGCTTTGAAGGTGAGTATTCTCATTCGCAAAGTGATGGCACTATTGATTATGGCGATCATGACTTTTCGCGCGCCTCAGCACGCGTGCAATTAGCAAGTGAGAATAGTCAAACCGATTTATTTTATGGCTCGCAAGATAAGTTTTTTGGCTGGCCTAATTTATACACTCCCTTTGGCGTTAACGAAACTGAAGATCTAGAAACCCGCCTTTGGATGCTTAATCACAAGCAAACCTACGCTGAAAACAGTCACTTTGAAGTATCGGCGTATTACCGCACCCATGACGATCACTATATTTACTCGCGCGAAAACCCAAGTGCATTTGAAGCTTTTCATAAAAGTGAAGTTAAATCGCTTGCTCTTTCGGGCCGCCATGCACAAAGCAATGCGTTTTCAATCAATTACTCAGCACAATTTATTGATGACTCGATTGAATCAACCACACTTGAAAACAACTTTACCTCACGAAAATATTATAAACTGAGTATATTGCCCCAATACACTATGGCACTAAAGGCTAACCAACAACTTATATTTCGTTTAGGGGCTGCGTATGACGATACAAATCGTGATGATGCTGAGCTATCAGCCATTGGTGATATAACCTTAAATACCCAAAATAATGACGGCACAGCGCAAAGCCTTTATTTATCGTACGCGCAGGCGAGCCAAGTTGCAGGCTACACAGCCATTGGCGGCAGCGATTCTGGCGGGTTATTTAGAAGTAACTACAACCTTGAGCGCGAAACGACTTCAAACTTAGAGCTAGGCTTATTACTTGAAAAGCAAAGCTGGCAGTTAAATTCGGCTATTTTTTATCGAAAAGATAATAACTTAACCGATTGGACCTTTAATTTTGACTCTACCTCTGCGCGCTTTGCAAACCCGGTTGATATTGATACTGCAGGGGTTGAATTTTTAGCGACTAAGCACTTTGATACTGCAAAAATTATTGCTAGCTACACCTATTTGCATAAATCAGAAAACTACGGCGCTGCCGATATTGATGCCAGTTTTTACGCGTTAAACTTTCCTGATCACCGTTTAACACTCGGCGCTGTGTACAACCCAAATGATATTTTAGAATTTAGAATAGATAACGAATGGCGTACACAACACAAAAACGCGCTTAGAAACGGCCACGACAACGCGTTATTTACCCAGCTAACGCTTAAAATAACCCTGCCTCAGTTAAGCAATTTATTTATTACTTTAGCGGCTGATAACTTATGGGATGAGTCGTTTGAAGAAATACCAGGTACACCAGGACGCGGTGAGCAATATACGTTAAGCGCAACGTATAGTTGGTAATTAAAACTTTAGGAGTTTATTCATTCGGTACCTGCTTATAGGTGGGTACCTAATAAATTTAATTTAGGAAAATACTCCGAGTACAAAAACAGCGGAAAATAAACCTAAAAGCCATGCATAAATTAACTGTGCAACGGTAAACATAATAGGGTCTTCTTTAATATAAAATTTATTGTTACCTCCAAAAGTCCAGCCATTGTTAAATGAATGAACTAATAAACCACCAAACATAGTGATTAATAACAAAGAGATAAATATATCTGAACCAGTTAAAGTATTAGGATCAACCTCTGCTCCTATTGGAGCACCAAAAATAAGCCCAAAAAAACATATTCCTAATAAGCGTTCAAATTCACTTGTTGTTTTTATATTTGGTTCACTAGATTCTAACTGAGATTCGGTTTGTTCATTATAAGCAGCTAAGTTATTTTCTCTTTTAGAATACTCATTCATTAGAGCCTGATAATTTCCAACGTACTTTTGTTTATCTATGCTCTTTATGGCTTCTTCAAGCTCAGTTAATGAGTACTGTGAATAATCAACTATGATCATATATTCCCTTAGTAAATTGAAGTATTAATACTCCAATCTGAGTTTATTAAGTACTTAGCGTTACCTTAAATGTAAATATATGTGTATTAACCTCGTAAGCTAAGTTAATTGCTCAAGCTCGGTTATAAGCGCTAAAGCCTCTGCATTTGTTGACCCACACACATCAAATGTGGCGCTAAAATCGCTACACACTTTTGGGCGACTTTCATCGCCAAATAATTTACATAAATTACGCTCATCTAGCTGAATACAACGCTCTCCGGCTTTTTTACCATTTGGCATTCCTGGGATTGGGGAGCTAATACTCGGTGCAATGCAACACGCACCGCAGCCTAAACGACACGTCATAGGCTCAGTTTTCATAATAACCTCAGTTAATAAAACTATGCAATTTGCAGTGTACTTTCACTCATGCATAGTCAATTGTTTATTTGTAATACACACATGTAATGCTTTGTTACATCTTCAAACGCCTTGTAAACACTTTATTGCGTATTATTGCCTTGTCACCAAATATATGAAGGAATGCCTTGTGGCTACTAAAAAACAAATTTTACTACCAATCGCGGTTTTAGCTGCCGGGATTGCACTCGCAATTGGCCTTTCAGCAATGAAAACGCCACCAGAAGAAAAACCAGAGCAAGACACTCGCCCGCTGGTTGCGGCAAAAAGTGTAAACATTGATGCTATTACGCTTGATGTAAAATCGTACGGCGTTGTAAAACCTAAAGACCGTACCGAGCTGGTTGCTCAAGTAAGCGGGCAAGTTATTTCGGTAGCCGGGCAATTTGTAGAAGGCGCGTTTGTTAAGCAAGGCGATATTTTAGCACGAATTGATCCAAATGATTACGAAGCCGACTTTATTGAAGCACAAGCAGGCCTTGCACAAGCAAGTTCAGCACTTGAAATAGAGCGTGCACAAGCCCACGTGGCTAAAGCAGAATGGGAACGTATTAAATCAGACTCAAGCGATGCGATTGCCTCGGAGCTTTATTTACGTAAACCACAACTTGCTGAAAAAATGGCAAATTTTAAATCTGCTCAAGCCCGTGTAAAACGCACTAAACGTAACTTAGAACGTACGTACATAAAAGCCCCATATGACGCCATTATTAACGATCGCACTATTAGCTTAGGCTCTGTTGTAAGCGCAGGCAGTAAATTTGGTGAGCTTAGCGCGACAGCAGTTGCAGAGGTACGTTTACCGGTTGCAGATAAAGAGCTGCAATATTTAAATAATGGCGGTATTGGCGCACTGGTTACGCTTAACGCAGAATTTGCTGGTAAGCAAACTACGTGGCAAGCCAAAGTGGTACGCAGTGAAGGGATTGTTGATCAAACCAGCCGTATGAGCTATTTAGTTGCGCAGTTACCTACCCCGTATGCTGATAACACTAAGCCACTTCGTTTTGGTTCGTACATTAACGCCACAATTGAAGGGCGAGCGCTGGATAACGCGATTATTGTCCCGCACCATTTGGTTAAAAATAACAAAATTGCTATTTTAAATGACAATCAAACTCTTAGCTTTAAAACGCTTAATATTGTTCGTGAGCAAAATGGCATGGTAATAGCTGACCAAGGGTTAAATAATGGCGAGCAACTTATTACCTCTGCCCTTGAATACCCAACAGAAGGCATGGCGGTTAAGCTAGAAGGCAATGAGCCTAAAAGCGATGTAACTCAATTAGCACTTAAAGAGGATACGCCATGAGTACCTCAGAAAAAGGCTTAATTGCTTGGTTTGCACGTAACCCAGTTGCGGCAAACCTAATTATGATTTTTATACTTATTGGCGGGCTTTTAACGGCGCTGACAATTCGTAAACAGGCATTTCCGCAGTTTGAAAGTAACTGGGTGAGTATTGAAGCGGTATACCCAGGCGCAGCCCCGCAAGAGGTTGAAGAAGGTATAACCATAAAAATAGAAGAAAACCTTGAGGGTACCGAGGGTATAAAACGTTTAATAACCTATTCTAACCGAGGTTATTCGCAAGCGTGGGTAGAAATAGAAGAAAAATACGACCTACAAGAAGCCCTAGACGAAATAAAAGCGCAAGTAGACTCTATTAATACCTTTCCAGCTGGGATGGAACGCCCCGTTATTCAACGTGAAAAATTTCAGCAAGAGGTAATGATCCTCGCGCTTTATGGCGACATGAGCTACTACCAGCTTAAAGAGCTAGGTAACGACATAAAAGATGAACTACTCGCCTTACCAGGCGTTAACTTAGTCGATTTTTACAGTGGCCTAGATTACGAAATAGGCATAGAAATAAGCCCCGATAAACTACGTGAATACGGCCTAACGTTTAGAGATGTATCAAGTGCAGTGCAAAACTTTTCTACCAATATGTCGGCAGGGCAAATTCGTTCTGACACAGGCTATATTTCAATGCGTGTTGAAAAGCAGGCCTACCGTGGCGGCGAATTTGCAAAGCTTCCACTTATGACGCTTGCCGATGGCGCACAAATTAATTTAGGCGATGTAGCTACAATTAACGACGGCTTTGAAGAAGGCCTACTTTACTCTAAATATAATGGTAAAAACTCACTCTCGTTTGAAGTAGACGCCTCAAAAGATCAAGACATAACCGATGTAGCTAAAATTCTTAAAGGCTACATGGCAGAAAAACAGTCAAAACTTCCGCAAGGCGTAAAGCTCTCACCTATTGTTGATTTAACTTACTACCTTGAAGGTCGTCTCGATATGATGATCGACAACATGGTATGGGGCGGTATTTTAGTAATGATAGTGCTGGCGCTGTTTTTACCGCTGCGTTTAGCATTTTGGGTAATGATGGGCTTACCAGTTTCATTTCTAGGTGCTTTTTTGTTTATGCCAATTGGCTTTTTAGACATCACCATAAACATGGTGTCGTTATTTGCCTTTATTATAGTACTCGGGATTGTGGTCGACGACGCCATAGTTGTGGGCGAGTCTGCCAGTGCCGAAATTGAAAAACATGGCCATAGCCTTGATAACGTTATTCGTGGTGTTAAGCGTGTAGCGATGCCTGCAACCTTTGGGGTATTAACCACTATTGCAGCGTTTTTGCCACAAGCTATGGCATCAGGCCCAGGTGCTGCGTTTTCAAAGGCCATTGGTGTAGTTATTATTTTGTGTTTGATTTTCTCGTTAATTGAATCAAAGCTAATATTACCTGCGCATATTGCTGCCATGAACCCACGTAAACCAAACCCTAAAAACCCATTACATAAACTGCGTAATGTGGTTGATAGCGGTTTAAAACACTTTGTACAAAACTACTACACGCCTTTTATAGGCCATTGTATACATTATCGTTATACCGTAATTATTGGCTTTTTATGTATATTAATAGTCAGTGCAGGTATGTTTGCAGGCGGCTTAGTTAAGTTTGTGCCTAACCCTAAAATACCGCATGATTTTCCGCGTATTACGCTTGAAATGAACCTGGCCTCTTCGGAGCAAGCCACCCTTGAAACTGCCCGTAAAATAGAAGATGTATTACTCAAAGTAGATAAAGAGCTTGAAGAGCAATACGGCCAAAGCATGATCCGCGATTTATCGGTAAGCTTACGTGGGCGTACTCAAGCAAACATTATGGCTATTTTAGTAGAGCCACACTTGCGCCCTATCGACACCTTTGCATTAAGCACTTTGTGGCGCGAACAAATGCCCCCGCTTCCAGGTGTTAAAACGCTTAATATTCAAGATAATATTTTTAGCGGCGGACGTGATGACGGCGACGTAAGCTTTAGGCTACAAGGCAAAGATGCCGATGAGCTAAAGGAAGTAGCTGGTAAATTAAAAGCTAAACTACAAAGCATGGAAGGTGTAGGCGATGTAAACGACTCACTGCAAAGTGCCACCGACGAAGTACAGCTTGATTTAAAACCACTGGCCTACAGCATGGGACTTACTCTTGCCGACGTTGCATCGCAAGTAAGCTTTAGTTACTACGGATTAGAAGCGCAGCGTATTTTACGCGAAGGCGAAGAAATTAAAGTAATGATACGCTACCCAGAAAGCGAGCGTAACTCAATTAGCAACATTCAAAGTGCGCGTATTATTACCCCAACCGGCGCAGAAGTACCGTTAAGCGAAGTAGCCGAAGTTAGGCTAGTAGATGGTGTAAACCGTATTCGCCGTGAAAACTCAAACCGTACTGTTAATGTATGGGCAGCGGTAAATACTGACCAAGTTGAGCCGTTTGCTATTGCACAAGAAATTCGCGATACCTATTTACCTTCATTGCTTAAAAGCTACCCAGGCGTTAAAAGTAATGTGGCTGGACGCGTACAAGAAGAAATGGACAGCGCCGATGAGCAGTTACGCGACTTTGCTATATCGCTGATGATTATATTTGCCTTATTGGCCATTCCGCTTCGCTCTTACTCGCAGCCACTTATTATAATGTCGGTTATTCCATTTGGTGTAGTAGGTGCAATGTTTGGTCACGTAATATTAGGCATGACCATGAGCGGACTGTCTATGTTTGGCATTATTGCCGTAGCGGGCATAGTTGTAAACGACTCACTCGTAATGGTTGATTTTGTAAATAAAGCACGCGCAGAAGGCATGGCCGTAAAACAGGCCGTTATGCAAGCCGGTGCTAAGCGCTTTAGAGCTATATTGCTTACCTCAATCACTACATTTATTGG
This sequence comes from Pseudoalteromonas sp. H103, assembly GCF_001469205.1. Lineage (NCBI taxonomy): Bacteria > Pseudomonadati > Pseudomonadota > Gammaproteobacteria > Alteromonadales > Pseudoalteromonadaceae > Pseudoalteromonas > Pseudoalteromonas sp. H103. The sequence continues at coordinate 180,705 of NZ_LOFG01000015.1, read as the reverse complement.
TGTAATGCCAATTATTATGGAAACCAGCTTACAGGCTAAAATAGTTATTCCTATGGCGGTATCGCTGGCCTTTGGTGTGCTATTTGCCACGGTAATTACTTTAATACTTATACCTTGCCAATACGTAGCACTAGAAGATGCTAAGCGCCTAACACGTAAACTACTTGGTAAATCGCAACCTGTAAGTGCTCAACCAACACCTACAAATAACTAAATAATCTATACTCCCAACCAAAAAAGCTCGGCCTAATACGCCGAGCTTTTTATTTGCCTGCATATTGCCCTGCATTATTAATAGTTTTTATAAAGTGTTTCAAATAAATTGCATGTAATTATTCTATGTTTATCAGCGTATTATGCGTCCTCAATTTAAAGCACCGCTAACACGTAATAGTTTTATTGCTTAGCATTAGCTCACACCGCAATGGTTTTGAGCCACATAACAGCCAAGTGCCCTCCGCTTAGCTCTAATAACGAGGGCGTGTTGACCTTTGGCGTTTGAATTTGCAGCAGTATGTTTGGTTTTTAGGCAAGGCAGAGCCTATGAAGTGTGGTTACTCCCCATAAATAGGCGATAACGTAGCATAAATGCCAAACATACGCTGCCCTTTGGGTTCTGCCTAGGGGCGATAAACTCTTTGTTGCCTACATGGATGTAGGTAAGGGGCGTGAGCAGGACGCGGAAGCTTTGCTCGGTTTTTACTTAGCCCACTAGGTTACAAACCTCGCGCCGCGACTTGATCGCCCCTAGATTGAACAAATCTCAATCCGCAAAGATCAACACGCCCTATACACGTAAATTTTAAAACACCAAAACACACTGCTATTCGCTTAAAGCGCCATGGCATGTAGTTTATTTATGCACCCGAGGAACTCTATGTTTGATTTAATAAGCAAACGCAGCGCTAATTTAAAAAATGACGTTTTAGCAGGCTTAACCGCCGTGCTAACACTCATTCCCGAAGCCGTCGCGTTTACCTTTGTAGCCGGTATTGACCCTATGATGGGGCTGTATGGCTCGTTCTTTATTGGTTTTATTACCGCTGTTTTTGGCGGCCGTCCTGCTATGATTTCGGGCGCGGCGGGCTCTATGGCCGTAGTAACCGCCGCGTTTATTATCATGTTTGGGCTAGAGTATTTACTGGCTGCTGTGGTGTTAACCGGTGTGCTACAGGTTATATTTGGCGCGCTTAAAATGGGCAAGTTTATAAGGCTGTTACCTCACCCAGTAATGCTTGGCTTTGTAAACGGCTTAGCTATTGTGATTGGTATGGCGCAATTTGGCCAATTTAAAGAAAACGTTCGTGTAGTTTACGATAAGCAACACGATATGTTTACCTACGCAGGCGATTGGATGCAACTAACCAGCCCAGCTATGCTTACCATGATGGGGCTAATTGCGTTAACCATGGCAATTGTGTATTTTTTACCGCGCTATACTAAAGCAGTTCCTGCCCCTCTTGCTGCAATAGCAGTGTGTACAGCGCTGGTCACCTTTACGCCACTTGAGTCAAAACTTGTTAGCGATGTTGTGCACACGCAGCGTACTTCAATGATTGAAAAAGAAATCATTACTGAAAACTTTGCAGCTATAAAAAATCAAGTACCTCATGGGCAATACAGTGAAGTGGCGCAAAATATTGCACTTGAGCGCCCAACCGATGCGCAAATTACGGTTAAATGGCAAGCTAACGAAGCGCAAAAAGTAGCTGAAGGCTTAAAAGACACCATTGACCCACTTGATGGCAGTTTAAAAGGTGCATTACCGAGTTTTCACTTTCCGCAAATTAGCTGGGATTTAACTAATAGCGACTCGCTCGATGCGCTTATCACCGTGCTAATGCTTGCGCTTATTTTGTCATCGGTTGGGCTAATTGAAACGCTTATGACCCTTTCGCTTATTGATGACATAACACAAACCCGCGGGCAAGGTAATCGCGAGTCTGTGGCACAAGGCTCGGGCAATATTTTAAGCGGTTTATTTGGTGGCATGTGCGGCTGCGCCATGATTGGCCAAAGCATGGTGTGTTTAAATTCAGGCGGCCGAGGCCGTGCTGCGGGCATTGCTACCGCTTTATTTATGCTGGTATTTATTTTGTTTTTCCCAAGCTTAATTGAAATGATCCCTGTCGCATCATTAATTGGCGTTATGTTTATGGTAGTTATTGCAACCTTTGAATGGTCATCTTTACGCTTATTTGGCCGCGTTCCAAAGTCTGAAATATTTATTATTATTGTGGTATCAACCGTTACCGTATTGCTTGATTTAGCCGTTGCAGTAGGCATAGGTATTGTTATTTCAGCCTTAGTTTATGCGTGGAATTCTGCAAAAGAAGTTCGTATTCAATGCAGCGATGAGTCTCAAACTCAAAAAACTTACCAAGTAGCAGGCAGCTTATTTTTTGGCTCTATAACCTCGTTTAAAGAAGGGTTTAACCCACATAACGACCCACAAAAAGTGTGTATAGATTTTGCCAATGCTAGAGTGTGCGACCAATCAGGTATTGAAGCTATACATGGTTTAAGCGTACGTTATAAAGCATTAGGAAAAACGTTGTATTTACGCCACTTAAGCCCTGAGTCTGCACAGTTATTACGAAAAGCCGGTGATTTAGTTGAGGTTAACATTGTTGAAGACCCTAAATACCCTGTAGCCAACGACGCTATGGCGTAATAAGCCAATTAGGTAACTTACTTAAAAAGCTCGGAGTTTTCCGAGTTTTTTATTTTAAATCAATTGTTTAAATTTTTTTAAACTGGTAAGTTAGGCCCTTAAATGGTCTCCAATACATAAAAGGATGTAACTATGCCACTCGTACAAATTATTCTATTTATTGCTTTTGCCGTGTTAACTACAATTGGCTACAAAAAGAATAACCGTAACTTAATGCTATTAGGCGCCATTGCTATATCGTTCGCGTTTGTGGGACTTGATTTTTTAATGGGGGTAGATGAAGGGTTATCAGGCAGGTAAGCTAAAACTCAATAACTAATTTTTATTTATTAAAAAGGTTCGATAAATAAAGAGATAAACTGCTCGTTTTTTACTCCTAATACGTTATGGTAATAAATAACAATACATAACTAATAATAATGGAAGGAGCAGCCATGAATAACCCGCAATCAGACCATATCCCACAAGAAGCCTTTGATTGGTACGACGAATACGCCCACGGCTTAATGGACAGACGTACATTTATGAAAAAACTTGGCGGTTTAGCTGCACTTGGGTTTTCAATGAGTGTACTTACATCGGCGCTATTGCCTAATTACGCGTTTGCGGAGCAAGTATCGTTTAATGATGACGATATTAAAGCCACCTACGAAGAATTTGATTCGCCAAACGGGCATGGTAAAGGCAAAGGTTACTTAGCAGTACCCAGCACAATTGAAGGTCAACTGCCTGTTGTATTAGTTATTCACGAAAACCGAGGGTTAAACCCTTACGTAAAAGATGTAGCAAGGCGCTTAGCCAAAAAAGGCTTTATTGCCTTTGCCCCCGATGCACTCTTCCCGCTTGGTGGCTACCCGGGTAATGACGATGAAGGCCGTGCAATGCAAAAAACCATGGACAGAGCTAAAATTCAAAAAGACTTTGTAGCCGCCGCTCACTTTTTAAAAAATCATTCAAATAGTAACGGCAAACTAGGGGCTGTGGGTTTTTGTTTTGGGGGTTATATTGTTAATTACTTAGCAGCCGTTGATAGTGATTTACTTAGCGCTGGCGTGCCTTTTTATGGTACTCCTGCCAGTGAGTCACTGCACAAAAATATAAAGGCGCCTTTGATGATTCAATTAGGTGAACTTGATAAACGTGTTAACGCTACATGGCCTGATTATGAAAAGAGCTTAAAAGCTAACAATGTTGAGTACACTATGCACATGTACGAAGGCGCTAATCATGGTTTTCATAACGACTCTACGGGGCGTTATGATGAGCAAAAAGCAGAACTTGCTTGGCAGCGTACCTTAGCGTTTTTTAATGAAAAATTAAGCTAAACACCATAAAAAACGCCGCATAAATTAAATAATGTGGCGTTTTAAATTTAAGTATTTAGCGACTTAGTTATATATATTTAGTTATTTACATATCTGCGCTTTAAAACAAGTAGCGATGTTAAAACTAGAAAAAACACACTAAACGCCCCTGCGCTACTCGAGCCATCTTTATTTTCTATTTTTGCAATTTTTTCTTCTTTTACCCGTGTTTTAAAGCGGGCTAATTCTGCATCTAAATTTAAGCTCATATCGGTAACCGCTAAATTAAAGCCCTCAAGTAACTTTTCATTGAGCGTTTCGTCAATACTAATAGCGGTGGTTCTTTTTTCAAGCTTGCTGATACCGGGTGCTCTAAAAAGCATTTTTTTACTTTTTATATCAAAAACCGCAGTGTCGACAAAGGTTTGAATAGTATTTTCATTACCCGGAATCAAGTACATACCTACAATGGTCCAATACAATAATGCGGCGTTATTTTCATAGGTTTGTGTTACTTGATCGTAAGAAACCAATGCCATTACGTCTACATCGTATAGTCGACCTACTTGCTCAAGCGCTGAAAACCCTTCTCCACCTATAAGGTACGTACTTGGAATCACTTCGATGCGGTCAATGTAATCGTACTGCAAAAATGATTTTTTAACTTTTTCGAGCAACGCTACCTCATTTTGACTTTCAATTGCGTTTGCTCGCCAATCTTTAGAGGGCACAAATGAAATGCCCACTGTAACGGGCAATTTCAACACTGGAATTTCTGGTTTATACGTAGCACGACTATCTTCGTTTGGATAAAGAAAGTCAACCAAACTGCTAGAACGCGTATTTTTACCTGCATGATTACTCACAAGCGCACTACATGAGGTCAGTAAAAAAACCATCAACATGACAAAAAACGTATTTTTTTCATTATTATTCCTTTTTAATTAAATTCAGTTACGTGTAAAAGCTCGCCTGATGGTCCCCATAAATAAATCACTTTACCCCACGGCTCTTGTTTTATCCCTTCAAAGCGAATATCAAAGTTAATGAGCTTACTAATAATGTCAAAGGCTTCATTTATGTTTAATACGCACACTTGCAGCATTAAATTTTCAGCAAATTCTTGGTTGTAGTAACGCTGTAGAAAGAGGCTGCATTCACCTGATGTTGCAATACTTAAATCAGCAGAGGCTGACTCAATACTAAAGCCAAGCGCCTGATAAAATGCACACGATTGTTGATAGTTTTTACACGCTACAAACACTCTAATATCATCTACTTGCATTGTTTTCTCCATTGTTATTTTAGGCAGCTGGTTTAACAATTTATTTTTTGAAAGCGACCTTAATTAGATTCTCATTTTTATGAGCACTCGTCACTAAGTAAACGTAAATCAAAACAATGTGCTAATGCGCTAGCTTAAAAAATAAATGTAAGTAAAACTATAATGTTAAGTTGGATGACTTTAAAAATCAGCTGTTTTATAGTCGGTGAATACTTTCAATATAAAAAGGAAATTTTAATGAAATATATAACTAGGTTAGTCATCGTTTTTGCCTGTAGTTTCAGTACATTCAATATTCAAGCTAAGCCGTTTCTATCACCTTATCCTGGTGCAAAATTACAAAATAAAGTTATGTTAGAAGGTGAGCAAACTCGCCTTGTTACAAATTTTGATCGCAACGCTAAAAAGGCCCAGCAACTCACTTTTGACTCATTTATTGGCTCTACAAACCATTACTCATACGACATCAAAAATGTAGCTTCTTTAAAGGTTACCAAAAACTATCAAAAAGCACTTATTAAAGCCGGCTTTACTATCAACTATATGTGTTTGCTAGATGAATGTTACTCAGGTGAAAGCTACGAAAATAAAAAGCGATTAGGCGAAGAGTCTAGCTATTTTAGCCCAGGTAATGCATTTAGAAACCCCTATTATATATACGCTACCAAAGGCACTGACAAACTTGAGGCTGCTGTTACTCTTTATGTAGGACAATATAAAAATAAAACGGGTGTTCAGCTAACTACTATAGATATAAAAGAGATTGAAACCGGTTTAATAATCGCCGATCTCAGTGCACTTAAAAAAACAACAAATGAAAATAGTAATAAAGCTCCAAAAAAAGATAAAAAAGGAACTCAAGATCACCCTTTACTGAGTCGCTATCCTGGCAGTTATATTGAGGATTTTAAGCAGGTAGACTATGAAGAATTTAGCATTCCTGTAGGTGTTGTAAATAAAAAAACAAAACAAATCCCAACACTTGATGTAACAGGTGACCTCACTCAAATTACCTATGTGGTAAACAACGTATCTTCTCTTAAAATTTACCACAACTATGTAGGCGCATTAGTTAAAGAGGGATTTGAAACTGTATTTTCGTGTCAAAAAAGCTCATGTAGTAAAAATACAAATAAAAGAAAAATTAGAGATGATATAAAACAGTTAGGTGATATTTTAGCGGTTGAATCAATTTATAACTACTCAGAGCAGCCTCGCTATCAGGTTATGAAAAAGGTACTTGATGAGCAAACGACTTACGCTGTATTTTTTATAGGAAATTATCAAGGCCATTCACGTATTCAGTTAGTGGTTATACAAACTAAGCCATTGCTAACTGGTCTAATCGAGACTAATAGCAATAAAGTATTAGAGCAATTAGCGCAAAAAGGAAAAGCCTCAATATATGGTGTTTTGTTTGATTACGATAAAGCCAGTATTAAATCAGAGTCAAAACAGGCTTTAGATACCATTGCACAAGTATTAAATAAAAATAAACAGCTGAGCTTATATGTGGTTGGGCACACCGACGATAAAGGATCAGCTGAGTATAATTTAAACCTTTCTGAGCGGCGTGCTAATGCTGTTGTTAAGGCGCTTATAACTAATTACGGTGTATCAAAATCAAGGCTATTCGCTCATGGCGCAGGCCCCTACTCACCTGTTGCCACAAACAGTAATGAATTAGGTCGCGAACTTAATAGGCGGGTTGAATTGGTTGAGAAATTAGCTGGTAAGAAAAATTAGCTTCTGTTCAAAACCAAAAAAAGAAAGGGCGCTATAACAGGCGCCCTAAACCTATGTAAAATTTATTTTTTAGCTATAGCCTGCAAGACCGAAGCTAAACCGGTGTGATAGGAGCCTTCAAACACTTCTCGTTTTAATTCTTCTAAATGTACAAAACTAAGCCCTGTTAAGTCATCTTCTAAATCGTTTTTTGATGTTTTAGTATCTGCACTTGGGCCGCCGCCGGTATTATAATTTATTTGCTCTGGCGTATAGGCCTCAAGTAAAAATACCCCACCAGGCTTTAAACCTTTTACAGCGCGTTTATATACCGCTGAGCGTACCGCGCTCGGTAAAGGGCAATATATAGAGACCACTGCATCCCATTTTGCCTCTCCAAAATCAAATTCTGCTAAATCGGCATGTATAAGCTCAATGTTTACATTATGCTCTATGGCAAGCTTTGCTGCTTTTTCAAGACCTACTTTAGAGCCATCAACCGCAGTAACGCTATAACCCATTTTTGCTAAAAACACGGCATTTCGCCCTTCACCTTCGGCCAAGCTTATAACGTTGCCTTTAGGTAATTGTTGATATTGCTGGGCTAAAAAATCGTTTGGATCTTTGCCATAAGCGTATTGCTCACTGTCGTACCTTTCATCCCACATAACTACTCCTGAGCTAAATTTTTTACACATTCTGCATAAATTGTACTTTAGTCACTTAATAATTTCACGAATACCGAGGGGAGTAAATAGGTAAAATTTAGGCTAAAGGCCAAGCTTTACCATTGAAGTAACGCCTAGCCATATTATGAGTTTAACTCGCATCTACTAAAGTTATAACGCCTATTAGCACCTGCACAATAGATACTTAATACATTAAAGTTTAACCAATAAAACTAAGTAAAAAAAGTAACGGGGACACTGGCCTAAAGCACAATACACAGTGAGTCGTATAAGGTTTAACAACCTAACTAAAGGGACCCTGCTTAAAACGTTAATAGTTCACACTCAGATTTATTAACTTTACTTAGATAGCACTTAACTCTCAATATTAGTTGTTAAATTTAGAGTAATAAATTATTTACTTCTTAATACAAAACCCAACTTAAAAGTCGGGCTTTATAATAAATTTAACCTAACCAGTTAAACTAGCTAACTTTTAGTTCGCGTGCTTGAATATACTGTACTAGGTCTTCAATCGATACCACGGTCATACTGTGTTTATTAGCATAGTCACTTACCTGTGGTAAACGCGCCATGGTGCCATCAGGATTAGTTAGTTCGCAAATAACACCAAATGGTTTTAAACCAGCCAGCTGCATTAAATCAACAGATGCCTCGGTATGACCTCGGCGTACAAGTACACCACCGGTTTGCGCTTTTAAACCAAATACATGGCCTGGGCGTGATAAATCGCTCGGTTTAGCATTATCGGCGGTTGCCGCTTTAATCGTGGTTACTCTATCGGTTGCTGATACACCGGTTGTTACGCCGTGTTTAGCTTCAATGGTTACAGTGTAAGCTGTGTTATTTTGACTGGTGTTGTTAGCTACCATTTGCGGTAGGTCGAGTTGTTTAATACGCTCATCTCCCATGCATAAGCACACAATACCGCTGCCTTCGCGGATCATTTCGGCCATTTGAGGGGGAGTTAAATGCTCTGCAGAAAATACAAAGTCGCCTTCGTTTTCGCGGTTTTCGTCATCAACAACAAGTACGCCTTGGCCTTGCTGCAGTGCGGCGATGGCATTTTCTACACGGGTGTGGCTTTCGCCAAATTGAGTAAGTAAAGACTGAATCATCATTATATTCCAAATAAAAAATAAATAGATTCAGGACACTGAAAGGCATGGCAAAGCCATACAAAATAAATTTGTATGTTTAGCCAAAAAACAGCATTAAAAACACACACCAAAAAGTTCTGTTTATGGCGTAGTGTAATAAGCTATATTCTCTTTCATCCGGACTTTAACCGTCGGCTCTGGCATCTCACCAGATCTGCTTGACCTTCATTTAACTCTTTCAATATTGTAAAAATAAATTAAATAAAGCGCTCGCGGGCTCGTTTTAATCAAAAAAGTATTGAGTAAAACATACCGCCGGTGGGGAATTTCACCCCGCCCTGAGAATTTACCGCAAACTTATACGTTTACGGTATGCGCATTATACGCCTGTATTTATAGGTTATTCAAAAATAAAAGTTAAGAAAGCTCAGTATTTAATGATGCTTTAAGTACTTTACCTTCATTAATATCAGCAATAAGCGAGCATGAAGCGCCATTTACCAGGTTTAAATTAGGTTGTACATGGCCTATATCGGCATCAAAAATTACCGGAAACAAACATCCGCCTAGAGCCACATCAAGCGCATGGCGGTAATCAAAGGCGTCGTAATTACTTTGAGTGATTTCGCTTCGCCCTAAAATAAGGCCATTAATATCGTCAAATATTCCGGCTAACTTTAGTGAAAGTAAAAACCGAGCAACCGTCGTCGGCGTAAGCTCTGAGTTTTCTAGGTATAAAATTAATCCTTCTGATGCACTGTGTTTTTTAAATTCGTGTAATGCTAAAAAGGGGGAGTCGAGCAATAAACCTACTGTGTCTAAGCACCCACCAAATAAGCGCCCTGACATTTCTATCGTGCGTTTATCAGTAGAGTTTAAGCATTGCCAATGAGTTGGCTCGCTGGGGTTTAAAAGTTCATCAGGGTTTTGAGCATAATTAGGTTTCACTTTTTGATGTAAAGATGAAGGGCCTTGTTCAAACTTACTCCCCGCTTCGTAGGTCAAAGTTTCAAAAATTTGTAAACTATACGGATTTTTTTCATCAGGGTGTAATTGCATTAAATTTGCGCTATGTAGAGTGGCCCATTGGCATTTAGCCGTTAATGCACAAGCAATAGTGCTCACATCAGAAAAGCCCACCAGCCATTTAGGCTTTGCCGCTTTTATAGCGTTAAAATCGAGTAACGGTAGCACTTCCATTGCAAGCTCACCGCCCATTGGTGGCATAATAGCTGCTATTTCTTCATCAAGTAAAAAGCCCATTAATTGCTGTGCATGGGCTTTGGCATCAAGTTGTTCTCGAGGTTTGTTTTGGCGTAAAAACTCGCCTTCTACTACCTCGTAACCACGGTGTTTTAATCCGTCTATCACTATATCTAATCGTCCGTGATACTTTTCTTTTAGCCCAGATGAAAGCGAGCAAATAGCAATTTTAGAGCCTACTTTTAAAGGCGCTGGATAAAGTATATTAGCCATTGAGTGTTCCTTTTTAATAAAGTGATTATGTACCTATATCATCATGTTAACTCTTTATGCAATATGAATACCTTTGTTATACCAACTCCATTAAGTATGTGTTCTAAATTTTACGCCGAAAAAACAACTCAGTTCTAGGCGTAAATTGATGTAAATGGTTGTTCCCTCTACGAAATTTACAACAAAGAAATGGGTTGTTTTAGCAAGTAAAATAGATCGGCTATTTATTGGAGTTGGTATTAGTATCGTGATTTATTCAAGACATAAAAAAACCGATGCGAATGCATCGGTTTTTATTTAAACGTTACAGTGAGCTAAATATTAAAGATACTCAACATCAATGATTTCGTACTCAACGTCGCCTTTTGGCGTTTTAATGGTTACAGCATCATCTGTTTGCTTACCAATTAAACCGCGCGCGATAGGCGAATTAACAGAAATTAAGTTGTTTTTAATATCTGCTTCATCATCCCCTACAATACGGTATTTTACTTCGGCATCAGTTTCTACATTTACGATAGTCACTGTAGTGCCAAAAATAACTTTACCCGTATTAGGCATTTTAGTTACGTCGATAATTTGCACATTTGAAAGCTTAGCTTCAATTTCTTGAATACGGCCTTCACAAAAACCCTGTTGCTCACGCGCAGCGTGGTATTCAGCGTTTTCTTTTAAGTCACCATGTTCACGTGCAATCGCAATATCATTTACGATTTTAGGACGGGTAACTGTTTTTAATTCGTTAAGCTCTTTGCGCAGTAAATCTGCGCCACGAACTGTCATCGGAATTGATTGCATACTTTTCTCACTTAACACCAAGGCCTTAATGGCCTTGGTACATTTCCTTAGTTCAATCGCTGGTGTAGCTCTTGAACTGACGTCACTTTACTACGGTCGTCTGCTTGGTTAGCAGTACAGTTAGCAAATGCCGCGTTCAAGGTTGTCGTGTAGTTGGTTTTGTTTTGCAATGCACCACGACGCAACACCTTCGAATCTTCGATCGCTTGGCGACCTTCGGTGGTATTTACGATATAGCTGTACTCTTTATTCTTGATGTTATCAAGAATATGCGGGCGGCCTTCATATACTTTGTTTACACGGCGTACTTCAATACCGGCCTCTTTTAAAGCCTCTGCTGTGCCACCTGTTGCATCAATTTCAAAACCAAGGTCTGTCATGGTTTTTGCAAGCTCTACAACACGAGACTTATCGCTGTTACGTACAGATAGTAACGCGCGACCACCGCGTGGTAAAGTGTTGCTTGCACCTAATTGTGCTTTTGCGAACGCTTCGGCGAAAGTATCGCCAACACCCATCACTTCACCTGTTGAACGCATCTCTGGGCCACGGATAGGATCCACACCCTGGAACTTAGCAAATGGTAAAACCACTTCTTTAACGCTGTAATATGGAGGGATCACTTCTTTAGTAATGCCTTGGCTTGCCAGTGACTGACCCGCCATACAACGCGCAGCTACTTTTGCAAGTGCAACACCGGTTGCTTTTGATACAAACGGTACTGTACGTGCTGCACGTGGGTTTACTTCAATTAAGTACACTTTGCCATCTTTTACAGCAAACTGTGTATTCATTAATCCAACTACGCCAAGCTCAAGTGCCATATCGGTTACTTGCTTGCGCATTACATCTTGCACTTCTTGAGATAAAGAATGTGCTGGTAATGAACATGCTGAGTCACCTGAGTGAACACCCGCTTGTTCAATGTGCTCCATGATACCGCCAATAATTACTTGCTCGCCGTCACAAATTGCGTCAACGTCAACTTCAATTGCGTTATCTAAGAAACGGTCAAGTAATACTGGTGCCTCGTTTGATGCTGACACGGCTTCGGTCATGTAGCGACGTAAATCTTGCTCGTCGTATACAATTTCCATTGCGCGGCCGCCTAATACGTACGATGGGCGCACAACCAGTGGGAAACCAATTTCAACTGATTTAAGTAGTGCTTCTTCAGTTGATGTTACCGTTGCGTTCTCTGGCTGTAGTAAATCAAGACGCTCTACTAACTGTTGGAAACGCTCACGGTCTTCTGCACGGTCAATCGCATCAGGAGAAGTACCAATCACTGGCACGCCATTCGCTTCAAGCTCACGCGCTAATTTAAGTGGTGTTTGGCCACCGTACTGCACGATTACGCCTTTTGGTTTTTCAACACGGACGATTTCTAGTACGTCTTCAAGCGTAATTGGCTCAAAGTATAAACGATCAGATGTGTCGTAATCGGTAGATACCGTTTCAGGGTTACAGTTAACCATGATGGTCTCGTAGCCGTCTTCACGAAGCGCAAGGGCTGCGTGAACACAACAGTAATCAAATTCAATACCTTGGCCGATACGGTTAGGACCGCCACCGATAACCATGATTTTGTCTTTGTCTGTTGGGTTTGCTTCACACTCTTCATCGTACGATGAGTACATGTAAGCTGTGTCTGAGCTAAATTCTGCTGCACACGTATCAACACGTTTGTACACTGGCACAATGTTTAGTTGATGACGTTTTTTACGAATTTCAGCTTCAGAAACACCGGCAATTTCAGCAATACGCGGGTCGGCAAAACCTTTACGCTTAAGTTTGCGTAAAAAGTCTGCATTTAAGCCAGCCATGCCTACGTCACTAATTTTAGCTTCGTCTTTTAAAATGTCTTCAATTTGCACTAAGAACCAGCGGTTAACTTTAGTCAGTTCGTAAACATCTTCAACGCTCATACCATGGCGCATTGCATCAGCAATATACCAAATACGCTCGGCGCCTGGCTCGCGTAATTCACGAATGATTTTTTCACGGGCTTTAGGGTCATCAAGTGCCACAATTGGGTTAAAACCCGTTGCGCCAACTTCAAGACCACGTAATGCTTTGTGTAATGACTCTTGTTGGTTACGACCAATTGCCATCACTTCGCCTACTGATTTCATTTGCGTTGTTAAACGGTCGTTAGCACCGGCAAATTTTTCAAAGTTAAAGCGAGGTATTTTAGTTACAACGTAATCAATTGAAGGCTCAAAAGACGCTGGTGTTTTACCGCCAGTAATATCGTTTTGAAGCTCATCAAGCGTGTAGCCTACTGCTAGTTTTGCTGCAATTTTAGCAATTGGGAAACCCGTTGCTTTAGAAGCAAGTGCTGATGAGCGTGATACACGTGGGTTCATCTCAATGATAACCATACGGCCATCTTCTGGATTAATACCAAACTGTACGTTAGAACCACCGGTTTCAACACCAATTTCACGCAGTACTGCCATAGAGGCATTACGCATAATTTGGTATTCTTTGTCGGTTAAAGTTTGTGCTGGAGCAACCGTGATTGAGTCGCCTGTATGCACGCCCATTGGGTCAAAGTTTTCAATAGTACACACAATGATACAGTTGTCTTTTTTGTCACGAACAACTTCTGTTTCGTACTCTTTCCAACCAATCAGTGATTCATCAATCAATAATTCGTTCGTTGGCGATAAGTCTAAACCGCGCTCACAAATCTCTTCAAACTCTTCCATGTTGTAAGCAACACCGCCGCCGGTGCCACCCATGGTGAAAGAAGGACGAATGATACACGGTAAGCCAATACGGCTCATTGTATCTTTAGCTTCTTCCATTGAATGAGCAATTTCAGCACGAGGACATTCAAGGCCAATGTTTTTCATTGCTACGTCAAAGCGTTCACGGTTTTCTGCTTTGTCGATTGCATCAGCTGTTGCGCCAATTAGCTCAACGCCGTGCTTAGCCAGTACACCGTGCTTGTCTAAATCAAGCGCACAGTTTAATGCTGTTTGACCACCCATTGTAGGGAGTACTGCATCTGGCTTTTCTTTTTCAATAATTTTTTCTACCACTTCCCAGTGAATTGGTTCGATGTACGTTGCATCGGCCATTTCTGGGTCGGTCATGATAGTTGCAGGGTTTGAGTTGACTAATATAACTCTATAGCCTTCTTCTCTGAGTGCTTTACACGCTTGAGCACCAGAGTAATCAAATTCACAAGCTTGACCAATTACAATTGGGCCTGCGCCTAAGATAAGAATGCTTTTTATGTCGGTACGTTTTGGCATTATTACTCCAGTTAAATTAGTTGTTACGCGCTTGCATCAAGTCGATGAAGTGGTCAAATAATGGGGCTGCATCGTGCGGGCCTGGGCTTGCTTCTGGGTGACCCTGAAAGCTAAACGCTGGCTTATCTGTACGATGAATACCTTGAAGCGTTCCGTCAAATAACGATTTGTGCGTAGCACGTAAGTTACTTGGTAATGACGCTTCATCTGCAGCAAAACCATGGTTTTGTGCGGTGATCATTACTACGTCGCGGTCTAAATCTTTTACTGGATGGTTACCACCGTGGTGGCCAAATTTCATTTTTGCTGTTTTAGCACCTGAGGCAAGGGCTAATAACTGATGACCTAAACAGATACCAAAAATAGGCGTGTCGGTTTCTAAAAAGGCTTTAATTGCATCAATAGCGTAAGTACATGGCTCAGGATCGCCAGGGCCATTAGATAGGAATATACCATCTGGGTTTAAAGCAAGTACATCGGCTGCTGAGGTTTGCGCTGGCACGACGGTTAATTTACAGCCGCGATCAACTAGCATACGTAATATATTACGTTTAACACCGAAGTCGTAGGCAACAACATGAAACTTTTCATCAGCGGTATCTAGGGTTTTAAATCCTTCACCTAATGTCCAGCTTGATTCGCGCCACTCAAAATTTTCCTTGGTTGAGACAACTTTTGCTAAATCCATACCTTTTAAACCTGGGAAGGCTTGCGCGGCTTCTAACGCTTTGTTTTCGTCTAGCTCGCTACCAGCGATAATACACCCGTTTTGTGCGCCTTTGTCGCGCAGAATACGTGTTAGCTTTCTGGTGTCGATGTCCGCAATACCTAAAATATTACGTTCTTTTAAGTAATCATCTAACGATTGCTCGTTACGAAAGTTACTTGCTAGCAGTGGCAAATCACGGATCACTAGGCCTTTAGCCCATATTTGATTCGCTTCTTCGTCTTCGCTGTTGGTACCCGTATTACCGATATGTGGGTACGTCAAAGTTACGATTTGTTCCGCGTATGATGGATCAGTCAAAATTTCTTGATAACCAGTCATAGACGTATTGAATACTACTTCACCGACTGACATGCCGTCAGCGCCGATTGCAGTACCGCGAAACACTGTGCCGTCTTCTAGGACTAACAGAGCGGATTTAGTCAAGTTAAACCTCCTAACAGTAAAAAACGGGAGTAAGCAATTGCTTAACACCCCGCCAATACCCAGAGGGATCGTCAAAACCAGATTTTTTGTGAGCTTATAATTGTTTTACGCAGTCTTAAATGATGCCGATATAAAACGCTAAACCTTCAATCATTTTTTCTTGCCTAAAACTCTTATCATTCCCACTGAAACCCCTGGTTTTACTAGCCACTTGGGTATAATTGGAAACACGCATTTAGTAATTTTTGGCAAATTGGCTGCATTCTACATTAAGTTACTATTTAGGTCTAACACTATTTGGTAAATTGTTACAAACAAGTCGCTTTAGGTGAAATTAGACCCAAACAGGTAAAAAAGTAACTAAACTACTTAAGATCAAGCACATCTTGCATATCATAAAGTCCTGCCGGTTTATTTTGCAACCAGCATGCAGCCCTTACAGCACCTAGTGCAAAGGTCATTCTTGAACTTGCTTTGTGGGTTAATTCGAGCCTTTCGCCCATTGTGGCAAAGTATGCGGTATGTTCACCTACTATGTCTCCACCTCTTAGTACTGAATAACCTATTTCATTTTGCGATTTAGCCGTTTCTACTTGGCTGCGGTCGTATACTGCAACCTCGTCATGGTTCCAGCCCTTTGCATCTGCAATTGATTCACCAATAGCTAAAGCAGTACCCGATGGTGCATCTATTTTATGACGATGGTGCGCTTCAAATATTTCTATATCTAAATCATCGCCAAATTTAGTGGCTGCTGTTTGTACCAAATTTAATAGCACGTTTACGCCAACACTATAATTGCGGGCAAATACAATCGGAATGTGCTTTGCCGCATCGTTCAAAAGCGCCATATCATCAGCGTTCAGCCCTGTGGTACCAATAACCATAGGTAGCTTTTGCGCAACCGCTGTTTTTAAATGATTACGCATACCTTGTGGCAATGTGAAATCGATTAACACATCTACATTATTCACTTCACTTTCAACACTAAAGCTTACAGCGATATCGGCTGCACTATTTACTTGATTTACATTAATACCTAATAACGATGAACTGCTACGAACGTATGCGCCTGTAAGTTGTGTTTGCTCTTTAATTGTCGCGGCTTCTAATAAGGCTAAGCCCATTCTGCCGTTAGCACCAAAAACACCTATTCGATTTGTAGTCATGGTTTTTACCTAATTTAATTTGAATCCGTTTATTAGCCATATATCCGGACATTGCAAAATACGCAGGTGGGTATTTTTATGCAGCTGGATAAATATTAATCGCTGAAAATCGCGTCGCTTTATAGATATTATCTAAAAGTCATGCAATAGTCAGGTGACCTTTTAATTTTATAATAATAACAATACCAGTTTACTTTAGCCATCTATACATTTAAACTTCTCTTTCGCGTCGATTTGGTCTTTGGCTTGCGGACGCTGCGGCTAACAACTTTTTAAAATAAAAAGTTGTACTGCTAAATTCAGCTAAAAGAGGAGTTTTGGCTGTGATAAATTTTACTGGTTATGAGGAATATGATGCAGCCATCATTTAACAAAAACAAAGCAATACTTTCTTTACTCCCCCTACTTACCTTTGTAGCGCTATTTTTAGGCTCAGGTTTATACTTGCAATCGCAAGGGGTTGATTACGCGTTTTACCAACTACCCGCCCCTGTGGCTATTTTGCCAGCCATTATGCTTGCGTTTATTTTAAATAAAGGCACAGTAAACCAATGTGTAGAAACCTTTATTAAAGGTGCTGGGCACAACAACATTATTACCATGTGTTTAATATACTTACTTGCGGGTGCCTTTTCGGCTGTGGCAAGTGCAACCGGTGGTGTTGATGCTGTTGTAAACGCAGGCTTATCGCTTATTCCTCCCGCTTTGTTGCTGCCAGGCTTATTTTTAATTGCTGCGGTTGTATCTACGGCTATGGGTACTTCAATGGGTACTATTGGTGCTATAGGCCCAATAGCTTATGCGGTATCTATTAAAACAGGCATCGACCCTGCATTAATGGCCGGTACTATTGTATCTGGCGCTATGTTTGGCGATAACTTATCTATTATTTCAGACACGACTATTGCAGCTACTCGTACGCAAGGCTGTGAAATGAAAGATAAATTTAAAGAAAACTTAAAAATAGCCGTGCCCGCTGCCGTTCTCACCATCGCGTTATTATTATATTTAACACCTGCACCACAAGCCGTAGAAACGAAAGATTACGATTTGTTATTAGTACTGCCGTATGCCTTTATTTTAATATTGGCTGTTGCGGGTATGAACGTATTTGTAGTGTTATTTAGTGGTATTGTTTTTGCTGCTTTAATGGGCTTTACCGGCAGCTACGAAGGTGCAAGCTTTGTAAAAGACATATACAAAGGCTTTACTGATATGCAGGAAATATTTTTACTTTCTATGTTTATTGGTGGCTTATCTGAATTTATTCGTATTAACGGCGGCCTTGATTACATTGCCCAAAAAATTCAAGCCATTACTAAAGTAATCGCTAAATGGCACCGTAAAGTGGCTGATCAACTAGGTATTGCGGCTTTAGTTTTAACTAGTAATGTGTGTATAGCTAATAATACAGTATCTATTATTGTTGCCGGCCCTATTGCTAAAAAGCTCGCTGAGGATGGCGAAATAAGCTCTAAACGCTCTGCAAGTTTACTTGATATATTTGCCTGTGTAACGCAGGGTTCATTGCCTTATGGCGCACAAGCCTTATTACTCGGTGCTACATTTAAAATTAGCCCATGGGAAGTATCTACTTCATCATACTACTGCTTTATTTTAGCGTTTACGGCAATTACTATAATCTGTTTGCGCCGCAACAAAGCATAATAAACGAGTCTTTATGTGTTGCAGCTTAATAAGTAAGCTGCAACATATGTTAAAATAATACTCTACATATCAATCACTTTTGCTATAATGCGCGCCTTCGCGTGTCACTAAAATTATAGTTAAATACAGATATGAAATTTAAAAAATTACTTCCTCTCATTACCCTTACATCAATTGCTTTATCGTCTTCTGCTTTTGCCGCTAATTGGAGCAGCACAGCATTACATATTAATAATGGCGACCAAAAAAACCCTTTTACTGAGCAAGAGTCGGATACCACTGTTTACTCTATTCAACATGCATCGAGTTACGATTACGGCGATAACTTCTTTTTTATCGATTACAGTAAAGACGATACAACTGACGGCTATCAAGATAGCGATTTTTACGGCGAATGGTATTCTACGGTAAGCTTATCGGCCATTAGCGGTGAAAAAATTGGCGCAGGCGCGTTATTAGATGTTGGCCTTACCGGCGGTATTAACGTAGCGGGCGACGCTAAAATGATGAAATACTTGCCGGGCGTTAAGTTAAGCTGGGATGTACCCGGGTTTAACTTTTTTCAAACGTTAGTAACTGCCTACATTGATGACAGTGAAGGTGTAGCCAAAGGCGGCGCACCTATTGAAACAAATAGCTGGATGTTTGATGTTGCTTTTGAATACCCTTTTACTATTGGCTCACAAAAATTTAGCTTTAAAGGCCACGCCGAATATATTGCTGAACGTGAAGACGAATTTGGTAACGATTTAGAAGCGTGGATACTCGCACAGCCTATTTTAGTATGGGATATGGGTCATGCACTTGAAATGAAAGAAAATACCTTATTACTCGGTATGGAACTTCAATACTGGCATAACAAGCTAGGTACTGAGGTCACAGAGTCAGTTCCGCAAATACATGTAGAGTGGACATTTTAAGCAATCACTCTGCGTTAAAATTACATAAATTGGAGCCCTATTAAGTGCTCCTTTTTTATGCCATGAAAAGTATTTAATTGAACAGTGTTTAATACTTAGCTATTGTCGTACTTCATTTAAGCCACACGCTTGCCTTACTAGGAGTATCAACATGTCATCTATTAAAGTTATTTGTTTTTCTGCTTTGTTAGCTTTAACTAATAATGCTTTAGCAAGTAGTGAAGTAAATACAGAGTCTCTCTCTTACGATGCGCTTTTAAGCAGTTATCAATATGATTTTAAAGTAAATTACTTTAGCGTTGAATCACAAAAGCAGTCTCTTAAAATGGCGTATATTTACCTAAAGCCTACCAAAGAAAATATGCCTACAGTAACGCTTATGCACGGTAAAAACTTTAATGCTGATTATTGGACGACTACAGCGCAGTACCTACAATCACTTGGCTTTGGCGTGTTAATGCCTGATCAAATTGGCTTTGGTAAATCATCTAAACCCACCAACTATCAGTATTCATTTGCCGCGCTTGCCCATCATACACATGCATTAATTGACTCTCTTAATTTAAAAGAAACGATTGTAGTTGGCCATTCTATGGGCGGTATGTTGGCAAGTCGCTTTGCATTAATGTACCCCAGCACAACAACTAAACTGATTTTACTAAACCCAATAGGGCTTGAAAACTACTTACAATATGTAGATTACAAAGATACTAATTTTTTCTATAAAAACGAATTAGCAAAAACACCTGAAGGTGTTCAACGTTATCAACAAAAAAATTATTACGATGGAAAGTGGAACGCCACATACTCAGCATTAACCGACTTTATTACAGGGCAAATACAAGGCCCAGATAAAGAGCAAATGGCGTGGGTTAACGCTAAAACGTACGATATGATTTTTACTCAACCGGTAATTACAGAATTTAAAGACTTTGCTGTGCCAGTTAAGTTAATAATTGGCACTCGTGATAGAACAGGACCCGGCCGAAACTGGAAAAAAGACGGTGTAGATTATGAGCTTGGCCGTTACGATAAGTTAGGCAAAAATGCGGCATCGCTTATCCCTAATGCTAAATTATATGAGCTTGATAATTTAGGGCATTTACCACAAATAGAAGATTTTGAACGCTTTAAAACTGTATTTAAACAAGCACTTGCTGCTGAATAACCACGCTTAAAAATAAAACAAAACCCCTGTAGGTAAAATACTTACAGGGGTTTTATATTAATTACGTATTAATACTAAACGTGTACAACTTTAACTAATAAAACGCATAACTACAGTGTGCACTGCGGTTTTTTGCCTTGAGATTTAGCAGTGCTTTGCTCACTAAGTGCTTTGCTCATTTGCGCTTGTAAATTTTTAATGCGGTTACTTGGCGCTGGGTGAGTAGATAAAAACTCAGGGGTTGTACCGCTGCCTGCGGCGCTCATATTTTGCCAAAGCGTTACCGACTCTTGTGGGTTAAAACCGGCCTGAGCCATTAAATCTAAACCAATTTCGTCTGCTTCAGATTCATGTGAGCGGCTAAAAGGTAAAACAACACCGTATTGTGCGCCTAACCCTAGACCCTGCATTATTTCGTTACGGTATTGAATATTGCCCATTTCAAGTGCAGCGCTACCTAATTGCATTCCAGTATCTAAAATTGAGCTTTGTGATACACGCTCATTTGAGTGCTCTGCTATCACGTGTCCGACTTCGTGCCCTAGTACTGTTGCTAATTGGTCTTGATTGGTGGCTATTTTTAATAAGCCCGTATGAACACCAATATAACCACCAGGTAGTGCAAAAGCGTTAGCAGATTCATCTTCAAATACCACTACTTCCCAATTTTGCGACGCATATTCTTGAGGTAAAACAGCGACTACTTTTTCAGCAATACAATTTACATAAGAATTTGTTTTAGCATCTTTATTTATTGGCTGAGACGCTTTCATTTCGGCAAAGCTAGCGGTGCCCATTTCACTCATTTGTTGATCTGAGTAAAGTGCAATTTGCGTACGTCCTGTTGGTGATGTTTTACAGCCTGCTAAAACTGCAGTTGCTAATACGGCAAGTACTAGTTTTTTCATGGTATTTTCTCTCAAGTCGTTATTTTTTATTGTGTGTAGAATAGCAAACACAGTGCCAGTTTAGAATCTTTGCACTGTATTGCTTGATAATTTATTTTTATTAACTTAGCAGGCAAACTAAGTTTATACACCCCCAATGCCCTGTTACACTATAGGCCTTGTTTTTAGTGATTGTTGAGTTTATTCATGGACGCCTCAGCCTCGTCTTTTAATACCCGTATTTTATTACCTTTATTAGCCAGTATTGTGGCAATTACTCCTTTGGCAATAGATATGTATTTACCCGCCATGCTGGTAATTGCGAACGATTTACAAACCAGCATGCCAAATGTACAAATTTCGTTAAGTATTTATTTGGCGGGTTACTCATTAGGTATGTTATTTTTTGGCCCTATAGCTGACCAAATTGGCCGCAGAAAACTCGCGCGTATTGGCTTAACTTTGTTTGGTATAAGCTCTGTAGCACTGGCATTTACCACTGAAATACATACCTTTTGGGCACTAAGAGCTGTGCAAGCATTTACAGGTGCAGCAGCCACAGTGGTTGTTCCAGGTGTAATTAGGCATATTTATCAGCAAAATACGGCTAAAGGCATGTCGTATGTGTCAATGATCATGATGGTAGCGCCGTTAGTTGCTCCTTCTGTTGGCTCATTTATATTAGGGTTTTCTGTTTGGTCTAGTATATTTTTAGTATTGGCAGCTTACAGTTTTGTGATCCTTGCGTTTGTACAAGTGCATTTAATTGATATACCCATTCACACAAACGAGAAAAAAGGCCTAGCCCTATTTTTTGATAGCTATAAAACCGTGCTTAGTAATAAAGATGCTCGAGCAGACATTTTAAGCTCTATGTTTGTATCGTTTGGTTTTTTTTGCTTTTTAACCTCAGTACCGTTTATATATTTAGATTTATATAAAGTATCTGAGCAATTGTTTGGTGTGTTATTTGCTTTTAACGTTATGGCACTTATGTTTGGTAACTTTTTAAACACCCGAATTGTACCAAGGATTGGCTCTCGTAAGATGCTGTATATAGGGCTTGCTTGCGGGTTTATATCTGGGCTGGCGCTACTAACTTTTAGTTTATTACACCTCTCTTTATATTATATTGTGGCTGCCATTGCGCCGTTGATGATGAGTTTAGGGGTTACCGCAAGTAATGCCGACTCACTAATATTAATGAAATTTGAAAAAAACACAGGAACTGCGACAGCTGTAATTGGCACACTTCGTTTTGGCAGTGGCGCATTAGTTGGACCACTACTTGCGCTAATGCACGCTAAAAGCTCTGTTCCGTTTTCAAGCTTGATGTTTAGTGCCGTGCTTTTAACTATGCTAGTACAATTAATTCACTACAAATTAGACAAAAAAAATGCCTCAATTTGAGGCATTTTTTAAATATGTTAAAGGGCTAAATTAAGCATCAGCCGCTTTTGAAACCATAACCATTGCTGGGCGCAATAAACGGCCATTCAATGTATAGCCTTTTTGCATAACGGCCAATACTGTATTTGGCGTTACATCGTTGCTTGGCTGAATAGACATTGCTTGATGAAAATCTGGGTTAAATTGCTCGCCTTGTGGGTTTACAATTTCAACGCCAAATTTAGCAACGGCATCGTTAAAACTTTTAACCGTCATATCAATACCTTCTAGTAACGGCTTTAATGTTTCGTTTTCTTTATCAGAAAACTCAATAGCGCGTTCTAGGTTATCAATAACTGGTAGTAATTCGTTAGAAAATTTCTCTAGTGCAAATTTGTGAGCTTTTTCTACATCTTGTGCTGCGCGACGACGAATGTTGTCAACGTCAGCTGCTGCACGTACTACACTGTCTTTTTGATCAGCAATAGTTTGTTTTGCAGCTTCTAGCTCTGCATATAGCATCGCAATTTCAGCTTCAGGGCTTTGCTCTTGATCAGCTTCATGTTGCTCTGCGGCTTCTACTGCTGCTTCAACATCAGCTTCCATTTGAGCTACTTCTTCGTTTAGTTCTACTTCTTGCTCAGGGTTTTTTGTCTGCTCAGACATAAAATACGTGCTCCAATTCTTTACAACTGCGGTAATTATGGGGATTGAATAAAAAGATTCAAGAGTTAGATGACTCTAATAATTTAAATTCTTGGATTATTTCTTCAATTTGCGCCGATTTAGGGCAAATTACGCAAAAGCGGCTTTGATATTCTTGATTTTGAAAATACGGAACGCTAAGCACAATAAGTTCATCGCACTCAGTAAAAGGTAATTTACCCGTATTTAAAACCGATACACCATTTTTAAAGGCAAGCTTATCTTCAACAAAATTTAAAAACGACACGCCAATATTTAGATTTTGTTCGCAGTCTATTTTTTTATATAAATAGTTTTCACCCACTACAATGCTGTTATCAGAACCTAGCTTTTGGCTAAGCTGACGCGTCCACTGGGTTAATGAATCGTGGCAATTATTAGGTGCAGTATTAGCCATAGCCTGCATTCTATAAAGGCCTTCCATTAAGGTTTGCTGGCTAAAAACGGTATTTAACCACGTAGCAAATTGATAACGTACGCTATCTGAAGAGTCATGTGGTTTATCAATACAAATATTATGACTCTGCCCTGCTCTATCTATTAATAAAATAAGCCAATCAGTTGAGTCAAAATCAAGTACTTCTACTCTAAACACTTGCTGAGAGCTTGCTTGGGGTAACCCAACGCAACAACACACTTGATACTTTTGACTAAGTCCGTGTGCTAGTTCAACTAATTGTGCTTGCTCAGGTTGCCAATAATTTGCAATATCAGCGAGCGTAAAGTATTCATCAAACCAGTAATCAAACCCTTGTGTTGTAGGGACTCGGCCCGCAGAAGTATGAGGCGAATAAAGTAAGCCAATTTTTTCAAGTCGAGCCATCGCGTTACGTACCGTTGCCGAACACACTGCCATGCCTTTAAGTTTAGCAATTTTTGTTGACGGAACTGGGAGGCCTTCACCATTACAGTACATGTTCATAACAGCTGAAAAAATTTGCTGATCTCTTGGGTTTAGTTTCATGTTATCTACATCTTGTTGCATGAAAGAGATATCGGGGCATTTGGTTGTAATTCAAGTCACTTACTTAACTCATTAGCAATAAAATTGAAGGTTTGTAATATTGCTATAATCTGTATTTTCAAACACTTCTCTTTTGGGTTACTCTACGAATATTAACTCTTTATGTGCGTACATTATGGATTCACCTTTTAAAACTATTGGCCTTATTGGCAAACCTAATCACCCTGGTGCAGCAGCAACACTTCAGCGATTACATACTTTTTTACTCGCGTTAGGTTTTGAGGTAATAGTAGAAAAACGTACAGGAAGCCAGTTAGACGATATCCCTCAAAATAAACTTGTTAAATTAGTCGACTTAGGCGAACAAGCAGACTTAGCTATAGTAGTTGGTGGTGATGGCAATATGTTAGGTGCCGCACGCGTACTGGCACGTTTTAATATAGCGGTAATTGGTGTTAACAGGGGAAATTTAGGCTTTTTAACTGACTTAAATCCAGAAGGATTTGAAGCAAGCCTTGAGCAAGTACTTAGTGGTGAGTACCTCGAAGAAAAACGCTTTTTACTAGAGGTAGAAGTATATCGTCATAACGAACTAAAAAGTGCAAATTCAGCGGTAAACGAAGCTGTGCTTCATGCCGACAAAGTTGCTCACATGATTGAATTTGAAGCATTTATTAATAACGACTTTGTGTTTTCTCAGCGTTCTGATGGTTTAATTGTATCAACACCTACGGGCTCTACGGCCTATTCTCTGTCGGGTGGAGGGCCTATATTAACACCCGAGCTTAATGCAATCTCACTAGTGCCAATGTTCCCCCATACTTTATCAAGCAGGCCTTTAGTGGTTGATGCCGATAATGAAGTGCGCTTAAAGTTAAGCCTAGAAAACACCGATAGCTTACAAGTGAGTTGCGACAGCCATGTTGTACTTGCTGTTTTACCTGGTGATGAAGTAGTTATTAAAAAAGCTGATAAACAATTGCGCTTAATTCATCCTAAAAATTATTCCTACTACAACGTTTTACGTACTAAATTAAATTGGGGCAGTCGTTTATACTAATCTTATTGCCAAATTTAGTACTATAGAGCAAAATATAGCGTCTAATAATAATCAACCTTCTTGGAACCAGATAGCAATGACTTATGTAGTATTCTTTGCTCTACTGCTGCTAATTACGCTTTTAGCAAGTTACTTAAAAATTGAGAGTAACCGTAAAAAAGCAATAGAAGCTAAAAAAAAGCTATTCAATGAACGTGTTTCCCATGTGAACGCACGTCTTAAAACTAAATTGAACGAACTACTTGATGCTAAAATAATTCGTCCAAAGTATATTCCTCGTATTCAAGCCATTTTAAGTAACTTTTTTGTAGTGCAACCACATACAGATGAAAACCTACAACAATTAGAAGATATTGCTGATTTACTTACCAATACGCTAACTAACGAGCTAATTAAAGTAAACCAAACAAATTTTATTCAACCTTTGATTGATAATATACAGTACTTTGTATCTGAATTACCTCAGCAAGGTATTTTGTATAATAAGAACTTTTATACAAATGCATTACCTACACTTATTAGTAATATTAAAACCGATGATTTCTCACAACCTACTGATATAGCAGATGATACAGCCAATTCAATCCCATCAACTTCCGATCCTCAATTCGCTCAAGATGCGAGTGTTGCTTAAATAATATAAAATTAATTTGCAAAAAACCAAAACACTGTATAAATTAACAGTTAATTGACTGGATGGATGAACAGTATGTTAATTGGTTTAGAAGTTAAAAATTTTGCAATCGTAAGTAATTTAAGCACCGAGTGGCGCAGCGGTATGACCGCAATAACAGGCGAAACAGGGGCTGGTAAATCTATTGCTATTGATGCTTTATCACTATGCTTAGGTGAGCGCGCAGAAGCCTCTGCTGTTCGCCCAGGCACTGATAAAGCTGAGGTATGTGCTCAATTCGATTTATCAGCATTGCCTCTGGCTCAATCATTTTTAGAACAGCACTTACTAAGCACTGCTGAAAATGAATGTTTATTACGCCGTGTTGTTTGTAAAAATGGCCGTAGCAAAAGCTATATAAATGGCAGCGCAGTGACTGCGTCCCAATTAAAAGAGCTTGGCCAGTACTTAATTTCTATTCATGGGCAACATGCTCATCAACACTTACTAAAAGCAGAACACCAGTTACAGCTTTTAGATGCATATGCTGGCCACCACAATTTAGTTGAAACAGTAAATTTAAACTACAAGCAATTTGCTAGCCTACAAAAAGAATTTAAACACCTAGAGCTACAGCAGCAACAACAAGCTGCTCAAAAGCAATTATTAGAATACCAAGTTGCTGAACTCGATGAGTTTGCTTTACAAGAAGGTGAGTTTGAACAAATAGAAGCTGAGCATTATAAGCTCAGTAATAGCCAAACAATTTTAGAATCTTGCCAGCGTGAGCTACAACATTTATATGAAAGTGATGAACAAAATGCGTGCTCTATGCTACAACATAGTGCTCAACAGTTTGCTCAACTTGCTCAGTATGATGAAAGTTTAGCAAGCGTCGCTGCATTACTCGATGAAGCAGCAGTACAAGTTGAAGAAGCGAGCCGTGAAGTAAGAAATTATACAGAGCAAGCAGATTTAGATCCCGCTCGTTTAACCGAAGTAGAAACGCGCTTAAGTGGCGCAATGGACTTAGCACGTAAACACCATATAAAACCCCAGCAACTGGTTGAGTTTCACCAGTCTATTTCCCAAGAACTAGAGTCTATTAGTAATAATTCGCAGCGTTTAGAACAGCTAGAATCTGAAATAGATAGCGCACTAATTGATTACAAACACTCTGCAGAACAGCTAAGTGAAAGCCGTTATAAATATGCCAACACACTTAACGTATTGATAAGTGAAAGTATGGCTAATTTATCAATGGAAAATGGTGTATTTGAAATAGCACTAACACAGCAAAGCGACCGCACACCAAATAGCTTAGGCTTTGATAATGTATCGTTTTTAGTATCAACCAATCCAGGCCAACCTCTGCAACCTTTGGCTAAAGTAGCATCAGGTGGTGAGCTTTCCCGTATAAGCCTTGCAATACAAGTTATCATTGCGCAAAAGGTTACAACTCCAACCTTGATTTTTGATGAAGTAGATGTAGGTATATCGGGCCCTACTGCATCAGCGGTGGGTAAATTATTACGTCAACTAGGTAAATCTACACAAGTTATATGTGTTACCCACTTGCCACAAGTAGCTAGCAGTGCACATCAGCAGTTTTTTGTCGCTAAAGAAATAGCCCAAGGTGAAACCTTTACACATATGCTCCCTTTAAATAAAGACGGCAGAATAAACGAAATTGCACGGTTACTAGGCGGAGACAACGTGAGTAAAACAGCAAAAGCGAATGCTAAAGAGCTTATTATGGCGCACGGCTAACGTTTCTATGATGAATGCCAATTAGCGATACAGGTTAACCAATTAAAAATAATAAACTTGGCTTTAACTGCGTGATATAAAAAGTTGAGAAAATTAAGAATAATTGGCAGAACAACTAAACAAAAGTCACGATTTATTACCAATGAAATTATGATTACGATTGTTTATTTAAATAACAAACACACTAAAGGGTTACAATATGCAAAATACCTTAGTTGATTTTTGTATAGCTATTAGCTGGGCTTTATTAGTATTAAGCGCATGCTTAGTACTGTTTAGTAAATATAAGCATACCGATTTTAAACAACGACTATTTAAGTTTTTAAATAGTGTTTTAGTTATCCATATAGCGACTATAACTTTTTATTTAACTCATTTTAAAGCTGATAGTTTAAAGACTAATTTATGGCTGCTAATTGCATTACAGATTGCGTTAAATATTACGTGCTTTATGAGTGTAAAACGACGAAAAGCAAAAACAAGACCTTCATTAGATTCATTTTCTATGGATTAAAAATTGGCAAGCTTCAATAATACCAATCTGCTTGTATATGAGGTCTATTTAACGTTAAGAAAATCACGCTAGAACTAGGCAAAAATTTTTGTATCTAGTTGTTCTAAATAAAAAATTTTAACGACGTTATAGTGCAATTTAATTCGTTAAATTAATCAAAGATTTATGCAGGTTGGTATAAGAGCACGTTCTGTTTTTGCCTTGCTCTTTTGCTTTATACAGTAGCTCATCTGCGAGTTTAATATCAGAGTCTATTGATCGCTCAACGCTTGCAGAAATAGCCCCAATACTTAGTGTTAAACTAGTACTATTTTCGAGGTGTTGCACTTCTGAATTTTTAAGTGAATTATGTATTTTTTCAGCTATTTGCATTCCATTTTCGAGGTTTGAGTCTGGAAGGATAATTAAAAATTCTTCACCGCCCCAGCGTGAAGCAATTGCATTTTTAGGGATGTTTTTTTGAAATGTTTTTGATAAATGAATAAGTGCTTTATCACCAAAATCATGACCAAATTCGTCATTAATTTTTTTAAAGTTATCTACATCTGCTAATAAAAGTACAAATGGAATGTTTGCTTCTTTTAACTCTTTTTTAAAAGTAGCTAGCTTATCCATGGTAAAGCGTCGGTTGGGTAAATTAGTAAGAGGATCAATAGTCGCTAATAGTTCATTTTTTTGGCTCAAAGCAATTATTTTACTATTGTACTTTTCTCTTGAGTATTCGTAATAACCACTGAGTAGTGCAACGATTATAAAAGAGAGCATAATCCTAAGTGGTAACTGTTCTGGGTTATAATCATAAATATTAAATCTATCAGCAAAATGGAACCCCAAAATAATAGCCAATAAAAATAATATTATATCAAATGTACCGCGTTTCAGTCCTCGTATTGAATAAGTAACAGGTGATACTATGAATATCCATATAGGCCCTGTACCTTCAACTCCTCCTGTAACGACTAAGTAAAACATAAGTGCATATAAATTATAAAGGATTGCACTAGCTGATCGTTCTAACCCTTTTACTGAACTAAATGCCCAAATATAAAAACACGAAGACACAAATAATGCGAACGACAGTAGAAAACTACTA
Organism: Pseudoalteromonas sp. H103; assembly: GCF_001469205.1. Classification (NCBI taxonomy): domain Bacteria; kingdom Pseudomonadati; phylum Pseudomonadota; class Gammaproteobacteria; order Alteromonadales; family Pseudoalteromonadaceae; genus Pseudoalteromonas; species Pseudoalteromonas sp. H103. Next base: position 151,315 of record NZ_LOFG01000015.1, on the reverse strand, counting down.
TTGATAAATGCAAGGCTCGACATCGAAAATGTAGCAATAAAGCCTATAGAAGAAAAAAATCGAACAATAAGTTTTCTTTCTGAATTGTTTGAATATTCGTACATAGTTCCTTTAAATCTTATGTATTTAAGCTAATTTATAAACAAAAAGTAATAAAATGGTAAACAAAAAACGATTTTGTACTGCTTTAATCTTTTTATCAAGTTTTTAAATGCCCTATTCAACTTATGTCATTAGTAAAAAATACCGCAATATCTTCGCTTTATAGCATTCAACGCTGACTTCTAACCCTACTTAAAAATCAAAATATAGACCTACGGTTTTAGATTTTTTTAAACTAAAACTATTTACCTTTCGAGATTAAGTTAGCTCGAATTTTAAATACACTTAACCATGTTGTGAGTTTGAATCAAAATAGGTAGCTAATTACTCTACGAACTATTTTGACTTTCGCCCACGCAAACGTCATCAAAAAACGCCTATAACCTTTCATTTTATCTACACCTTTGCAGGTAACAAAGTGTACAAAACCACCTTATAACGCCCACAAAAAAGCACCTATTTGCCTTTTAGGGCATATGCTTCCCAGTTAATTAAAATAACCACATATATAAAGTCTGCCTTGTAAAACACTCAACACAATGCTGCAAGTCCGAGCGTAAAGGTGATCTGCCTTATCTAAAATAGAATTATACCAACTTGCTTTATTAAGTGATCTATTTTGAGGCTGGAAAAACGTGTTTATAGCTAGGCAAAAAAATCGCTATTTAGTTGTTCTTGGCAATTGCTCCTGCATTACTCTACCTTCTGCATCCATGCAGTCGTAAACGAGAATTTTTTTAACCCAGGAAGCGACAGTTTAGCCCCGCTAAATGATTAAGTATTATTGCTAATTGGTAGTACCATCTCGTGAAAGCCCGTAGTTCCGTGACCGTTTACACAAACCACATTGAACATTGTCTACTTTAAACGAAAAAAGCAAGCCATTTGGCTTGCTTTTAAAATTATTTAGAAGAACAAATAACTAAACTTCTAAATAGTCCATGATACCTTCAGCAGCGTTTCTCCCTTCAAAAATAGCCGTTACAACTAAATCAGAACCACGCACTATATCGCCACCAGCAAATATTTTAGGGTTAGTTGTTTGGTGTGTAAATTCACCTTTTTCTGGTGCGTTAATACCGCCCCAATGGTTAATTTCTACATCGTACTTTTCTAACCAATCCATTTTATGTGGTTTAAAACCAAACGCCATAATAACTTGGTCAGCCTCAAGTACATGCTCTGAGCCTTGCACTACTTCTGCACGACTTCGACCGTTTTCATCAGGCTCACCTAGTTGTGTTTTAACCATTTTAACACCAGCAACATGACCATTATCGTCAAGTAAAATACCTGTTGGCTGTACATTAAACGTAAAATTTACACCCTCTTCTTTGGCGTTTTTAACTTCACGTTTAGAGCCTGGCATATTCTCTTCATCACGACGGTACGCACACGTTACTTTAGCTGCATTTTGGCGAATAGAAGTACGTACACAGTCCATCGCGGTATCACCACCACCCAGTACTACAACCTTTTGATTAGCCATATCAATGCACGCTTGATTTTTTTCGTCGTAACCCATTACACGGTTAGTATTGCCGATTAAAAACGGTAGTGCGTCGTGCACGCCTGGCGCATCTTCATTTTCAAGGCCAGCACGCATACTTTGATACGTACCTACACCTAAAAATACCGCGTCGTAGTCAGCTAAAATTTCGTCCATGGTGATATCTACACCCACTTCAACGTTTAGCTTAAATTCCACACCCATTTCGGTGAAAATTTCACGACGTTTTTGCATTACTTCTTTTTCAAGTTTGAAAGAAGGAATACCAAAAGTAAGCAGGCCGCCAATTTCAGGATGACGGTCAAAAACCACTGGCTTTACACCGTTACGCACTAAAATATCAGCACACCCTAAACCAGCCGGACCCGCACCAATAATAGCTACTTTTTTATCCGTCCATGTCACATATGACATGTCTGGTTTCCAGCCCATTTTAAATGCCGTATCGGTAATATACTTTTCAATATTACCTATGGTTACTGCACCAAACTCTTCATCAAGCGTACATGACCCTTCGCACAGTCTGTCTTGTGGGCAAACACGTCCACATACCTCTGGCAAACTGTTTGTACGGTGAGAAAGCTCAGCAGCTTCTAAAATGCGGCCTGTTCTAATTAACTTTAACCACTGAGGAATGTAGTTATGCACTGGGCATTTCCATTCACAGTACGGGTTACCACAATCTAAACAACGGTCAGCTTGTGAGTTCACCTGATTCTCTGAAAAGGGTTCGTAAATTTCCACGAAAGATTTTTTACGCGACGAGATTGGTTTTTTGCGCGGATCTACGCGCTGCACGTCTATAAATTGATATACATTTTCGCTCATACTGCCCCCTTATTGCGCTTGAACACGAAGTTCTGCGCTACTGCGAGCGCGATGCCCGAGTAAACTTTTTACATCACTTGATTTTGGTTTAACTAGCTTGAACATAGGTAAATACAATTCAAAGTTAGCTAAAATGGTTTCTGCACGACATGAGCCAGTAAGCTCTAAATGTTCAGCAATTAAGCCGCGTAGATGTTCTTGGTGCGAACTTAAGTCATCAAGTGTTACGACTTCAACTAGCTCTGGATTAATGCGTTTTTCAAAGTCATTTCGCTCATCTAAAATATAAGCAAAACCACCTGTCATACCCGCGCCAAAGTTAACGCCAATATTACCAAGTACACAAACAACGCCGCCGGTCATATATTCACAGCCATTGTCGCCTACGCCTTCTACAACAGCTTGTACACCTGAGTTACGAACAGCAAAACGCTCACCCGCACAACCTGCAGCAAATAATTTACCGCCCGTAGCACCGTACAAACACGTGTTGCCTGCAATAGTCGCTTTATGGCTTTCAAAGGATGAGCCCAGTGGTGGGCGAATAACGAGCTTACCGCCAGCCATGCCTTTACCCACGTAGTCGTTTGCATCGCCTATTAACGTCATTTCTAAGCCACCGGCATTCCAAACACCAAATGATTGCCCTGCAGTACCGTGTAGCTCAATTGCAACAGGGTCAGCAGCCATACCTTGGTTACCGTGTTTAGATGCAATATAACCAGATAACATTGCCCCTACTGAGCGGTCTGTATTACATATACGACTCACGAGCGAGATACCTGAAGAAGTATCAATGGCTTGCTGTGCTTTACCTAATAACGTTTCGTTTAACTCACCTAAGTAATGAGAGCTATTTGGTGCGCTACAAAATAATGTTTCGCCCGTTGGGTTATTAGGCTGAGCAATCACAGATGATAAATCTATTTTCTTTTGCTTAGCTGTTTTACCTTCAATCGCTTCAAGTAAATCTAAACGGCCAATTAAATCAGTTAAGTTTGCAACACCTAAGCTTGCCATGATCTCGCGTGCTTCTTGCGCTATAAACTTAAAGTAGTTCATCGCCATTTCTGGTAAGCCATGGTAGTGCTTTTGACGAAGTGTTTCGTCTTGCGTTGCTACACCGGTTGCACAGTTATTTAAGTGACAAATACGTAGGTATTTACAACCAAGCGCAACCATTGGGCCGGTACCAAAGCCAAAGCTTTCTGCACCTAAAATAGCCGCTTTTATAATGTCTAAACCTGTTTTTAAGCCGCCATCGGTTTGCAGACGAATACGATGACGAAGGCCATTTTCAACAAGTGCTTGTTGAGTTTCTGCTAGGCCTAACTCCCAAGGGCTACCTGCATATTTTACAGACGTAAGCGGGCTTGCGCCTGTGCCACCGTCGTAACCCGAAATAGTAATTAAATCAGCGTATGCTTTAGCTACACCTGTAGCAATTGTGCCCACGCCAGGCTCTGACACTAACTTAACCGAAATCATCGCTTCAGGATTTACTTGTTTTAAATCGAATATTAGCTGAGCTAAATCCTCAATCGAGTAAATGTCGTGATGCGGTGGTGGTGATATTAGTGTTACACCCGGAACTGAATAACGAAGTTTAGCAATATACGGCGTTACTTTTTCACCCGGTAGTTGTCCACCTTCACCAGGCTTAGCACCCTGCGCCACTTTGATTTGAATTACATCAGCATTACGAAGGTAGTGCGGCGTTACACCAAATCGTCCAGAAGCAACTTGCTTAATTCGTGAGTTTTTCTCAGTGCCAAAACGTAATTTATCTTCACCGCCTTCACCTGAGTTTGAACAACCACCTAAGCGGTTCATCGCAATAGCTAACGCTTCATGTGCTTCTGGTGAGAGTGCGCCAATACTCATTGCTGCTGAATCAAAACGTTTATATAGGTTTTCAGCTGGCTCTACATCATCAACACTAATGCCTTTTTCAGGTAATTTAAGCGCTAACATATCGCGCAAAGTAGCAATTGGACGATTATTAACTAAATTTGCGTAAGCGCCGTAGTCTTTATAATCTCCAGAGCGTACCGCTTTTTGCAGCGTTTGAATAACATCTGGGTTATAAGCATGGTACTCACCACCGTGCACGTATTTTAATAAGCCACCATGGCTTAGTAGCTTGCGCTTACTAAAGGCCAGTTTATGAAGCTTTTGCTGATCACTATCAAAATCACTAAAACACGCACCTTTAATACGACTTGCAACGCCTTTAAAGCACATCTCTACCATAGAATCAGATAAACCAACCGCTTCAAAAAGCATTGAACAACGGTACGATGCAACTGTACTTATGCCCATTTTAGACATTATTTTGTATAAGCCTTTATTGATGGCTTTACGGTACGAAAGTGTTACTTCGCAGTACGATTTTTCAATCACTTTACTGTCGCTCATTGCAACAAGTGACTCGTACGCAAGGTATGGGTAAATCGCTGTTGCGCCAAAGCCAAGTAGTACGGCAAATTGGTGAGCATCGCGAACACTACCCGTTTCAATAATAATGTTAGATTCGCAGCGAAGGTTTGTATCTACAAGGCGCTTTTGTACTGCACCTACCGCCATAGCAGCAGGAACTGGTAAGCTTGTTTCGCTAAAATTACGGTCAGTCAATATAAGCATGACACAACCCGCTGCGGCTTTTTCTTGTGCAGAATCACAAATTCGCGCCACTGCCTTTTCTAAGCCCTCTTCAGCTGTATAAGTAATATCTATTTTACAGTAGCTGTAGTGCTCGTCATCAGCATTAAGTAGTTGCTGCATGTCTGCGTACATTAAAATAGGCGTATCGAACTGTAAGCGCTTAGCGTGGCCTGTTGTTTCGTTAAATACATTTTGCTCACTACCAATACAAGTAGCAAGTGACATTACATGGTTTTCACGTAGCGGATCGATAGGCGGATTGGTTACTTGAGCAAACTTTTGACGGAAGTAATCGTAAAGTGAACGATGCCCTTCACTTAACACAGCAAATGGCGTGTCATCGCCCATTGAGCCTGTCGCTTCTTGGCCGTTTTCACCCATTACACGAATAACACTATCGAGCTCTTCATTTGTGTAGCCAAACATTTTTTGGTACTTCGCAAGCGTTTCGTCGTCAAATGAGCGATTACCCGCATCTTGCTCAGTAAGTTCTTCAAATGGTGTTAAGCGCTTAACGTTTTCTTCAAGCCATGACTTATAAGGGTGGCGTGATTTTAAATCTTGATCGATTTCATCTGAGTGCCAAATTTTACCAAGCTTAGTATCAATTACTAATAATTCACCTGGTCCAACACGGCCTTTTTCGACTACTTCATCGGCAGTGTAATCCCAAATGCCCACTTCTGATGCAAGTGTGATAAAGCCGTCTTGTGTAATAACATAGCGGGCTGGGCGAAGGCCATTACGGTCAAGGTTACATGCTGCAAAGCGACCATCGGACATTACAATACCCGCTGGGCCATCCCATGGTTCCATGTGCATAGAGTTAAAGTCATAAAATGCGCGTAAATCATCATCCATTGCACGGTTTTTTTGCCATGCAGGCGGAACAAGCATACGCATAGCACGGAATAAATCCATACCACCGGCTAAAAACAGCTCAAGCATGTTATCTAAGCTTGAAGAATCAGAGCCGGTTTCGTTTACAAATGGCGCTGCGCTTTGTAAATCAGGAATAAGCGGCGATGAGAACTTGTACGAGCGAGCTCGCGCCCATTGACGGTTACCCTCAATAGTATTTATCTCACCATTATGCGCTAAATACCTAAATGGTTGCGCTAAAGGCCAACGCGGCTGAGTATTGGTAGAAAAACGCTGATGGAAAACACAGATAGCGCTGGTCATACGAATATCGGCTAAATCTAAATAAAAGTTAGGCAAATCTGCAGGCATCATAAGGCCTTTATAGATAGTGACTAACCCAGATAAACTTGCAATATAAAATGAATCATCTTGCGCTAAACGCTTTTCTGCACGACGACGTGCCACATATAAACGGCGTTCTAAATCTTTAGAGCGCCAACCTTCAGGCGCACTAACAAAAATTTGCTCAAACCCAGGCAACTGCTGAGTAGCAATAGGACCTAGCATTGAAGGGTCGGTTGGCACTTCACGCCAGCCTAGTATTTTAAGTGTTTCTTGTTCTAATTCTTCACATAAAACCTGTTTTGCAGCTTGTGCTAAAACGGGATCTGAATTTAAGAAAACCATGCCTACGGCGTAATTTTTACCTAAGTGCCAATTATGTTCACTGGCAATAGCACGGAAAAAACTGTCAGGCTTTTGCAGTAATAAACCACAGCCGTCACCAGTTTTACCATCGGCAGAAATACCACCGCGATGCTGCATGCGATCAAGTCCAGTTATAGCTGTACGTATAAGCCTATGACTAGCCTGACCATTAACTTGGGCTATTAAGCCAAAGCCACAATTATCTTTTTCTAATTTTGAGTCGTATAACATAGACCCCTCCCCTTGCTGCACTGTTAACGTGAATGAACTGCTCGACGATTTGCTAACAGACGCACAAAACTAGCCTCTATAGTAAATAGAGTCAATATTATTTTGAATACATATTCACATTCTTGAATATTTCTCACTTCAAGGCAAGATTTCTTTTTTAGTTATAAGTTTTAACAATTAGCGGTTATTTGACCGTTATATTTTTATGACACTGGTGTCAAGTTTAACACTTTGTAAAAATAAAGGACTCAAACAGTTACACCTTACGTAAACGTAAGCAAGCAATGTATTGAATAAATATTCACTACCGTGCGTGTAATTCAGTTAACATTTAGATAGTTTAGTGAGGTTTTAGGAAATTTAAGGATTATGATAACGACTTTAAGCATTCATGAGTATAGTTATTAAAATTTGCGTCTGTTTTACTACGCTTTTAGTGCATTTTTATCTAACTAGACCCGAATCTAATAATATATAACTACAACGTGGGATTATTTAAACTCGATATAAGATTGCTTAAGGTATCGAACGCACTCTAGCTGAAGTGATGAATTATTACAGTGAGGTATATGATCAATTATTCATGATAAAAGGCAGGTATAAGTAGTAGCTATATTTCACATACAAAAAAGCCACGTTTAACGTGGCTTTAGTAATTTAGCAAAGTAACTATTACTCTGCGTCAGCTTCTTTATATTTAGCTGCTGTTTCTGCAACTAGCGGCTGTAACTCACCGCGTTGGAACATTTCGATGATAATGTCACAACCACCAACTAACTCGCCTTCTACCCATAGTTGTGGGAACGTAGGCCAATTTGCGTATGCTGGAAGTTCAGCACGAATGTCTGGATTAAGTAAAATATCAACATATGCAAATGGTTCGCCACACGACATTAGAGCTTGTGACGCTTGTGAAGAAAAACCACAATTTGGTAATTTAGGTGACCCTTTCATGTAAAGGATTATTGGGTTTTCTGAAATCTGCTGTTTAATTTTATCAATGGTTTCCATCTACAACCTCAAAATGACGATAGCTGAATATACCTAGGCCTTGAAAATAAATCATTGTGACCACAGATATATAACTTAAAATGGGCAAATAAAGCCGCAATTGAAATAGTCTTTAGCAATAGCATTGCTGTTTGCTAAAACTTGAGTAAAATACTCAACAATTATAGTAACACTATATTCCCGGTTGGTATAGGTAAGTGGCCTGTTTGTACAGGCATTACGTATAACCAAACGGATTATCAACCAAAAGAAGATGGAGATAGAAAAATGGCATTTGAACTACCGTCACTACCATATGCAATCGATGCACTTGAGCCACATATTTCAAAAGAAACTCTAGAGTTTCACCACGGTAAACACCACAACACTTATGTTGTTAAACTTAATGGTTTAATTCCTGGTACTGAGTTTGAAAACAAATCTCTAGAAGAAATCGTATGTTCTTCAGAAGGCGGCGTATTTAACAACGCAGCACAAATCTGGAACCACACTTTCTACTGGAACAGCCTATCTCCAAATGGCGGCGGCGAGCCAACTGGCGCAGTTGCTGATGCAATCAACGCTAAATGGGGCTCTTTTGATGCGTTTAAAGATGCATTAAATGATAAAGCAGTTAACAACTTCGGTTCTAGCTGGACTTGGTTAGTTAAACTTGCTGATGGTTCATTAGATATCGTAAATACGTCTAACGCAGCGACTCCGTTAACAGATGAAGGTGTTACTCCAATCCTAACAGTGGATTTATGGGAACATGCTTACTACATCGATTACCGTAACGTGCGTCCAGATTACCTTAAAGGTTTCTGGTCACTAGTTAACTGGGAATTTGCAAACGCAAACTTCGCTTAATTAGCGCTTTTAGCTAATTTAAAAAGACGCTTAGGCGTCTTTTTTTATGCTCAATTTTCAATAAAAATGGTGTTATACGACGGCAATTCGTTAATTGGTCAACATGATCTTTTTTCACTTAAATTTTTAATTTTATTGCACAAAAATACGAAATAGTGACTAGACTTTAAACAGTAAGCACCTTTTTTAGCGGGTTTCGGAGGTTATTATGACGATTTTTGAGCATTACCAAGCACGATACGAAGCGGCACAAGAAGAAGAGTACAGTATTAGCGAATTCCTTGAGATTTGTAAAACTGATAAGTCTGCCTACGCCAGCGCACCAGAGCGCTTACTTATGGCTATAGGCGATCCCCAAATGGTTGATACTGCAACGGATGCACGATTAAGTCGATTATTTTCCAATAGAGTAGTAGCACGCTACCCTGCCTTTGAAGACTTTTATGGAATGGAAGACGCTATTGAACAAATAGTTTCTTATTTAAAACATGCAGCCCAAGGGCTTGAAGAGTGTAAACAAGTACTTTATTTGCTCGGCCCTGTTGGCGGCGGTAAATCATCTATTGCTGAAAAACTAAAATACCTAATGCAACAAGTGCCCATATATTCTATAAAAGGCTCACCAGTTAACGACCACCCTTTATCTTTATTTGATGCGGTAGAAGATGCTAGCGTCCTTGAGCAAGAATACGGCATTAAACCCCGCTATTTAAAAACGATTATGTCACCTTGGGCTGGCAAACGATTAAAAGAATTTAACGGCGATATTAGTCAATTTAGAGTAGTAAAACGCTACCCCTCTATTTTAAACCAAATTGGTATTGCCAAAACCGAGCCTGGAGATGAAAACAACCAAGATATTTCTGCATTGGTTGGTAAGGTTGATATTCGCCAACTTGAGCATTTTGCGCAAAACGATCCAGATGCATACGCTTATTCGGGTTCATTATGCCTTGCAAACCAAGGTTTAATGGAATTTGTAGAAATGTTTAAAGCGCCTATTAAAGTGCTACACCCTTTACTTACAGCTACTCAAGAGGGCAATTATAATGGTACCGAAGGCATTAGTGCTCTGCCATTTAATGGCATGATCCTCGCCCATTCTAATGAATCAGAATGGCAAACGTTTAAAAATAATAAAAATAACGAAGCGTTTTTAGATCGTGTTTACATTGTAAAAGTGCCTTACTGCTTACGTGTAACCGAAGAAATTAAAATTTACGATAAATTACTAGAGCATAGCGAGCTTTATAATGCGCCATGTGCACCTGGCACACTAAAAACACTGGCACAATTTACCACGTTATCCCGATTAAAAGAGCCTGAGAACTCGAGTATTTATTCAAAAATGCGGGTATATGATGGTGAAACCTTAAAAGACACAGATCCTAAAGCAAAATCTTACCAAGAATATCGCGACTACGCAGGTGTTGATGAAGGCATGACGGGGCTCTCTACCCGTTTTGCGTTTAAAATTTTGTCCCGTGTGTTTAATTTTGACACCACTGAAGTTGCAGCTAATCCTGTACATTTATTTTATGTGCTAGAGCAACAAATTGAACGAGAGCAATTTAGTAGCGAAGTTGAAGAGCGCTACTTAAGCTTTTTAAAAGGCTATTTAATACCACAATATGTAGAGTTTATTGGCAAAGAACTACAAACCGCATATTTAGAGTCTTATTCTGAATACGGCCAAAATATTTTTGACCGCTATGTTATTTATGCTGATTTTTGGATTCAAGACCAAGAATACCGTGATCCAGATACAGGCCAACTATTTGACCGTGCAGCACTTAATGCAGAGCTTGAAAAAATTGAAAAATCAGCCGGTATTTCTAATCCTAAAGATTTTAGAAACGAAATAGTTAACTTTGTACTTCGCGCTCGTGCCCATAATAACGGTAAAAACCCACTGTGGACCAGTTACGAAAAGTTACGCACTGTCATTGAGAAGAAAATGTTCTCAAATACAGAAGACTTACTACCCGTTATTTCGTTTAACACTAAAACATCAGCGGAAGATCAACAAAAACACGAAGACTTTGTAAACCGTATGGTCGAAAAAGGCTATACACAAAAACAAGTTCGCTTGCTTTCTGAATGGTATTTACGAGTTAGAAAGTCGCAATAGCCTTCATATTTGTAGTTTTTAGGAGGTCATTATGGCGAATTTTATTGATAGGCGTTTAAACGGAAAAAACAAAAGTACGCTTAATCGCCAGCGCTTTATTAGGCGCTATAAAAAGCAAATTAAAGAAGCTGTGTCAGATGCAATAAACAAACGCAGTGTCACCGACTCAAGCTCTGGTGAAAGTATTTCTATTCCGCAGCGTGATATCAGCGAGCCTACCTTTCATCAAGGCAGAGGAGGAAATAGAGAGCAAATTCACCCGGGGAATGATCAATTCTCTACGGGAGATAAAATTGAACGCCCTAAAAGTGGCCAAGGTGGTGGCGCAGGAGATGGCGATGCGAGTGATTCTGGCGAGGGGCAAGATGAGTTTGTATTTTCTATATCAAAAGATGAATACCTAGATTTACTATTTGAAGATTTAGAACTGCCTAATTTGCAAGAAAATCAACTTGATAAACTAGTACAAATGAAAACGCATCGTGCTGGTTTTTGTAGCGATGGCATGCCCAGTAATATAGATATTGTGCGCTCACTTCAAGGCTCCCTAGCCCGAAGAGTAGCTATGAATGCGGGTAAAAAAAGGCGACTCGCAGAGCTTGAAGGGCAGCTTGCAATGGAGCTTGAGCAACCTCAAAGCGATAAAGCGGTTATTGCATTACTGCATGAGGATATTAAATTATTAAAACAACAAATTAAAAGTGTGCCATTTATAGACAATTATGATTTGCGCTTTCGTAATTATGAAAAACGCCCTCACCCCACCAGCAAAGCGGTCATGTTTTGTATTATGGATGTATCTGGCTCTATGGACCAAGCCACAAAAGATATGGCTAAACGCTTTTATATTTTGCTGTATCAGTTTTTAACACGTAGCTATAAAGATATTGAGGTGGTATATATTCGCCATCATACACAAGCAAAGGAAGTAGACGAGCAAGAGTTTTTTTATTCGCAAGAAACAGGTGGCACCATCGTTTCAAGTGCACTTAAGTTAATGAATGAAATAATAAAAGATCGTTACGACGCTGAGCAATGGAATATATATGCAGCACAAGCATCCGATGGCGATAACTGGGCTGATGATACCCCTCACTGTGGGCAAATATTACGGAACAAGCTTTTAAAAGCAGTTAGGTATTTCGCCTATATTGAAATTACAACGCGTGCCCATCAAAGTCTATGGCGTGAATACGAGGGCATAGCACAAAGCCACAATAATTTTGCTATACAACACATTCAAGGTGTCGAAGACATTTACCCTATATTTAGGGAGCTATTTAAAAAGAGCCGCCAACAGCAAGGTACAGCATAAGCCTAAGCGAGGTAATAATATGAGTAATAAACGTATTAATGATGGCCCCGATTGGACATTTGACTTATTACACGAGTACCAAACAGAAATTGCTCGCGTTGCAGAGCACTACCGGTTAGATACCTACCCTAATCAAATTGAAGTTATTAGCGCTGAACAAATGATGGATGCATACTCAAGTGTTGGCATGCCTTTAGGCTACAGCCATTGGTCATATGGCAAAAAGTTTATTCAAACAGAGCAAAACTATAAACGTGGGCAAATGGGCTTAGCCTACGAAATAGTGATTAACTCTGATCCATGTATTGCGTATTTAATGGAAGAAAATACCCTGCCCATGCAGGCTCTAGTTATGGCACATGCCTGTTATGGTCATAACTCATTTTTTAAAGGTAACTATTTATTTAAAACCTGGACTGATGCGGGATCAATTATTGATTACTTAGTATTTGCTAAAAACTATATTAATCGCTGTGAGGAAAAATACGGTATTAGTGAGGTAGAGTCGCTGCTCGACTCATGCCATGCTTTAATGAATTACGGTGTAGATAGATATAAACGCCCGCAACAAATATCATTATTTGAAGAGCAGAAGCGCCAGCAAGAACGTGAAGATTATATGCAATCTCAAGTTAACGAGCTATGGCGGACTATACCTGTTCAACAACAGGAAGCAAAAAAGCAGGAGAAGCATTTTCCGCAAGAGCCTCAAGAAAATATATTATATTTTATTGAAAAAAACGCCCCACTTTTGGGTTCTTGGCAACGTGAAATAATCCGTATAGTGCGTAAAATTTCGCAATACTTTTACCCGCAAAAGCAAACCCAAGTAATGAACGAAGGCTGGGCCACTTTTTGGCATTACACTATCTTGAATCATCTATACGATGAAGGAAAACTAAGCGATGCCTTTATGCTTGAGTTTTTACAAAGCCATACTAATGTAGTTTATCAGCCACCTTACAATAGTAATTATTATTCAGGTATTAACCCATATGCTCTAGGCTTTAATATGATGGTTGATATTCGCCGTATTTGTGAAAACCCTACAGATGAAGACAAACGTTGGTTTCCTGAATATGCAGGGAGCAATTGGTTAGACACCTTACATTTTGCTATGGAAAACTTTAAAGATGAGAGCTTCATTAGTCAGTTTTTATCACCTAAGCTCATACGTGAATTTAAGCTATTTACTATCGTTGATCATGCTAATAGCTCACACTTAGAAGTAGGTGCTATTCATGATGATAGTGGCTATAAAGCAGTCAGAGAAGCTCTTTCTGCACAATACAATTTGAGTAATCTTGAACCAAACATTCAAGTATATGACGTTGATATTAGAGGCAATCGATCTTTAACGCTAAGATACGTTCCGCATAATAAAATCCCGCTTGCAAACTCTCATGAGGAAGTACTAAAACACCTTTACAGACTATGGGGCTTTAAGGTAAAGCTGGAGCAAGAGTCAAATACTGGTGACGTATCAATACTAGGGCAATGCCCAAACGATGATTCACGCCATATAACAGAGTGAATATAATAATAAAAAGCTTTTTGTATTCATTGTCTCAGTCGATTATGTAAGTACAGCGGGCTTAGCAGAGCAAGTTTATCCAAGACTAGGGGCTATGCCTGATACCGATTTAGTCATTATTGGATCTGTAGGAAACTCAGGTATTAAAAATACGTTGATTGATAATACTGCAGAGAAAATGATGAAACTCATTAAAACTGATGTTTTGGTTTTACCGCCACTTTAACAACAAATCTTAAAAAATGACGCTTAAGTGTCATTTTTTATATCTACATAGGCGGTCACTTTATTTCGACCAGAGTCCTTTGAGTGGTAAAGCGCTTTGTCAGCAGCTTCAATCCAACGTTCATGATTTTTAAAGTCATTACTGCTACCGGCAAAGCCTATACTAATGGTCATCTGTATTTCAAAGTGTTTATATTTTACAGGCGTTGATTCAATTAATGCTCTTAAACGCTCAGCAAATATTGTCGCGCCATCTTTATCTGTGTCCAGTAAAGTAACTACAAACTCTTCACCGCCATAGCGCCCTGCTATATCTGTTTCTCGAAGTGTTGTTCTCAGTAAGTCACATAGATGACGAAGTGCTTCATCACCACAGCTGTGGCCATATTCATCATTAATTTTTTTAAAGTGATCAATATCAAACATTAATAAAGTGCTGCATCCCCCACTTCGCTTCACTCTTAAAAATTCTTGGCGAAGTGTACCTTCCCAATGCCCACGGTTTGAAAGCTGAGTAAGACTATCAGTTTGACTAACCTGCTCAAGCTTTCTATTTAACTCTTCGAGCTCTTTTTTATTTACGGCTATATCTGTTACATCGTACAAAATTATACAAATATGACTCACTTCACCCATCGTATTCGTAAGAGGAATAAACGTGGCATTTTGATACATATAATCTGCTTTACCCGTGATTGGTCGGTAATTTTTAAAGCGGAAAATATAAGGTTGCTGCTCCCAAATAGTAAAAGAGCGATTTTTTAGTACAAATACAGATTCTGATTTACTTCTAAACCATTTTTCGTCTATTGCAGGAAATAAATCAAATAAGTCTTTATCTTTAACGGCACTAGGAAGTAACCCAGAATGATTTTCCATAAAACCATTCCATACACATACCTTATAATCCCTATCGAGTACCACAAGGCCTACATCTACAGTATTAAACATATCCATTAACCAATGGATCTCATTCATTTCTAAATCAGCGGCCATAACTTAATCTTCTAATAGGTAAGCAACTTTGAATTTCAAAGTTTTAAGTGAATCTTCAGTAAATAACAGCATGAGGTCGCAATTTATATCGTGGTTTTCAATACCGTAACTTATTTCTATCGCTAGCGTGCGTTGCCAACGTGATTTGTTTGATTTTACTAAATCAGACACATCTCTGTGCTGCCCAAGTACTATTGGGTGCCCTTGGCTAAATGACATATCAAGCTGCTTTGAAAGGCCTGTTAAAATTGCACCTATCAAAATATTACTAATATCCATAAGGAGCTCAAGCTCAACCTTATCGTTTAGCTCGCCGTCGTAATTCATCAGTGAGGCAATTTCTTTAAAGCTAGAGTCATTTAGTAGTAATAATGCTTCACCAGACACTCCACCACCAATAAAGCCTTGGCACACACCCGAGGTAGCAGCATTGTTATCAATAGACTGAAGCGCCATATCAAGCTCATTAACTTCTAAAATGTTCACATTTGGAATTGGCAACTCTACAAATACATTTAGTAGGCGAGCTAATAAGTCACCAGCTTGGCCCATAGCAACGTTGGTCAGCTCTTGATATATATCTCGTACATCAGGGTCAACTTGCTCACCTAATGAATGAGATAGTCGCTCACGCATTGCCTTATCTTTAATTCCATGGTGTTCAATAATATGTGCGAGCTTTTCAGCAGAGCAAGGTTTTTGTATGAAGTCGATTGCACCAAGCTCAAGAACGCGTTGATGCGCGCTTGGCTGTATATCTCCGGAGACAACCACAGTAAGAATGTTTAAACCTTGCTCTTTCATCGCGATGAGAACTTCGTACCCATCCATTTCAGGCATATTCAAATCCAAAAACAGTATTTCTGGTTGGATTAGTTTAATTTGTTTTATGCAATCAACGCCATCCAGTGCAAATTCAACCTTAATATCCCAATCTTCAGGTAATGAACGAGCTAATTGGCGTCTCGCTAATTTTGAGTCATCACATATTAATACCGTTGTTGACATACTATCTCTCTGTTTTAAACCCGTTATGAGCATCAAAATGATTTATAAAGGCTATTGTTTTTTTTATTAAAGATATATTTTGTAACTTCATGTTAATCAAAGATTGTCTTGGTTACAATTTTTATATTACAGAATTAATTCCGAGTCCATAAGTACGTGCTTAACTTGCAAGATTAAACAAAGTTTAAATCTCAAAGCAAGCCGCTAAAGAGCTACATAATCACTTGGTTACTATTACGCAGTATAATACACTGACACCTATTGCGTTAATTTAAAAGGAAATACCCTATGTTTCGTTCAGTTGCGTTTGCATTGAGTACATTTTGCTCTGTTGCTATTGCTGCCGATTACCCAGAAAACACGCTTGATGCAGGAAAAGTGTCGGCACAAGGTAAGCCTGTCACTTTATTAGGTAACGGGGTCGCTGTGGGTGATAGCGCACCGAACTTTAAAGTGGTTGATGGCAGCTTTATTCCTGTAACGCTTGATGATTATCAAGGTCAAGCTGTACTAATAAGTGTAGTGCCAAGTCTTGATACGGGTATTTGTAGTTTGCAAACTAAACATTTTAACGAAAAAGTGGCAGCGCAATTTCCAGGTGTTGCCATGCTTACGATTAGTGCAGATTTACCGTTTGCTCAAAAGCGATTTTGTAAAGCTGAAAATATAGACAAAGTTACTGCGCTGTCTGACTCGGTATGGCGTGACTTTGGTCAAAAATATGGTTTAATTATTAAAGATATGGGTCTGTTAACGCGCTCAGTACTTGTTTTAGATAAGAGTCATACTGTTATTTATAAACAGCTAGTAAGCAGCCTATCTACAGAGCCAGAATACGATAGTGTGATTGAAAAGCTTAAAACACTTTAATTTTTACCAATTAGCTTAATTAAGTATTATTGCGGATTAGTAAAAACAAAAAACCGCCATTTGGCGGTTTTTTAGTGCGCTTTAAATTAACCTAAAAGCTCACCTAACTGTGCGCTCACAACTTCAACGGCTTGTGTACCGTCAAGTTTGTGGTACTGCGTGTTACCTGCAGCAGCTTCAGCTTGGTAGTAATCAACTAATGGCATAGTTTGCTCATGATAAATGCCTAAACGTTTACGTACTGTTTCTTCAGTATCGTCTGCGCGAACAATTAAGTCTTCGCCTGTTTCGTTGTCTTTACCTTCAACCTTTGGTGGGTTGTAAACTACATGGTAAACACGACCTGAGCCTGGGTGTACACGACGTCCGCCCATACGCTCTACAATTACTTCATCAGCCACATCAAATTCAATAACGTGATCAACCACTACGCCATTTTCTTTCATTGCATCTGCTTGTGGAATAGTGCGTGGGAAACCATCAAGTAAAAAACCTTTTTCACAATCAGCTTTAGCAATACGCTCTTTAACTAAACCGATAATGATATCGTCAGAAATTAACTGACCTGCATCCATTACTTTTTTTGCTTCAAGACCCAGTGGTGTGCCTTCTTTAATAGCTGCGCGAAGCATATCGCCAGTAGAAATTTGTGGAATACCGTACTTGTCCATTAAAAACTGAGCTTGAGTACCTTTACCAGCACCCGGCGCGCCCAAAAGAATAATGCGCATATCATTGTCCCCTAGTATGGAAGTTTATTTTTAAAGCCTGAATTCTTCCACAAGCGCCGCTGATACTCAAGTAACTTATACTAATTGCCTACTCTGCAGCGCATAAAAAAAGGAAGCAAACGCTTCCTTTTTAAATGTGTACAAACTTTGTACTTTTATTTACTTAGCCAATCAGCAATTACTTGCTAAGTTCTAACATAAGTTTATTTAGGCGTGTAACAAATCCTGTTGGATCTTTTAATGTACCGCGCTCAGCAAGCAATGCTTGGTCTAATAATACATGTGACCACTGTGCAAACTTATCCTCATCTTGCTCATCATTTAAGTGCTTAACAAGTTGGTGCTCAGGGTTTAGCTCAAACACAGGTTTAGCTTCTGGGGCTGCTTGGCCTACAGACTCCATTAACTTTTGCATTTGTGAGCTCATATCATTGTCATCACTTACAACACACGCTGGAGAATCTGTTAAACGGTGCGTAAAGCGCACGTCTTTTACATCATCACCTAGCGATGTTTTAATGCGCTCAACAAGGCCTGCCATTTCTTTTTCAGACTCTTCTTGTGCTTTTTTAGTTTCTTCGTCGTCAAGCTTACCTAAGTCTAAATCACCACGCGTAATTGATTGAAGCTGCTTATCAGCAAATTCAGTCAGGTGGCTCATCATCCACTCATCAACTCGGTCACTTAGTAGTAATACTTCGATGCCTTTCTTACGGAAAATCTCTAAATGTGGAGAGTTCTTAGCCGAAGTGAAAGTGTCAGCCACTACATAATAAATCTTGTCTTGGCCTTCATTCATGCGCTCAACGTATTGCTCAAGCGATACATCTTGCGTTTCTGAATCAGTATGAGTTGAAGAAAAGCGTAATAACTTACAAATAGCTTCTTTATTTGCTGCGTCTTCCGCTGGACCTTCTTTCATTACTTGGCCAAATTCATTCCAAAACACTTGGTAGTCATCAGCTTTGTTTTTAGCCATACGCTCAAGCATTTTGATAATGCGCGATGTACACCCTTTACGAATAGCTTGTGTTACTTTGTTGTCTTGTAAAATTTCGCGAGATACGTTTAGTGGTAAATCGTTTGAATCTAATAAACCTTTTACAAAACGTAAGTAGCTTGGCATAAACTGCTCAGCATCATCCATTACAAATACGCGCTGTACATATAGTTTTAAGCCGCTTTGACGGTCACGATTCCATAAATCAAATGGCGCTTTTTTAGGAATATATAAAAGGCTCGTGTATTCAGTTTTACCTTCAACCTTGTTATGTGCCCAGCTAAGTGGATCTTCCCAATCATGGCTTACATGTTTATAAAACTCTTTGTATTCTTCATCAGAAAGCTCTGACTTATCTCGCGTCCATAATGCTGTAGCGCGGTTAATGCTTTCCCACTCACCTGGAACCGCTGGGATTTTCTCACCGTCTTCGCCTTCTGATTCAGGCACTTCTGGTTTGTACATTTGTACAGGCGTAGAAATATGGTCTGAGTATTTAGTAACAATGCTACGTAGACGGTAGTCATCAGCAAATTCTTTTTCTTCATCGCGAAGGTGTAAAATAATCTCTGTACCACGGCCTTCTTTTTCAATTTCTTGAAGTGTGTACTCGCCTTCACCTTTAGATTCCCACTCATAAGCTGTTGTTTCGCCGGCTTTACGAGTACGTACAGTAACTAGATCGGCTACAATAAATGCTGAGTAAAAACCAACACCAAATTGACCAATTAACTGTGAATCTTTACTTTGATCGCCTGTTAAGTTTTTAAAAAACTCAGCAGTACCTGATTTTGCAATTGTGCCCAAAGAGCTAATTACTTCATCACGGGTCATACCAATACCGTTATCTGAAATAGTAACTGTGTTGGCCTCTTTGTCTGCGCTAATACGTACACGTAAGTCAGCATCACCTTGGTAAAGGTCGCCATTAGAAAGCGCTAAAAAGCGTAGCTTGTCTGCTGCATCAGATGCATTTGAAACAAGTTCACGTAAAAATATTTCTTTATTTGAATAAAGAGAATGAATCATTAAGTTTAATAATTGTTTTACTTCTGTTTGAAAGCCTAATGTTTCTTTTTGTGCTGCAGTCATTTATGTATCTCCAATTTGCAAAGTGTCTGCGTTATGCACTTAATATGGGGTGAGGTGAATCAACTTCAAGGGAAAAGTTTAAAAAAGATTAAAACGGGCACGGACACTTTGCATGAAAAGGAAGCCCTGTTATTGGGTGATCAAAAAATACGTCACTGGCATGTAGCAATAAACGTTCAGCCATTTGTTCACTGCGCTTACTTTTATATAAATCACACCCTAAAATTGGGTGTCCTATTGCATCACTATGAATACGTAGTTGATGCGTACGTCCTGTAATAGGTGTAAATTGCACAAATGTACGTTCAGGCTTTAATAACCTTTTGAGAACTGTGTATTTACTAATTGCTTCTTTACCTGTGGCTTTGCATATTTTGACTAAAGGAAAGCGCTCTTTGTCTTTTGCTATAGGCAAATTTATTTCACCTTGCAAGGTAGTCACACTTCCTTCTAGCATCGCTAAATAACGCTTTTGTATTGCTCGACTTTGAAACTGTTTATTTAAATGCTTAGACGCAGAGGCATTTAACCCAACAATCATAATACCTGATGTGCCAAAATCTAGCCGGTGCGGTAATTTAGCTTCAGGAAAGGCCGCAGTTAATCCTTTTTGACCATTTACTAACCGGTAGTGTACTGAGTCCCAGTTAAGTGGATTCTTCCCAGATAAACTTAATAATCCACTGGGTTTATTAATAATCAAAATAGCATCATCTTGATAAAGTATTTTAATAGCTTCATGGCACTTGGGCGCTATAAAATTATCAACAATTGTATGAGGCGCACTCAAAGGTTCAACCATTAATCAATATCTTTAGAATGCAGCGCTTTTAAAGCCAATACTTGCTCGCGTAAATTATCGGCAGTCACTTTATCTGCTGCTATTGGCTCACCTGCTGTAACCGATACTAAAGAGTACTTTAATCGAGGTAATTGCCACTTAGCTTTACGGCTAAACATACTGCCCCATAATCCACCTAAGTGCACAGGAATAACAGGCACGGGTGAGCGTTCAATAATACGCTCAATGCCACGCCTAAACATATCAATCGAACCGTCGCTAGTTAATTTCCCTTCTGGAAATATGCCCACAAGCTCGCCGCGTTCAAGTGCACTGGCTACATCATCAAACGCTTTTTTAAACGCTTCTGGGTTTGTTTTTTCGCTATTTATTGGAATTGCTTTGGCCATTTTAAATAGCCAATGTAAAGCAGGAGAATAATAAATAGGCGCAAACACCATAAAGCGTATAGGCCTTGGTGAAGCAGCTAAAATAAACATCCAATCTACAAAACTAACGTGGTTTGAAACAATCACCGCAGCCCCTTCAGATGGAATATTAACCTCACCTTTTGTACGTACGCGATACATACATATCGCTAATATATAAATAATAAAGCGTAAGAAAAACTCAGGCACTTTAGTATAAATATATATTGAAATAAGTAAGTTAAGACCTGCGAGTAATAAAAGTAGTGATGAAATATGCCACTTAAGAACAGACAGCGTAATAATACTTAATATAGCGCTGCCAACCATAAACAATGCATTAAGAACATTATTAGCGGCAATGACGCGTGATCGGCTCGACTCCTCAGTACGCTGCTGAATTAACGCATACAGCGGCACTGTATAAAAACCTGAAGCAATACCAATTCCAGCCATCCAAATAAAATGCCAGATCATATCGCCAGTATTTAAAACTTGCTTAAGGGTTAATAAGTTTTCACTTGGAGTAATGTACGTCTCAATTGCTGGTTCTTGGCTTAATAAATACAAAAAAAGCGTTATTAAAATAGCCCCAAATGGCACAATACCAAGCTCAATACGAGAGCGTGAAAGCTTTTCACACAGCAGAGAACCAATTGCAATACTTAAAGAAAAGACCACCAACGCACTGGTTACTACTAATTCATCGCCGCCCATCACATGTTTAACGTAATTTGGTAGTGCGGTTAAAATAATAGCGCCTATAAGCCAAAACCAACTGATCCCTAAAACAGATTTACCCACAGATTCTGTTTGTGCATTAAGCGCTTTAAATACATTTTTAGTTGACGAAAAAATATTGTACGTAAAGTGCAAGTTAGGCTCATTCGCTTCACTTACCGGTATAAAGCGGCTACTAAAATACCCAAGTGTAGCCAGTACCAATACTGCAATACTTATTACAACAGGACCCACTGTTTGAGTAATAAAATAAGTACCAAATATAGTCCCTAATAAAATTGCCACAAACGTACCCGACTCCACTAAACCATTTGCTTTAGTGAGCTCGTTTGGAGCAACATGTTGAGGTAATATTGAATATTTTAATGGGCCAAAAAAGGTGCTTTGCAATCCCATAAAAAATATTGTTGCAAGCATTAGCCATACTTGCTGCGTTAAAATTGATGCAGCGCCAATGACCATAATTGGTATTTCGCATAGCTTTACAAGCCTAATAAGCTTTGATTTTTCTGTTTTTTCGGCAAGTTGCCCTGCCATACCAGAAAATAAAAAAAATGGTAAAATAAACAAGCCTGCAGCAATATTCGAATATAATGCACCGTCTGCAAGTGTTGCCGCTTGAAAAACCAATAAAATAAGCACCGACTGCTTGTATACGTTATCGTTTATGGCTGATAAAAACTGCGTAACAAAAAGCGGTAGAAAACGCTTACTGTTTAGTAATGCACTTGGATGTTTTTTATTATTTTGCATTTTGTCCCTTAGTCACTCGCTAATGCTTAATCATATAAAGCGCTAATCTTACCTTATGTTTTGCTTTAAAAACAAAAAAGCCTACATATTTTACAATGTAGGCTTTTAAAGTAAATTTCAAATAGCTGCTTTAGTCTTGCATTACCGCACGACGGCCGCTAAAGGCGTGCATAAGTGTGGTACCATCGACCAAATCGAGCTCACCACCGACAGGTATACCATGAGCAATTCTTGATGCGCCTACTTTATATTTATGGCAAAGCTGAGCAATATAATGTGCTGTTGTTTCGCCTTCAACCGTAGGGTTAGTCGCTAAAATAACTTCGTTTATACCACCATGAGAAAGCTTTTGCTCTAGTACATCAAGGCCAATTTCTTTAGGACCAATACCATCAATAGGTGATAAATGTCCCATTAAAACAAAGTATAAACCTTGATATTGCCCTGTTTGCTCAATTGCCAGTACATCTGTTGGTGATTCAACAACACACAAAATCCCACTGTCTTGACGTTTAGTACTTAAGCAAATGTCACATTGTGCTTGTTCTGTAAACGTACGGCACGATTGACAATGTCCTACCGCAGTCATTGCTTTAGTGAGCGCATTACCAAGTTGAGTGCCACCTTTGCGGTCGCGTTCAAGCAAATGAAAGGCAATACGCTGCGCTGACTTTGGGCCTATGCCTGGCTGACAGCGCAATGCTTCAATAAGCTGAGTTAAACTATCTGAAAGTTGCATATTTACTTAAAACGGCATTTTCATACCTGGTGGTAATTGCATACCGCCAGTTACTTTGCCCATGCGCTCTTGTGTTTCATCAGCCACGCGTCGTACAGCGTCATTACATGCTGCTGCTAATAAATCTTCAATCATGTCTTTGTCGTCTTCCATTAAACTTTCATCAAGCTCAACACGACGTACATTATGGTTACCAAGCATAGTTACTTTAACTAGGCCTGCGCCCGCTTCACCTACAACTTCTAGTGTTGCGATTTCGTCTTGGGCTTTTTGCATGCGCTCTTGCATTTGCTGCGCTTGCTTCATCATGTTACCCATTCCACCTTTAAACATAATTTTCTCTCTTTCTTTTAAACTTTAATTGTCATGAAGATAAGGGCGATTGTATTTAATTACAATGCCTGAATGCTATTTTCGTCAATTTCCGCGCTAAATACTTGCTGAAACTGCACTATATTGTCATCCGTTGTGATCACATCGATTGCTTGTTGATGACGACCTACATCTATTTTTTGTTGAATTAAGTAAGGTGAATCTATCACCCCTTTTGCAAAATTAATGCTAAGCGATACATTATGCTCATAAATGCTTGATAGTGCTGCATCTAATTTTTGGCGAAGCACTGGTGTATCTAGGTGTTTTTGTGATTCATCAACATCAATATGCAAGTTGTTACCTTGCTTAGTAAAAATGGAGTGCAAGGCAAACTGGCGCATACGCCCCCCTAAGCCCATACGCTTAATTAAATAAGCCCATTCATCTTGCTGGTGTGCAAACCTAATTTCGCTGATCGGGCTTTGAAAATCATCGGGCACCGGAATACTTGGCTCTTCAGGGGCGGCTTCTACCACCTTTTGAGGATTAATTTGTTCAAGTAACTCTGGCGCTAAGTTTTCAGTAATTGTTTGATGTTTTTCTTTAAAATCAATCTTACGTGCTGGTTTTGTATTTGCTTGATTAAGTGACTCTGTTTGGCCCCCTGTTACTGGGAGCTCATGCTTTTTTTCACTCTCACCTGCACTATTGGTTGCCCATGGTGGTGCATCGTCAATTGCATCAAGGTTTGGTGCGCTTTCATTACTCGCTGGCTGTGCATTTTGACTCGTTGCTACTTTTGGCATTCTAGGGTGCTGGCTAGGTTCTTTTGCACTTGGCTTGGTTAACGGCTCTGATGCGTTATTTTCAGCAGTGCGAGTATTTGCACCTGAAAGTCTACCTGCGCCCGATATATTTCTGTCACGTAAAATACGGGCAATAGCCGATTGCGCCTGAGCGTCTTGCTCTGCAATTGGTGTACTCGTATTTTGGCTAACCGCACTTTCACTTGATGCCGGCTCAGAGGGTGACTCTGAATTAGTGCTTTGCGCAGGGTTAAATCCCTGCTCTACGGCACTGTTCATTATATCGTCAAATTGCGAAGCGAGTGTTTGCTCAGCATCGCTATGTTGCATATAAGCTTCATCTTCACTTTGACGCTGAGCTTGTTCATCTGAAATTACAGTACTTTTTGGCTGCTCATTAACATGTTCAGGTTGTTGAACTGGCGGCTTGGCCTCAATTGTAGCGGGCTGCGTATTCGAAACTTCATTGGCAACTGACGGCTCTTGTACAGGTGGT
This sequence comes from Pseudoalteromonas sp. H103, assembly GCF_001469205.1. Classification (NCBI taxonomy): domain Bacteria; kingdom Pseudomonadati; phylum Pseudomonadota; class Gammaproteobacteria; order Alteromonadales; family Pseudoalteromonadaceae; genus Pseudoalteromonas; species Pseudoalteromonas sp. H103. Next base: position 126,587 of record NZ_LOFG01000015.1, on the reverse strand, counting down.
ACTTGAACCATTGACTCTTGTTTTTGAGTGTTTAGCTGTGAAGTATTATCTAAAGCTTGTGTGCTGTTAGTTGAAGGACTACTTTGGTTACCTGTTGTTTTTTGCGATGTTTTATTTTTATTTAATATATCTCGCAGTGCACTCGCTCTACCTGGTTTATTTTCAACAGGCTCTTGAGCTGCTAAGGGCGCAGCCTGTTTATGCTCGGTTTGCGTTGGCTCAAATGCTAATAGCCTTAGCATTATCATTTCAAAGCCTAGGCGAGGCTCTGGTGCCCACTGTAAATCTTTTTTACCATTTAACAGGAGTTGATAATACACTTGAATCTGTTGTGCACTCGTATGCTCAGCAACATGTGCAATATAATCAACGTTCTTTTCATCAAGTGCTGCAGCTTCAGGAACAAGCTGACTTAATTGAACTAAATGCGTAAGTGCAATTAAATCATCAAGTAATGCTACATAATTTGGGTTACGACTAGCAACTTGCGCTATTTCATTCATAAGCGCTGGGCCATCTTGCGCTAATAATGCGGCAAGTAAACTTTGGCTATAATGCGTATCCATTAAACCAAGCATAGTTTGTACTGCTTGATTATTTATATCACCATTTGTTTGCGCTATCGCTTGGTCAGTTAAACTAAGCGCATCGCGCATACTGCCATCAGCCGCTTTTGCAATAATGCTAAGCGCATCATTGTCAAAACTTAGTTGCTCATGAGTTAATACATGCTCTAACTGAGTTTTAATTTCACTTTGCGATAATGCATTTAAGTTAAACTGTAAGCAACGAGATAAAATAGTGACAGGTAATTTTTGAGGATCGGTTGTCGCTAATAAAAATTTCACATGCTCTGGTGGCTCTTCTAACGTTTTTAAAAGGGCATTAAAGCTATGCTTTGAGAGCATGTGAACTTCATCTATTAGGTATACTTTATAACGCCCGCGCGTTGGCGCATATTGCACGTTATCAAGTATTTCGCGGGTATCTTCTACTTTAGTACGAGAGGCTGCATCTATTTCAAGTAAGTCTATATAACGACCTGCTTCTATATCTGTACAGCTACTACACTTTCCACAAGGAGATGCAGAAATGCCTTCATCACAATTTAAGCTTTTAGCAAAGATACGCGCAATGGTGGTTTTACCCACACCTCGGGTTCCAGTGAATAAATACGCGTGATGCAGTCTATTTTGTGTAAGCGCATTAACCAGCGCTTGTTTAACATGAGACTGCCCAACCAATTCATGAAAGGTTTGTGGACGCCATTTTCTCGCTAGAACCTGATAACTCATCGATTACTCGCCTTCAAATTCAACCAATTTTAGAATTTTAATACCCATTTTTTCGATGCGTTGTTCGCCGCCAAGCTCTGGAAGTGAAACTACAAATGCTGCATCAGTTGCTTCCCCACCAAGTTTATTTACAAGCTTAGCCGTGGCTTCAATTGTACCGCCTGTTGCAAGTAAATCATCAACTAACAACACTTTGTCGCCTGGTACTATTGCATCAATATGAAGCTCAAGTGTGTCTTCACCGTATTCTAATAAGTAATCTTGGCGAATAACTTCTCGTGGTAATTTACCCGGCTTACGCACAGGAATAAATGGAATACCTAAAGCATAAGATAAAGGTGCGCCAAAAATAAAGCCACGTGATTCTGTACCAATGATTTTAGTAAAACCTTGATCTTTATACTCGTTTATAAAAGCATCAATTGTTGCTTTAAACGCGTCAGGGTTTGCCATTAATGTGGTTACATCGCGAAACATAATGCCCGCTTTTGGATAATCAGCAATTGTAGTTATGCTGTTTTTGATAATTGCTGGTGTTACTTGAGTCATAATTTTAACTGCTCAATGGTTTATATTACAAAGCAGGTGATTATAACCTTAACTGACCTTAAATTGCGAGTTTGCAATAATTATAAAAAAGAAAGAGCGGGAAGATTTACGAGGATTAAAATTAAAATGGTCAAGGCTGATGCTAACAACAGCCTCTCGATGCAAATACATTTTAAGTTAAGCTAGTGATCCAGCCTAAAATCGCATTTAAACAACCAATACCTGCAAATACCGCTAAAAAAGCAATAAAGTAAGTAGCATTAAACGGATCTTTAAAATCTTTATCATCTGACATGGGTACAACCTTTTATTAAGCACGATAAATTAGGCTGCCATGATAGACGATGTAAAAACATCTATAAAGGACTTAATCTTGATTTTTTGTCACTATTACTCTGCGCTCCGCCATTGCATTAAGCGTAGCAAGTGCGCCTTGATTTATTTGTTCCGGGCTAAATTGTGGAGCATGACTTAATACCTGTTCACAAATTTCGTCAAAGGTAATGCCATTACTATTTTCAATAATTGAAAGTAATAAAGCCGTCATTGCATTGGTTGCCAAAAATTGCACATCGTCTTGTGCATCTCTATAGACGACAAAATAACTTGGCTGCTCTGCTGGGTGCTTAGGTTGAAAGTCTACACTAATAGTTTGTACCGGATACTGGTAACTCAAATTACGCGCAGCTACAGATAAATACATTGGAAGGTGCGTAATATCAGTCGCATTGAGCTTTTGCTCTTGCGGATCATCCATAGCAATAGACACATCAAGCTCAATCCACTCGTAATGAGCAAGCTCTAACATAAAGGCCGGATCATTTTTTTGCATCTTATAATCACTGGCTAAGTAATTAATGAATTCGCCTGCTATATCTAAAAAGTATGGTGAATGGCAATCATGGTTACTAAAAAATTGCCTAACGAGCTTTTTCCATTGTTTTTCGCTATATAAGGTTTTCAATACCGGAAAACCTGATGAAATAAATCCATCTACATTATTAAAAAATAAGTCACGATAAATAGCCATTCGCCTGTCTTCTATGTCGCTGGGCTTTTTATTTTGTTGAGGCTGGCGAATATGTGCCATAAATTCGTTTTGTACTTCAATAAAACTCATAATTGCATACTCTTATAAACAAATATTAAGCACTTTGCTTAGTTAAAGACGAATTTAAATACTTACTTTGCAGCTCATGAATAATGTCTAGCTCTTTAGTTAATACATTCATCGTTGGAATATTAAAATCTCGCTCAAGCAGTGTAGGAAAAACACCGTGCTTTGCATAAGCTTTATCTAGCAATTCCCACACAGGGCCTATAACATCTGCACCGTGGGTATCTACAATCAAATCTTCGGCTTCATTATAATGCCCTGCAACATGGCCATAAGCGATACGCTTTGAAGGCAGCCCATTTAAAAACTCTTCAGCATTGTATCCATGATTAATTGAGTTAACGTAAATATTATTAACATCTAGCAATAGCTTACAATCAGCTTGCTCTAAAATAGTATTGGTGAATTCAAGCTCAGATAACTCTTGACCAGGCGCACCATAGTAAGAAACATTCTCTATCGCTATTTGGCGCTCTAAAATATCCTGTACTTGCTTAATGCGAGGAACAACATGTGCGATTGCATCTTGAGTAAACGGAATTGGCATTAAATCGTACATATGGCCAGTGCCGGAGCAATAACTTAAATGCTCACTAAATATTTTAATATTGTGCTCATCAAAAAAAGTTTTAAGTGACTTCACAAATTCAATATCTAATGGCTCAGGTGAACCAATTGAAAGCGATAATCCATGACAAACAAAGTTAGTAGCATCAGTTAATGTTTTAAATTGCTTTTTAAAACGCCCACCTAGTTTTAACCAGTTCTCAGGTGCCACTTCCATAAAATCTACTTGCTTGGGTACATGCTCAAGTAGCTCATCAAGCATCTCACGACGAAGGCCGAGCCCTACCATACCAAACCCGGCGTTTTGAGTTGTTTTCATTATTGTCTCCTTAAAGCAAAAAGGGCCCAATGGCCCTTTTAGTATAATTGCAGCTGAATAGCTTAAGCAATTACATCAAAATGATTATTGGCCACCACACTTGCCTTCGCCACATTTACCTTCTTTTTTTGCTTTAGTATCGCCACCACATTTGCCTTCGCCGCACTTACCTTCTTTCTTAGCTTTTGCGTCGCCGCCACATTTGCCTTCGCCGCACTTACCTTCTTTCTTAGCTTTTGCGTCACCGCCACATTTACCTTCGCCGCACTTACCTTCTTTTTTATCTTTTGCGTCGCCGCCACATTTGCCTTCGCCGCACTTACCTTCTTTTTTATCTTTTGCGTCGCCCCCACATTTGCCTTCGCCACATTTACCTTCTGCAGCATCCAATTGGTAACCTGTAACTAGCTCTTGAAACTCAAATGGGTTAGCTTGTACATCCGTAGATACAAAACTTGCAGAGCCAACAACTACTGCACCTAAAGTTAACGCGATTGTATTTTTTTTAACTGTATTCATATTATGACTCTCTTTTATCAAGGGTTGTATTCTAAAACTACTCACGCAATTTTTACATTTGTATGTAGTTGGTATAATTAAGTAGACCTGACTGATAATAAAATCTTTCATTTATTTTCATTTTTTTTACTATTCACTTTATTGAAATAAATATGGACGACAAATACAGATTTATCAATTTAAGATTTACGGTTAAACTATGCGTCCAATTTTTAGCAAAACATTAAATATTTTATGAAGCTTGTTTTAGCGCCTATGGAAGGTGTTGTTGATTTCAAAATGCGCCAGTTACTTACCGATATAGGTGGATTCGACTTATGTGTAACTGAATTTGTGAGAGTTGTAGAAGCATGCTTACCCGATAAAGTATTCCATAGATTTTGTCCTGAGCTTCACAATAATGGTTATACCCGCGCAGGAACGCCAGTACGTGTACAATTACTTGGACAAGAAGCAAACCCTCTTGCTGAAAATGCAATAAGAGCAATCGCGCTCGGCTCTCATGGCGTTGACCTTAACTTTGGTTGCCCTGCAAAAACGGTTAATAAAAGCCGTGGTGGCGCAGTATTACTAAAAGATCCTGAACACATGTATACCATTATTAAAGCCGTAAGAGATGCTGTAGATAATGACCATGAGGTAAGCGCAAAAATTCGTCTAGGGTTTGATGATGATTCTAATAGCCAGGAAATAGTTGATGCAGTAGTAAGTGCTGGTGCAAATAGCGTTGCTATACATGCTCGCACCAAACGAGATGGTTACAATCCTCCTGCATACTGGGAAAAGATCCCTCCTATTATAAAAAACAAGAATATTGCAGTGGTTGCGAATGGTGAAATTTGGCAGGTTGAGGATGCTTTATTGTGCCAAAAACGCAGCGGGTGCACTGATTTAATGCTTGGCCGAGGTGCTCTTTCTCACCCTGACTTAGCAAAAAAAATCAAAGCTCATGTTAACAATGAACAATATAATGCTTTAGAGTGGGAACATATAATTTATCATCTAATTCATTCTGCTATTCATCAAGACCCAGCAAAAGACGAAAAGTATTTTGCATCACGAACTAAACAATGGCTTGGCTACTTAAAACGCCAGTATCCTCAAGCAATTGAGCTATTTGATGAAATTAGACGCTTGAAAAGTAAAGAAGATGTTGCAGGTGTATTAAAAAAATATGCCAAAGCACCGCAACTTGATTCAAATCATAACGGTTAAGTTTAAACCCTAGATAATATCAGTATAACGATAAGCCAATTTTAAAGGTTATACTGATATGAACCATCAGCAAAAACTCGATGATGAGATAACTAAAGTCCAATCAGCTATAATGGCAATGCTGTCTGAATCCCCCCACTCTTGTTACCAGCAATTAAAGTGTGAATTATTGACCATTGGAAGAAATGATTGGCTTGACCATGTTGCGCAAAAACTCGGACCTGAATACACCCCTTTAATAAATAGAATGACTCAACTTGAGGCTGCAATAAGCCAAATTGATATAGGCCAGTATGGATATTGCTGCGATTGCGAAAAAGAAATACCCGCAACCTTACTTGAAAAGGATCCAGCAGCGCAGCGCTGTGATAAGTGCGCTAAATAAGCGTACTTATCACATTAGCATTGGTAATAATCATAACGTTGTTGATGCAAAACTAAATGACTGCCCTGGATATAAAATAATATCTTCCACTAGATACTGCGCAAACTCTGGGCTTATTTTTAATCTTTTAATTAAGTTTACCTTAGCCTGAGGTAGTGTCCATGCGTGATAATGAATACCAACATCAGTTTCCATCATCACTAGCATTAAAGCACTATTAGAAGCAGAAGCATTCATGTTAGCTGCCATTGATGGTAAATCGAGGTAATGGCTTTGCCAATCTAAACCTGGGATTTGTTTACTACTTTTAACAACTTGAACTATAAAAGAATATTCATGTGTTTTAGGGACATCTACATTAGATATAGATTCTGTAACTTTTAACATATTTATTTTTTTATTAAGTAATGAAGCCCATTCAAGTGGAGAGTGAACAGCGCCACTAAAATAATTAAGCTTACTTTGATACCACTCGCTACCATTAGCAAGACCGCGAAGTCCTACACTCCCGCGAACCTTGTAATTACTTAAATACACGCTAAATGCCCTTAAGTGGCTTTGCAGAGCACCTTGAACTTTATTATTTTTAAGTGTTTCATCAACATACGAATTTAATAAAGACAGCTCAACTTTATTTAGCTTTAAATTACTTTGTTTAGCACTATCTAATTGATCTTGAGTCAATTTTAGCCATTTAATAATGTTGTCTGGTTTGTGTTTTGTACCATCAAAAGCAAGCATGTTTTCAAGTACGTTTATCTGAGCTGGCCAATTAAAGTAACGCTCAGGAAATCGCTCAGCAATAACTAAATAGTTCACTTGAGCAATTTGATTCGATTCAAGTTGCATATCCATTAAGCTTTGATAAACAGCATGGCGCTTAGCCAAATACGCATCAGAGAAAACGAGTTGCTCGTCAGTTACCGTATCTATTTTTATTGTTTTTGTTTGTACAAGTGCGGTATTTAGAGATTTTAAAGCCGTCTGCGCGTCTTCAAATGATGTAAATGGTTGAGGTTGCTTTGAGCATGCAGCTAAAAACAGACACATAAGTGATAAAAATGAGAGCGTTTTATACATAGTTTTTCCAATAAAAAAAGCCCCTGAGGGGCTTTTTAATAAGTTGCTTAAGCTAATTAAAGTTAAATTTTAACACCGTTGCGAGCGGCTTTATCTTTAATATAAGTAGACCAACCTTTAGCAAACTTACGAGTGCGTGGGTCGTCCATAGCTTTAGTAATAGCAGCATATGCTTGCTTATACTTACCTTGGTAGTAATACGCTTCAGCTAAATCTGAATAAATAGTACCTTTTTTGTCAGAACCAAGTTCTAACGCTTTGTTCAAACGAACAACAGCAGCACTGAATTTTTCAGATTGTAAAAGTAATGAACCTGCTTTGCGGTAAAGCTCAGCATCTTCATCAAATTTAGCAGCTTCTTCGTAATACTTAGCAGCTTTTTCTAGATTCTTAGAGCGATGGTAGTTACTCGCAATCGCGCTAACATTCTGCTTAGTACGTTTTACTTTATCTCCTTTAACGGCCTTTTCTAGCGTTATAGCTGCTTTAAAAGGAATCTCGTTTAGAGAGTAAAAGTTTGATAAAACTTTATATTCAACTTCATTTTCAAAGTAACCGTTCTTGTATGCAACTTCCATAGTTGCTAGACCTTTAGAATAGTCTTCGGTTTGTAGGTAATATTTACCTAAGCTAACCCAAGCCTTTTTATCATCTGGCCACACACGAACAATCTCTTCGCCAATCTTAACCATGTTTGCATAATCTTTTAACTCAAAGTATGCACCTAGTTTTAATTGGTAAGGGCCTTTATTAGGCTCTTTTTGAAGTTTAATTGCTTTATCAGCTGGTTCAAAAACGTCACGGTATTGCTCTAACTGATAGTTAGCTTGAGCGATACGTGTATAAACTGTTGGATCTTCTTCACCTGTAAAGTCCATCCAAGCTACATAAGCTTTTTTGGCTTCTTGGTACTTCTCAGTGCCGGCGTATAAATCACCTAACAGCTTTAGTGTCTGTTCTTGGTCAGCAAAGTTTAAAACATCAGGCGCAACTGCTTGCTTAGCGTATTTGATCGCATCGGCATACTTTTCTTTTTGAGCGTACATGCTACCTAAGTAACGATTTACGGTCGCTTTATCAAAGTCATTCGAAGGTTCAATCTCTCTAAGCAAAGCAATAGCTTCATCAACTTTTTCTTCGTTGTACAAATCAAATGCTTTAATTACTTTTTTACCAGTACGCTCGCCCATGATTTTAGTTTTTGCTTTCTTACGCTCTTCAATCTTTGCGTAATCTGGCGCCGCTAAAACAGATGCACTTAATGTAGCACCTGACACAGACATAAGAATTGCAAGAGCAGTTACTTTAGAAAAATTTCTCATTACTCGCCTCCTTAGTTGCCTTGGTTAAGTTTAAAGTCTAGTTGAACTTGTAAACCTGGTTGTTTTTGTGGTTTCCCGTCAATGATCTTAGGACGGTATTTCCACTTACGCAGTGCACGTTTAGCTTCACGGTCAAAGATACGTTTAGGATCAGCGTCGATTACTTCAACGTCAGTCACACCACCTAACTCATCGATTGTGAATGAAAGTTGAACCCAACCTTCTTTACCATCACGCGCTGCTTGCGTTGGATATTTTGGTTCAATACGAACGATAGGTGTCGCATCACCATCTCGTCCAAATGCACCTGGACCACTTAGTCCACCAGCTGAACTACCTACATCAATGCTACCCATGTTAAATGACATAGCACCAGGGTTAGGATTATTATTTTCCGGCTGTGGCGGCTGCGGTTTAGGCGGCTGCTTTGGCGGTGGCGGAGGTGGAGGCGGTACACGCTTCCTCTCCTGCACCTTAGATTCAGGCGGATTCGTCATTATTTCGACTATGATCTGCTCTTTTTGTTCCGTATTACGGTCAGCCCCACCAGAGATGAGGTAAGCCATGAAGTAGAACAAGCCGAAAGTAACTGCCCCACCTGCAATCAGTGAAAACAGAAAACGAATCATTACTGATCTCCAGCTATTGAAATTCTTAGGTTATCACCCGTCGCTTTGATCTGGTCCATAACTTTAACCACTGTGCCGTGCTTTGCTTCTTTATCAGCTTGCAAAATTACAACATCAGTAGGTTGTTCTGCTAATAAACTTTCAATTTTCGCTGAAACACGTTCAACGTCAACCTGCTGTTTATCAATCCAGATAGCACCATCACTACGTATAGCAATAAAAATGTTAGCATTTTTTTGCTTCGTAGCTTGAGCCGCTTTAGGTTTATTGACCTCGATACCAGCCTCTTTAACGAACGATGTAGTTACGATAAAGAAAATAAGCATGATAAATACGATGTCAAGCATCGGCGTCATATCTACCGCTGCTTCTTCTTCTTCACGAAAACGTTGTTTACGTGCCATATTTAATTCTCTCTCTAGTGATGAGGCATGCTATCTACAAGTTTGGCTTTCACCATTCTCGCTCTTGCCTCAAGGCGTGAGCTAAAGAAAACTCCAGATAGTGCCGCAACCATTCCAGCCATTGTTGGGATTGTTGCCATTGAAATACCTGATGCCATTAAACGTGCATTACCAGTACCTTGAGTTGCCATGGTTTCGAAAACCGCGATCATACCCGTTACAGTACCAAGTAAGCCTATTAAAGGACAAATAGCTACTAATGTCTTAATCAACAACATACGCTGATCTAATTTTTCAGACGCTTCAGAAATCCATGCTTCACGGATTCTGTGTGCGTACCAAGACGTAGTGTCTTGGCGGGCATCCCACTTGGCTACAATGTCCTTCGTCAAACGAGGAAATTCAGCAAGTAGGAACCAATAGCGCTCAATCATTAAAACCCACATAAGAAAGAGTGCTATCGCGACCACGTATAAAACCTGACCGCCTGTGCCAACAAAATCCCTGATAGATTCCCATATCTCCATCAGGACTAGCATTAGGCTTTCTCCTTCTCCGCGTGAGTAGCGATGATACCAGCGCTTTGCTCATCAAGGATATGTAATACCGACTTACTACGACCTGCAACAATTGAGTGAAGTAGGATAAGTGGTAGTGCTGCGATAAGACCTAGCGCTGTAGTTACAAGAGCTAGAGAGATGTTACCTGCCATGATCTTCGGATCACCTGTACCGAACAATGTGATTGTTTGGAACGTTAAGATCATACCGATTACAGTACCTAGTAGGCCTAGTAATGGTGCGATTGCAGCAAGAATCTTGATGATGTTGATACCAGCTTCAACACGTGGAGTTTCACGTAAAATAGCTTCATCAAGTTTAAGTTCAAGGTTTTCAACATCTTGAGTCTTGTTGTCATGGTACACTTTAAGAATACGACCCAGTGGGTTGTTTGTATTCGGTGTAGACAAGTTCTTAAGCTGAGACTTGATCTTAGAAGTAGTAAGCGCTAAATCAACAAAACGTACTAAGAAGATTAATAGACCTACAGCTAATAGTACTGTGATGATGTAACCAACTTCAGCACCTTGCTCGTAGTATTCCATAAGCGTTTTCTTCTGCGTGTTGATACGTAAGATTGCACCACGAGTCGGGTCAACGTATACGCCAGCATAGTTATCTGCAGAAGTACCTTCAAGAGCAGAGATACCGTCTAAAATGTAGCTATCAGGTTGTTTACCTAAAGGCTGAATAGACTTAGTCTCAGGCGAGTAGATTAAGTAACCTTCGTCTGTAACTAAGTTAAAGTTACCGATACGAGTTACTTGCTTCATTGAAGCATTACCGTCAAGACCAGCAACTTCAGTTTCAAAAGTAGAAACTTTCGCTGACTCAGTCATTTCTGTTTGAAGTGAAATCCAAAGTTCTTCAAGTTCACGAACTGTTGGAAGTTCTTTAGCAGCTGCTAATGAACGTAATACTTCAGCACGACCTGGCTTTTCAGCACTAACTAGTGAAGCTTCGATAGAACCGATAGCGTCTTGAGCTGCACGACGTACAACACCAAACATTTCACCAAGTGTACCTTGAGCGTTTTGAAGAGCTTGCTCTTTTTCAGCTAAAGTATTTTCGTTTTGTGCATATTGCTTAGCTAAGCTATCACCACGTGCTTTTTCAGCAGCTAGTTGGCTTTTTGCTTTATTAAGTAATGCTTGCTTGTCAGCACGTTCTGAAAGGAACTCTTGCTCACGTTGCTTATTGATTTTACCTTCAGAGATACGCTCTTGCTTAACTTGCTCAAGAATTTTATCTAAAGCACCAGTATTTGCGTGTGCATTAAGCGCGGTACCTGCAGAAACAGATAGTACTGCTGCAACAGCAAAACCTTTAAATAGTTTCTTCATTATTTAATTACTCCGCGCCAAAAATTGGTAGTTTAACAAGTTCTAGTGTCGCTTGCTTACGCGCCATACGGATCACTTCTTTAACTGATTTTAGGTATTCATCACCTAACTTCTTCCACTCTTTAGTGTTGTTATCCCACACCCAAGCGTGTTTTAAGTCAAAAGACTGTGCTACGTATGAAATACGACCTAAACGACCGATATCAACGTTAATGTTCTTGCCATCAACTTCTAAAGTACCTTGTGAAGCTGTTACAGCTGAACTGTAAGCAGTTTCTACTGTGTACGCTTCTAGAACTTGGCGGAATTTCTCTGACGTCGTTACAGACGCAGAAGCCATGATGTCGCGAAGTTTCTCAACACGTCCAAGACGCGTTTCAAGATTAAATGGAACGTCCGCTTTGATGAATTGCTCAAGCGTATCGATCATGCGATACATCAAAGGCACAACGTTTTGCTTTGTGTTGTCAATTGTAGCGATTTGACGGTCAAACGACTCGATAGAAGCGTTTTGGTCAGCGACCAAACGTGCTACGTGATCGTTGTATACTTTCATAAGTTCAGTCTCATCAACAACGCTACGGTACTCAGCGATTAGCTCCTGAGTTTGACCATATACATTGTCAATTTTAGTTTGAGACTTAACAGCAGCCTTTTGAATTTGTTGACCTGCTTTTTGCACGTCATTCAAAGGATCTGCAATCACATTGCTGCTTGCAAATGCAAAAGCGCCAACCAACGCAGTTGCTACAAGACTCTTTCTGATTTTAACAGACATAGTTCCCAACCAATTAAGTAATGTTACTTTTATAATTTAATTATCCTCCGAGGAGAACAACCCTGATATCTTTTAATAGATATCAACCTACCAATAATGCTAAATGCAATTGATGCTGTCAACTTGATGTTTGCTGATATCAGTAAATAAATAGCGAAGATAAAGGTTGCACTAAAGTATTAGCATACAACTGTTAACATTATTGCAACGACATTTTTTTTTGATATATCAATTAAAGCCTTTTGAGGGGGGTATTTATTCGCATTACACTGACAAACAACAACATAATTGTAACATTTAACTAAAACTGAATTCGCACTGAAAAAAACTCAAAAAAAAACGATACAATTATAACAAAAGTTATTTTTTAAACTTACTTGGTACATTTCCTCACCTTTTTTACACTTCGTCCTATAAAACAAACCGTTTGTCGCACAAAAAAACAACAGTGTGCGGTTTTAGTATCACTTGATTGAGTAGAGCAAAGCCATTTTGAAAATATAGATAAAAGCTTTGCTTCTATTTATATTTCGCACTCCTACCCCAGGGCGTGTTGATCTTTGATGATTGAATTTACAGCAGTATGTTTGATTTTTAGGCAAGGCAGAGCCTATGAAGTGTGGTTACTCCCCATAAATAGGCGATAACGCAGCATAAATGCCAAACATGCGCTGCCCTTCGTGTTCTGCCTAGGGGCGATAAACTCTTTGTTGCCTACATGGATGTAGGTAAGGGGCGTGAGCAGGACGCGGAAGCTTTACTCGGTTTTTACTTAGCCCACTAGGTTACAAACCTCGCGCCGCGATTTAGTCGCCCCTAGATTGAACAAATTTCAATCCGCAAAGATCAATACGCCCTAGTAATTAGTCAGCTATTCAATCAAGGCAGAGTCTATAAAGTGTGGCCATCGCACATCTTTGATATGACATTGTAAAATCTAAATAAGCGCAACCATCTAGGTTCGCCCTAAACCTGCTTGACTCTTTTTATTACTCAATAAGACCAATTCGCTTAATTAAGTGATCTATTCTGAGGCCGGAAAACGTGTTTATAGTTGGGTAAAATATTTGCTATTTAGTTGTTCTCGGCAATTGCTATAACTTCTGCATCCCTGCGGTCGTAAATGAGAATTTTTAACGCATGTAGCAACACGTTTAGCCCCGCAAAATGATTGAGTATTATTGTGGATTGATACTAAGTATAGTTTGTAGGCTGGATACTGAAACCTTTTCAGCCTGCTGTAATATAATGATGGAACATTTAGGTATTGCAAGAATGGTTTCTAATACCACTAGGTTAAAACCGCGTGTTACTATTTAGTTTCATTCTTAGAAAAATATTACCTATGAACGCCAATAGCCTCCCCCCCTAACACTACTCCCTTTTATATAAGCTCATCATTTTAGTAATACATAGAGCTAAAGGTACTTTTAATCGGGGATAAAATTCTGAGGTACTTAATTAATTATTAATCTATATTGAGCAAAGGTATTAAGTTATGAGTACTATTTGGTTTGATAAAATAAACTTTAATAATTACCTAATCGTCATAAACCAATTGTGGTAGTACATAATGGTCAATGCTGATAACAATCGTTATTTTTGTCAGTTTTTTTAAATGAGTTTGCAAAGTAAGCTGGGGATTTTGAGTTTAAATGGAAAGTTAGAGTTTGTGATTAGGGGATTATGGTGAAACAGATGTCTGCTTCACCACGATGAACTAAGGTTCACATAATTAAAATTATGCTACTTCTACGTTCTCAGCTTCAGGGCCTTTTTGACCTTGTTTGATGCTGAATGTCACTGCTTGACCTTCGCTAAGAGTGCGAAAACCAGAACCAGTGATTGCGCTGAAATGTACAAACACGTCAGGACCATTTTCTTGTTCAATGAAACCAAAGCCTTTAGCTTCGTTGAAAAACTTTACTTTACCAGTAACCGACATACTAAATTTTCCTGTAAGTCAATAATTAAAATTCAGCCATATTATTATGGCTATATCCTCCCTGAGTCAGTGCCCAAAATTCTGGAGGTATAGTACAGGAACAAGTTTTAACCTAACCGGTAACCTTAAACGCAGCACAATATCCGTAAATTCAATACGCAAAAACTCAAAGCAAGTTAAGATTAACACATTAATTTTTTTTTGGCTCTATTAATTGGGATTTATTTAATAAGAAACTTAACTTTCTTTAATTTAATGATAAATGGTTAATTTAAAAGCAGAAATAATCTTAAATATACTATTGTATGATTTAAAAACTATAAATAGAGGGCTTAATTAAGCATTTTATAAAAAGTGCTTAAATATCATATTCTTTTAAGAGGCTAGAAACCCAATGGTAAGAAACTAAAAAAGCCACAAAATTTCATTTGTGGCTTTATAAACATTTAATCGTACTATTTTACTTGCCAATCAATAGTGTCTTCTGCCTTTATAGGCACGACTTTAGAATCACCCAAAGTATAAGTTGCGGGTACTTTCCAAGGACTCTTTTCTAATGTAATTGTATCTGTATTGCGCTCAAGGCCATAAAAGTCAGCTCCAAAGTGACTTGCAAACCCTTCAAGTTTATCTAAAGCACCTGCATCTTCAAAAGCCTCTGCGTACAACTCAATTGATGCATGAGCTGTGTAAGCCCCAGCACAACCGCACGCAGCTTCTTTTTTGTCTTTGTAATGCGGTGCAGAGTCAGTCCCTAAGAAAAACTTTTTATTACCACTAATTGCAGCCCCCATTAAAGCTTGCTGATGAGTATTACGCTTAAGGATAGGCAAACAGTAATAATGTGGGCGAATACCACCCGCTAACATATGATTACGGTTATAAAGAAGATGGTGTGCTGTAATGGTCGCGGCTACGTTCTGCGGTGCAGCCATAACGAATTCAACAGCATCTTTTGTTGTTATGTGCTCCAAAACTATTTTTAATTCAGGAAAATCAGCAACAACATCGCCTAAAATAGTATCTAAAAACACCTTCTCACGGTCAAAAATATCTATTGAAGAATCTGTGACTTCACCGTGCACTAAAAGTAGCATACCGACTTCTTGCATCGCTTTTAAAACAGGATAAATATTTTTAACTGATGTAACGCCTGAATCAGAGTTAGTAGTCGCTCCTGCTGGATATAATTTTGCAGCAAAAATTTTACCCGTTGCTTTGGCTTTCTTGATTTCGTCTGGAGTCGTTTTATCCGTCAAGTAAAGCACCATTAAAGGCTCAAATTGCCCTTGTGGACCAGCATTCATAATACGCTCACGATAAGCTAATGCTGTATCAGTACATGTTGCAGGCGGAACAAGGTTTGGCATAATAATAGCTCGACCCATGTAGCGGCTAATGTCGCGCACAGTATCTTTTAACTGATCACCATCTCTTAAATGTACATGCCAGTCATCTGGGCGAGTGATAGTGAGAGTTGTTACGGTGTTAGATGTATTACTTGTCATTACTTTGTTCCACGGCTGAATTTATCCGATCATAGGCATATGAGGTTTTGGAGTAAAGATTTTATTAAAAAGAATCGCTTTACGCTTTATAAAATCTATTTATCGCTTTATTTTGTACTCAAGAAAATATTGAGTTAACTTAGTACCTGTATCAAAAAATAAAAAGAATAATATAAATTGCCTATGCCTTATCAAATCGACGCAGCTAGAGCCCTTGAAATAAAAACTGATCAACTCAGTATCATTAATCAATTTTCATCTAGCTTATTACAACTCGACACACTCGATGAGTTATTTGAGTACGTTACAACACATGTAGTCAACCGCTTAGGATTTGTTGATTGCGTTATCTATCTTGCAGATCGAGACACTGATACATTAAATCAAGTCGCCTCAATGGGCATTGCTCATGCACGGGATAAATACCAAGCTGAGCGTAAAATAATTCGCTTTAGTGAGGGCATTACAGGTGCAGTTGCAAGTACAGGTAAAGCAGTCATTATTGATGATGTAACTAAAGACAGTCGGTATATTGCAGATAATCGCCCTGCTCAATCAGAGCTCTGTGTTCCTCTTATATACAAGGAACAAGTTTTAGGTGTTATTGATTGTGAGCACCCTGTCAAAAATTACTTTACTAATGCTCACCTTGAAATACTAACAACGGTTGCTCATTTACTTAGTGCAAAAATAAACCAAGTAAATACGGTAAATAACTTACAGCAAACCGTTGAGCAGCTTAACAATGCTCA
This sequence comes from Pseudoalteromonas sp. H103, assembly GCF_001469205.1. Taxonomy (NCBI): domain Bacteria; kingdom Pseudomonadati; phylum Pseudomonadota; class Gammaproteobacteria; order Alteromonadales; family Pseudoalteromonadaceae; genus Pseudoalteromonas; species Pseudoalteromonas sp. H103. Next base: position 110,300 of record NZ_LOFG01000015.1, on the reverse strand, counting down.
AAAGTTGGAAAATAGCTTATTACAAATAGCTAACCTAACCTACAAAGCAAGTGACCTAGACACTTTCTTTGAAGCACTGCATAGAATAATAAACAGCTTAATACCCGCCGATAACTTTTTTATTGCTCTTTACGATAAGCAAGTTGATATTCTCGATCTGGTTTATATAGTCGAAGAAGGGATCCAAAGTCATGCCCATAAAAAAATATCAAAAGAGCAGCTAAAAGATACAGCCTCTTACTATTTATTAAAATCAGATCGTGTTTTATTACTTAACCAATCACAATATCAGCAACACATTAATGCGGGCGACTTTAAACTTGTTGGTAGGTTATCTGAATCCTGGCTTGGCGTCCCATTTAAAACAAATGAGAGAATAAGTGGTGTAATTGTTGTTCAAAGCTATGATAAAAATTTGCAATATAATGAACACGACAGCGCTCTATTAACCTATGTTAGCCGCCAAATAAGTATGGCAATAGACAGGCAATTAGCCCGTCAAGAGCTAGAGCACAAAGCACTTCATGATGAACTAACAGGCCTTGCTAACCGCTCTTTACTTATTGAGCGGATAAAGCACGCTATTTTACGCTTATCCCGTGCTAAAAAAAGCACAAGCCATGCACTTTTATATTTAGATTTTGACCGATTTAAAAGTATAAATGACGCTTTAGGCCACGAGGTGGGTGATCACTTTTTAATTAAAATTTGTGAACTCATTAAAAATACCGTCCGTAATACCGATACTTTTGCACGTTTAGGCGGTGACGAATTTGCGATCTTCATGGAAAATATCACCCATAAAAATCAGGTCAGTGAAGCGTTAAAACGCATACAAACGGCACTTTCTAAACCTTTAAATGTAGATGGTCACCTATTACAAGCCTCAACAAGCATTGGTATAGCTTACAGCGATAGTATTGACGATAAAGCCTATATTCTATTACAACAAGCTGACGCTGCCATGTACGAAGCAAAATCGACCGGTCGCGGGCAAGTAAAGTTTTTCAATAATACGATGCGTAAAAAGCTTAAAACCCATGCAGATATCGAAAACGATTTACAGCATGGTATTGAGCATAATGAGTTTGAGCTCTATTTTCAGCCAATATTTACTATTAATAGTAGTGAAGTAATAGGCTTTGAAGCTTTAGTACGTTGGCATCACCCTAAAAAAGGCTTTGTACCACCTAATGACTTTATACCTATAGCTGAAACCACAGGGCAAATAATTAACTTAGATTTGCACTTGCTTGATCTAGCTGCACAGTATATTTCTAAATGGCACAAACAAGGTCATCGTTTTTTAAAAGTAACCGTTAATGTATCTTCACGTCATTTTGCAAGCCTTGATTTTGTTGCTCAAATTCACTCAATTTACAATAAGTACCAATTACCTCTTGGCTCTTTATGCTTAGAAATTACAGAGTCTGGCTTAATAGAAAACCTAGAGCTGGCAACACACATAATCGAAGGGCTTTCACCATTAAAAGTGAAGTTATGCCTCGATGATTTTGGTACAGGCTATTCGGCGCTTGGTTACTTGCACCAATTACCTATCCACATTTTAAAAATAGACAAAAGCTTTATTGATCACCTTCAAGATTCAACTAACCCCCTTGTTGAAGCTATTTTATCTCTGGCGCAATCACTTCAACTTGAGGTTGTTGCTGAAGGTATCGAAACACAAGAGCAACTTGCTATTTTAAAATTAACCGCCTGCAATTACGGACAAGGTTATTTAAAATCAAAGCCTGTCACCGCGAGCCAAGCAATTAAGTTAATTAATAAGCCCCTTTAAACACCTACACATTAATACATCAACTAACCTGAGCATTACGCTATTTTAGTTGATGTATTGACTCTTAATGAACGCCTTATACCAATCCGCATAATTAAGTGATCTATTTTGAGGATGGATAAACGTGTTGATAGCAAGGCAAAAAATTCGCTATTTAGTTGTTCTAAATGAGAATTTTTTAACGCGGATAGCGACACATTTAGCCCATGAAAATGATTAAGTATTACTGCGGATTGGTATTAAATGAAGCATTAGGTAATTGCAATGCAGAGTGCCTTATGCGCCTATCAGCGTTTGCATTTTAGATACCTTTGTTTATTCATTCTTTAAAATATCCCTCTAATTTGGTTAGGGCGTGTTGTTCTTTAATGGTTTAGTTTGCAGCAGTATGTTTGGTTTTTAGGCAAAGCAGAGCCTATGAAGTGTGGTTACTCCCCATAAATAGGCGATAACGCAGCATAAATGCCAAACATGCGCTGCCCTTCGGGTTTTGCCTAGGGGCGATAAACTCTTTGTTGCCTACATGGATGTAAGCCAGTAGGGTAACGCAGGAGCAGTTACCGAGCCCACTAGGTTACAAACCTCGCGCCGCGATTAAATCGCCCCTAGATTGAACAAATTTCAATCCGCAAAGATCAACACGCCCTAGGTATTTTACTAAACAAATTATTGTATTCACTACCCAAACTCGGGTTTAAATATTCACTTTCGCATTGAAAAAACAATCCATTTAGCTCCGCCAGCTCTTAATAAGTATGTAATTTAGCTGCTTGATATAGATTTATTATTTATAGTTCAGATTAATTATGTAGATTTAAACTAAACATGAGCTAAGCTCATAGTTAACTCATCAAACAAGCCCTAAAACGAACATCTTCATTAAGTAATTTAATATTAAGAAGGAAAATCAGAATAAACAACCTCACTTTAGCCATCTAGACGTTGAAACGTTTTTTAGAAAAGCGTAGTATGTAATTAATCTAAGCCGAACTCACTTTCACCATGAGAATTTTTAAAGATGATAGACATTAAACATTTAAAAACCATTGCCACCTTAAAAGACACTGGATCTTTGGTTAATACAGCACGCGAGCTGTTTTTGACACAATCGGCGTTGTCTCATCAAATAAAAGACTTAGAAAACAAATTAGATTGCCAGTTATTTGAACGTAAAACTCAACCTGTTCGCTTTACGCCACAGGGAATGTTGTTACTGGAACTCGCAAACGAGGTGTTACCAAAGGTAGAAGCAACAAAATGCAGATTAAAAGAAAGCCTTAACCAACCTATTTCACAACTGCGTTTGAGCGTAGAATGCCATGCGTGTTTTCATTGGTTACTGCCTACGATTAAAGAGTTTAATAATTTTTGGCCAGATATAAAAATAGACTACGAACGTGGTTTCAGTTACGACGCTATTCCTGATTTATTAAGTGATGAGCTAGATTTAGTATTAACCTCAGATATCCGTGAACCAGACAAACTAGAGTACGCACATTTATTTGATTTTAAATTAAAGCTTATTGTGGCACCAGATCACGAACTTGCTAAAAAAGCCTATGTAACCGCGCTTGATCTAAAAAACGAAACTATTATTTCGTACCCTATTCCACGTGAACGCCAAGATATTTTTAAACATTTCATTCAAAATGCACGCTTTGACGGCACACTAAAAAATGTTGACCAAGGGCTGCTTATATTTCAATTAGTAAGCGCTGGAATGGGTGTAGCGGCATTACCTGATTGGCTCGTTACTCCTTACGAAAGCCAAGGGTTAATTAAATCAATTCCGCTTGGTGCACTTGGCTTAACACGCCCAATGTATTTAGCAATGAAAAAAGACATGAAAGATAACCCCGTTTATCGTCACTTTTTAAATACGTGTAAGTTAAATAACGGTCGATAAATTACATGCTAATAAGTAACATAAAGCACTATTATAATTTATGTTACTTATTATGTTTGAATTAAAAAAGATTTTAGGTGGCTTACTCATGCCACTCCCTTTATTTTCTCTGTTTGCTTTTATAATGCTGTTGTTTGCATTTAAAGGGCGTAAATCAGCACTTGTTCTTTCGAGTTTAAGCTTATTCGTTTTACTTTCTCTTAGTACGCCATTTTTCGCACATCAAATTATTAAAAGTAATGAGCCAACCTCACTTGCGTTTAATACTTTAAAACACCCTAAAATAGATAAGATTGTTGTACTTGGCTGCGACATAAACCCAAATAACGGGCTCAGTGCCAACAACCAGCTTGGTAACTGTGCACTTAGCCGTTTAGTAGAAGGTGTAAAGCTTGCAAAGCAATACCCTAATGCTCAACTTATTGTATCTGGTGGTGGTTACGAAAATGTCACTAATAGCGCCTTAATGTATAAAACAGCCATTAGTTTGGGAGTGAATAAAAACCGTATTAGTCAAAACCCACACGCTATGGATACCGCTGCTGAGGCAAAAATGTTAGCCCCAAAACTGGTTGATTTTAACGTTGCTTTGGTTACTTCTGTGCTTCATATGCCCCGTGCAAAAAGTTTATTTAACGCCCAAGGAATTGATGTAATAACAGCTGCGACTGATTACCATAATTTTGCAGCGCAGCCTTTATACAAGCAATTTATTCCAAGCGCAGAAGCTTTAAGAGTTGTTACACAATACGCACATGAAGTGCTGGGAAATGCGTGGATTAATTTGCGCCGCTGGATAAATCCAGAAGCGCTTTAGTATCTTATAAGTATTTAGTTATACTGGGTTATCTATATCTATAAAGGTAACCTCAAAACCATAATCTTTAGCTAGTAGCTCACCCAATGCTTTTACTCCATAGCGCTCAGTGGCATGATGCCCCGCAGCAAAAAAATCTATATTTTGCTCACGCGAACTGTGAATAGTTTGCTCAGACGCTTCACCTGTTAAATAGGCATCAATTCCCTGCTCTGCTGCTAAATCTATATAGCCTTGCCCACCACCTGTACACAATGCAATGGTTTGTATTTTTTCATCGCGAACAATACTGCACAATGGCTCTCGGTGCAAAACGCTGGCAATTTTATTGGCAAACTCACTACCTGTGAGCGGAGTTTTTAAACGTCCTTTCATTGCTACACTATTGGTAGTTGGCTCAAGCCCAGTTTCTATCTCAATACCAAGTAAATTAGCTAGCTGCGTGTTATTACCAATAGACGGGTGAATATCCAGTGGTAGATGATAACCAAATAAATTTATATCATTTGCAAGTAGTGCGCTTATACGGCGCTTTTTCATACCTGTGATCGGTTGAGATTCCCCTTTCCAAAAAAAACCATGGTGAACCAAAATAGCATCTGCATTTTTTTCTATAGCTGCATCAATAAGTGCTTGGCTTGCTGTTACACCTGTAATTATGGTTTTAATTTCATTTTTACCTTCAACTTGTAATCCATTCGGGCAAAAGTCTTTAATTAAATGCGGTTTTAAAATGTCATTTAGAAGTTGGTTAAATTCTCTACGTTGCATACACGTTACCTTACTTAACACTGAATTTTGTGCAAATTTTGGCGTTTATAGGTGAAAAATGGAAGGAAAATCGCAAAAAATTGAAAAACAGTTTTAAAATAGGTATAAATACGACTTCTTTATCTGTGTTCACAACGTATAGGGTCTCTGATGAGCAAACTAGACAAAACAGAAGTGTTATCTGCCTTTGAAGCTGCATATGAAGCTGCTAATGGTAAAAAACCTGAAATTACAACTAAACCAGGCTGGTACAGCATTGATGGCGGAAAAAATTTACGCCTAGCTGACGTAGCTGAGCTGACTGAAGAATTAAGCTCTGGTAAAACTACACCTAAAGCTGCAGAAAAAGCGCCGGCTAAAAAAACTAAAACGAAAACTGCTGCGCCTGTTAAAGCACAGAAAAAAGCACCGTTCTCTGTTGTTACCGAAAATGAAGAAGGTTACACAGCTGAAGAGCTTTGGATTGTAATTTTAGCTCGCAAAGATCATGACTGTCGCTTACCGCGCGGTGTTGTTTAAACAACATTTGTGATTTTAAAGAAACCGCGTTAAGCGGTTTTTTTGTGTCTGCTATTTATTAATTGAGCATGTAATACTCATCCGCAATAATACTTAGTTATTTTGCGGGGCTAAACGTGTCGCTACCTGCGTTAAAAAATTCTCATTCAGAACACGCCAAAAATGCAAATGAGCAGCAAATACAACACCAATAAAAGCCATTATTAGCATGCTAAATTCTTTGCTAATAATACAGGGCTAAAAAAGCGGCTATTAGCCGCTTTATAAAAATTAAAAATAATAATTAAAGCTATTCAAAATAAAGCGGTTCGCGTTCCTTTTTACCCACTTCATTCATTGTACTTGCATCAAATAAACGACCATTGATCATGGTGTAATCAACTTTATCCGAATCTCGAATATTTTTAAGTGGATTGCCATCTATTACCATTAAATCGGCAAGTTTACCTACTTCAAGCGAGCCTACGTTTTTATCAAGCCCTAAATATTTGGCTGGGTCGAGCGTCGATGCTCTAATAGCCTCCAGTGAGCTCATTCCGCCTTGAGCGAACATCCACATTTCCCAATGTGCTCCAAGCCCTTCACGCTGCCCATGGGCACCTAAATTAACCAGTACGCCCAAGTCTTGCAGCTCTTTTGCCACACGTGCATTATTAAAGTGATTATAGTGATGATCAGGCGCTTTTACGCGGCGCATAGAGCGCGGTAATAATTGATTTTTAGGCACAAATTTACTTAAACGTGGGTGGTTCCACACATCCGTTTTATCATACCAATAGTTTTCACCCCATATACCACCGTAAGCAACAACTAATGTAGGTGTATAGCCTACATCACTTTGTGACCATAACTGCTTTATATCATCGTAAATATGTTCAACAGGAATAGAATGTTCAATACCTGTGTGGCCATCAACCACCATACTTAAGTTATGTTGCAATAATGAGCCACCTTCTGGCACTACCATCATTTCAAGTTCACGCCCGGCTTCAATTACTTGCTGGCGCTGCTCACGCCGTGGTTGGTTATACGATTTAACACTAAACGCCCCCACTTTTTTAAGTCGCTCTAAATGAAATTTAGCATCCTCTAACGAATCTATGTGTGACGTATAACCCGGCATATTTGCGCCATATAAAATGGTCCCTGTAGAGAAAATACGCGGGCCAACAATCATCCCTGCCTTTTGCATTTCACTGGCAGTAAATATTTCTGTTGTATCATTTGATGGGTCATGAATTGTAGTGACACCCAGCGCTAAACCTGCAAAGTTTTTCCAATTTTGCTGTGGAATTATTTCATCACTTGCTTGAGAGCCATGTGCATGTGCATCAACAATACCAGGCATAATCGTTTTACCTGTTACATCAATTACTTTTGCATCTTTTGGTATGGTTACTTCATTAGCTGTACCAATTGATTTGATGTGCTTGCCATCTGTAATTATCACACCATTTTCAATGACCTTTTCGCCATCCATGGTAATAATTTTTGCGCCTTTTAACGCAATCATGCCTTTAGGCTTAGCCATTTTTTTACTAAAACCGATGTTATCGCCACTTTTTACTTTAAAGTCAGCATCATCGGCTTTATTAATTGCAAACATTCCCTCTAAACTTGCATGGTAAAGCTCTGGGCCTAAAGTCCAATAAAGCGTATTGCTTTTAGTATTCCAGCTAATGTTTTCACCCGCACGAGCAGACAATTGCTCTATAGGGAACTGGCTATCCTTAGGGCTTATATTAATTGTTGAGCCACTTTCTACAAAAGGTGTTACAAACACTTTAAACCGCTCAGCAAACGCTAAATATTGACCATCTGGTGAAACTCTAAATTCAGTTGCATGCTCAGATTCATAAAGCTTACGTATTTTTTTACTTTTAAGATCTACTACGCTAAGCGTTGGTTTTGGCCATGGGCTCATAATAAAAACGCGATCACTTTCATCACCAAACTGTGGTTGATACCCGTTTTTAGAAATCAGCTCACTTTTACCACCTTTTACGCTTACGCTATAAATGCCTGGGTTTAAAGACCACTTAGGGTTTAATATGCTGCCACCTGTGGCTTTTCGGTACACAACCGTTTTACCATTTGGGCTAAATGTTGGCTCTACATACTTGCCAGGCTCTGTGGTAATGCTATCGCCACGTCCGCTGCGCGACGATACAACACGTACCGTGCCTTGCTTGTTATCGTTCCAAGTGGTGTATACGATTTTTTTACCATCACGAGAGTATTGCGGGAATAACTCATAATGCTCAGTTTGTTTAGTTAAACGTTTAATCTTACCCGACTCTAAATCACGTTTATAAATATAACCAAGTGCTTCAAAAATAGCCGTTTCGCCATCTGGGCTTACCTGTACATTTCGCAGCATTTTTACATCAAACTCGTCTGTGTCTAAATTTTGTGTATATCGCACTGCTTTTTGAATTTTTTTACTGGTTTGCACTTTAAAAGGTATGGTTTTAACAGATTTGTCTGCAACATCTAGCTTGTGAATAATACCACCAGCCCAAAAAACGAGCTCTTCGTTATCTGGCGTCCATGCAATGGTTGGATAAACACCATGAATTGCCCACGTTTCTTGCATGTCACGCTCAAGTTTATCGTAAAGCTTTGTGTGCTCGCCGCTGCTTAAATCGTATAAATAAAGGCTGGTTTGAAAGTCATCGCGCTTAATGTACGCTAACTTTTTGCCATCGGGCGACGGTGTGGGCCTTATCGCTCCCCCCATAGTGTCAATAACAGTTTCTATCTCGCCCGTTTCACGGTCGTAGCGTTTAATTTTATAAATACCGGCTACTGAATCTTTTGAATAATGAAAAGTTTTACCTGGCGTTGCATCATGTGAGAAGTAAACATAACGTCCATCTGGGGAGAACATTGGCTCACCTAAATCTTTTTGATCGTTCTCGCGCTTAGTAAGCTGAACACCTTTACCACCCGCCTTATGATAAAGCCACACTTCACCAGCTCCCAACGAGCGGCTTGCAGTAAAGTGCTTACGTGCAACTAGGTAATCGCCATCAGGGCTCCATGCGGGGCTGTTTAAAAGCCTAAAGGTTTCATCAGTAACCGCGTGTTGGTTTTCGCCATTTAAATCCATTATCCAAATATTATCGCCCCCCCCCTGATCTGAGGTAAAAGCAATGTGTTTTCCATTTGGACTAAAGCGAGGCTGCATTTGCCATGCAATATCTGAGGTAAGTTTTGTAGCTGTACCGCCACTCATTGGCATTGTATAAATATCACCGAGCAGGTCAAACACAACTGTTTTTCCATCAGGGCTTACATCAATATTCATCCATGTGCCTTGTTCAACGCTAATTGCAGCGTCAACAAACTGGCCTTTAGGAGAGTCTACTTGCCATTTTTGTTCATCTTTTTCGGCAGCATTTACATGCCCTAGAGCCAATGACACTGAAAGTGCCAATACTGTATGAAGCATTTTTTTCATGCGTTTCTCGCTTGTTATTGTTGCAGTTAAATCTATTTTACATGATTGCAACAAAAACAAGTCTAACTTGCCAGCGTTATATGATAAAACGCAGTTTATGTAGGTTTAATGCCAAACAATAGGATCAAATTGATAGTAATCCACCAGCAGACGATAAATTTCAGGATCGTGATGTCTAAGTTCAGCTGGTTTTTCTAAGAATGTTTCTGTGATCACAGCAAAAAATTCAGCCTCATTAGTTGCACCATAACTATGTATAACATGGCTCATACTATACGCCACATGTGTTTTTAACTGAGTAAATGCACGGCTAAATACACGCCCCCATTCTGTGTATTGTGCAGCGCTTTTTAAAAGTGGCGTACCCGATGTTTTACCTGTTTCTTGATCAAGCTGATGAGCAAATTCATGAAATACCAAGTTGTGGCCATCGCTAGGTAATCTGTTTCCCTCCAGCACATCGTGCCAACTAAGCACTAAGGTGCCGCCAGGCCACGACTCACCCAAACGTACAGCGTTATGATAACTAACAAGCCCTGCACTATCGCGGGTCGATTGCGGCGCATAGTAAGCACTTGGGTATAGTAATATCTCCTTCACGTTTTTATAAAGCGGCCATGGCTTATTTAGCACAAGTACGCACGCGTCGGCAGCTACAATTAATTTCATGGCAGGTGTTAGCTTTAAACCATCGCGCCCTAAAAAGCGTTTCTCGTTTAAAAACCAGACGATATGGCGCTCTAGCTTTTCTCTATCTGCGTCAGTCATTTTTTTATAAATAGGCATGCAGCGGAGTAAGATATCTTTTTGCTGAGAATTTAAGGAAAGAGTTTTATACTTTTTTTGCCATAAGCGGTTTTGTATTGAAGGCCATCGCCAAAACACAATAACAAACACAACTAAAATGAGTAATAACAGTCCATTTATCATAAGGACGTCCTAAATTAATTTATGTTATGTAAATATGTCCGGGGATGTTGTTTTTCAACTGCATATGGCTCCACATTTAATATAGAGCGCACGTTATTTTAAAATTATTTAACCTAAATTCTGGTTAAGAGATTTACTAACGTATTGAATTATGATGATATTTAAGCTTATCTTCTCTAGCCAGAGATTTTTAGTGAAAACAAGGCGAATTTACGCGTCAATAGCTTGCCTATTGCAAGTAAATTCAACACAGTTAGCGCTTAAAGTAGCAGCTAGAGATAGGTTTATTATCCAGAGTACAGGTTATTTAATAATAAGCTTTAGCTTACCTGCCAATCAGCTATTACAAAAGTCATCAAAGGCACTTTGCAGTACGTTAATAAATTTAGCTACATGCAATCCATCCATCAACGAGTGGTGTACATCAACAGATAGAGGCATGGTTCCTGTACTTTTATCAAATTGACCAAACACAAATTTAGGGATCCCTAAACTCTCTTCATTACTAAACGCATGCGAAAACGCGCTAAAGTTTAACCATGGTAAAACCGAGATGTGGATTAAATCGGCTTGCCCTTCTGTTTGCTCAAACGCATCTGAAAAAAGCGGCTGAGATTTAGCTTTTTTACTTACTTCACTGGCATGAACTGCAAACTCAGCAAATGTGCTCTTACTATTAAAATAACTAAAAATAAATGTATCATTTTTATCAAGCTCAACCACACTTGCTCGTACTTGATTAAGCAACCAAGGCTTTTGCTCTAAAATACGTAGCATTACCGGCTCATAAGCATGGCATGCTTTTAAAGTACAAAATATATAAGCCTGAAAAAAAGATAAGCTCTGCGTTTTACAATACTGATAAAGCTGCTGTGCATCTATACGCACACAAACATTAAAGTAAGGCTGAGCAAAGTTTTTAAAAAGCTCAAAGTGCTGCGTGCGAGACCAACTTTCTAAATCAAAAGGCTGCATAAAAGGAGTTGAAGAAGTCATAATATCCGTGTGAGTGTAATTAACACCTTAAAGTATAAACAAAAAAGGCGTACCTCTGTACGCCTTTCATTGTGTAATTACTGATTAAAGACCGTTTTTAATGATCTCTTGTGCTAACTCATCGGCAATTAAATGCGTTGATTTTTGCTCTTTTTCGCTACGAGCAAAAATTTCAGTCAAAGTATCAAAAATCACCTCAACATGCTTATTAGATGCAGCTTTACTGTAACCTTCAGGTGCTGTTTCGTAATAAACATTAATAATACCGCCAGCGTTAATTACGTAATCTGGTGCATATAGAATGCCTTTTTCACGAATAACTTCACCGTGGCGAGACTCTGCCAGCTGATTATTAGCACAGCCTGCAATAATCGTCGCTTTTAAACGCGGAATCGTTAAGTCGTTAATCGTTGCACCTAACGCACAGGGCGCATATACATCTACATCTAAGTCGTAAATTTCATCAATACCAACCGCTGTTGCATTAAAGTCATTGACTACTCTTTCAATAGCGTCTTGGTTTATATCAGTAACAAACAACTCTGCACCTGCTTCAGATAAATACTTACAAAGCGCATAAGCAACTGAACCTAAACCTTGTACAGCCACTTTAATACCCGCAAAGTTTTGATGACCGCGTTGATGCTGTAATGCGGCTTTAATTCCTAAAAATGTACCGTAAGCAGTAAATGGCGATGGGTTACCACTTTTACCTTCAAGACCCAAAACGTAGTTTGTCTCTTTATTCATCAGGGCAACATCGTCGCAAGTGATATTTACATCTTCTGCACAGTAATAGCTACCACCTAACCCTTCTAGCTTTCGGCCAAAAGCACGAAATAACTGCTCTGATTTAATTTCTTTAGCGTTACCAATAATAACTGACTTACCACCACCAAATGGTAGGCGTGCAACTGCATTTTTATATGTCATGCCTTTAGCTAAACGCAACACATCGTAAACTGCATCGTCGTCATTTGCATAATCCCACATTCTACAGCCGCCAACAGCAGGGCCTAAATTGGTATTATGTACAGCAATAATTGCTTTTAAGCCTGACTCTTCATCAGAACAAAAAACCACTTGTTCGTGGTTATCAAATTCAGCTTGGTTAAATACAGCCACTTTAAATACTCCGAAAAATTAACCCGTGAGAGGGTATACGCGCTGGAAATTCACGAGACTTTACCACTTCATATTCAGGTTCGCCACACCAATGGATGATAAACCCAATGAAAACATCAAGCTTAAATTAAACAACCCAACAAAAGCCATTTTAAAGATAAAAAAACCTGAATAAACAACTATTTTAATTTTAAAAACTAAATTAATAAAAACCACAACAACTTACGCTTACGTAAACGAGAAGAAACTAATAGATGTAAAGTTTAAAGTACAAGTGCCAATTATACTGCAATGCGCACAGTGTATAGGTTTATGAAAATTAGAGGGGAGTAATCAAAACTGGTCTGAGGTGTTAAATTAGTTGATAAGAGAATTTAGAATACTAAAAAGCGAGCCTAAACTCGCTTTTTTAAAATTCACGGCTTATTTTAATTTACCGTCTAGCTCTTCAATTTTAGCTTTCCAAATTGCAGGGCCTTGCGTATGTGCATTTGCACCTTCGCTATCTACAGCAACTGTTACTGGCATATCTTCTACTTCAAATTCGTAGATCGCTTCCATACCTAAATCTTCAAAGGCTACAACACGTGCTTTTTTAATCGCTTTAGATACTAAGTAAGCTGCGCCGCCTACAGCCATTAAGTAAACTGATTTATGCTCTTTAATAGATTCAACTGTAGCAGGGCCACGTTCGGCTTTACCAATCATGCCTACAATGCCAGTTTTTTCTAGCATCATATCGGTAAATTTATCCATACGTGTTGCTGTAGTTGGGCCTGCTGGGCCTACAGCTTCATCACCAACGGCATCAACTGGGCCTACGTAGTAAATAAACTTGTTATCAAAATCTACGCCCTCAGGTAAACCTTCACCTGAATTGATCATGTCTTGCAAACGTTTATGCGCAGCATCCCGGCCTGTTAAAATAGTGCCTGAAAGTAAAACGGTTTCACCCATTTTCCATTCTTGAACATCTGCTTTTGTTAATGTATTTAGATCAACACGGCGAGTACCCTCACCTACTTCAAATGTTACTTGTGGCCAATCTTCAAGTTTAGGTGTTTTCAAGTCAGCAGGGCCCGAACCGTCTAAAGTAAAGTGTACATGGCGAGTTGCAGCACAGTTAGGGATCATTACCACTGGTTTTGATGCAGCATGTGTAGGTGCTGTTTTAATTTTAATATCAACAACCGTTGTTAAGCCACCTAAACCTTGTGCGCCAATACCTAATTTATTAGCACGTTCAAAAATTTCTAAACGCAGTTTTTCTTCCGTAGTTTCTGCGCCGCGCTCCATAAGCTCATGAATATCAACCGGATCCATTAACGACTCTTTTGCCATTACCGCTGCTTTTTCAGCAGTGCCACCTATACCTATTCCTAGCATGCCTGGCGGACACCAACCAGCACCCATTGTAGGTAATGTTTTTTCAACCCATGCAGCAACGTCATCTGATGGGTTTAGCATTACCATTTTACTTTTGTTTTCAGAGCCGCCGCCTTTAGCCGCAACCATTACTTCTACTTCACCACCAGCGACTAAATCAATGTGTACAACTGAAGGTGTATTGTCTTTCGTGTTTTTACGTGTGCCTGCAGGGTCTGCAACAATAGAAGCACGAAGCGGGTTATCTGGGTTCAAATACGCACGGCGAGTACCTTCATCAACCATTTGCTGAACTGTTAAATCTGTTTTATCCCACTTAACATCCATACCTACTTTTACAAAACACGTAATAATACCCGTGTCTTGACACAGTGGACGTTTGCCCTCAGCCGACATACGCGAGTTAATTAAGATTTGAGCTATTGCATCTTTTGCCGCTTTGCTTTGTTCTTTGTTGTAAGCTTTTTCTAATGCTTGAACAAAATCAAGTGGGTGATAAAAAGAGATGTATTGCAACGCATCTTCAATGCTATCAATAAAGTCTTGCTGACGGATTGTACTCATTAGTGGTTCCTTAAGTTACCGTTACGCATAGTCGCGTAATCTATATCAAACCGGTGACGGTGGTTTGCACTGTTTAATTACAGCGCTTTTACTTAAACGCTGCCAAAAAAATTTGACTTATGATACCCTCCCAGCCCGTTTCGAGCCAGTTCTTAAAGGGGCAGTAAATGCTAAACAATAAAAAAAATTGTACTAAATTAGCCATAACGCAAAACTGCATTGAAGTTTTTGCGCATTTTGCGCATTTGCCTTACGCAATTCTTTTAGACTCAGCTAATAGTAATCATATTAATAGCCGTTTTGATATTATTGCTATTGAGCCGCAAAGTACCCTTGAAGTAAAAAATAACCAAAGTTTTTTTAATAATATTGAAAGTAATCAATCATGCTTTGAAATTATGAACAGCGAACTTTTAAAGCTCGATTGCACTAAAGCAGATTACGACTTGCCTTTTAATGGTGGCTGGCTTGGTTATTTTGGTTACGACCTAGGCCGTACAATTGAGAGTATGCCACGTAAAGCTATTAATGATATTAACTTACCCCAAATGGCTATTGGCCTTTATTTAGATGCCCTAATTTACGATAAGCTTCAGCAAAGTTGGTTTTATGTATCTCAGCCAAACGTTGATCGCTTAGCCTTGTATAAGCAATATTTAGATAAAAGCGTGACAAATAAAAATTTTGCTCTTAACAGCCAGTGGCAATCTAATATGAGCCAAGCAGACTACGCTTCAAAATTTGCAAAAATCGAAGATTATTTAAAAAGTGGTGACTGCTATCAAATTAATTTAGCACAGCGCTTTAGCGCTCACTACAAAGGCTCACCTTGGAGCGCTTATATAAAATTGCGCGAGGCTAACAAAGCCCCTTTTTCAAGCTTTATTAATCATCCGCAAGGGGCCATATTATCCATCTCCCCTGAGCGTTTTATTTTGGTAAATAATAACAAAGTTGAAACCAAACCCATTAAAGGCACCCTACCACGCAAAGCCGATGCACTTGAGGACCAGCATCAAGCTAATTTACTGGCCAACTCAGCAAAAGATCGTGCAGAAAATGTGATGATTGTCGATTTACTGCGTAACGATTTAGGTAAAGTTGCAAAACCAGGCTCTGTAAACGTGCCGTCTTTATTTGCTATTGAAAGCTTTCCGGCAGTACATCATTTAGTAAGCACCGTTACCTCAGAGCTCGATGAAGGTAAAACAGCAGTTGATCAGTTAAAAGCGGCCTTTCCGGGCGGCTCAATTACTGGCGCTCCTAAAATTAGGGCTATGGAAATAATTGAAGAACTCGAGCCACATCGACGCAGTATTTACTGTGGCTCTATAGGGTATTTAAGTGCCTGCGGTAATATGGATACCAGTATTACTATTCGTACTTTAGTCTGCCATAACCAACAAATTTACTGTTGGGCCGGCGGAGGGATAGTGGCTGATTCTAAAGTCGAATTGGAATATCAAGAAACATACGATAAAGTGAATAAAATCCTTCCTTTATTAACACAGTAGGTGGCTTTGAATAGTGAACATATTATGGCTCGGTTTCAATTAAGCCCAATTACTGCGCCTAACCAGCTAAAAGATACACGTAAAAAGCGCGCCAGTGCGGTCATGCTGCCGATTATCGATATAGATAATCATGCGCATATTTTATTGTGTAAACGCCCTACTTATTTGCATCATCACCCTGGGGAAATTTGTTTGCCCGGTGGAAAGTATGAACAAAGCGATATTAAACTTCGTACGACTGCGCTTCGTGAGCTTAAAGAGGAACTTAATATTGCGCCAAGTAATGTAACTGTACTTGGGCAACTGCCTGAGTACTCTACTTTAACTGGTTTTAGTATTAGCCCCTTTGTTGGTTTACTTAATAAAGCAACTACATGGGAGAACGATCATAATGAAGTTCAAGCTAGTTTTTTACTTTCACTTAGCGATTTAAGTAACGACGCTAATTGGCAGCCTTTGCCTTTTCAACGCTTTGGTAAAACAATTACCTTACAAGGCTTTGCAACTCAACATGGACTACTTTGGGGTGCAACGGCAAGCATTATAAAAAACTTTACAAAACAGCTTGCCCTACCAGTTTAAATCTTCACTATTGTTGGTTACATGCTAACAATTCCACGTTATTATACTCGACCGTTCAAAGAACAGCCTCGTGCTGAGAAAGCAAAGTAGAGACACACATTATGATCAGTGCATTTGATATGTTTAGCATTGGTATTGGCCCTTCTTCATCACACACTGTTGGCCCAATGCGCGCATCACGCTTATTTGTTAATGACTTACAAGAACAACAATTATTAGCAAATGTTACCGATATAAAAGTAGAGTTATACGGCTCATTAGGGCAAACAGGCGTAGGCCACGGCTCTGGTAAAGCGGTAATTTTAGGCCTTGCAGGCTACGACCCAGAAACAATAGATGCTGATTTAGTAGACGATATTTTGGCAACTATTGAAAATGAGCAAGTTATTTATCTAAACCAAACACATAAAGCTAAATTCCCTAAACAAGGTGCAATTGTTTTTCACCGTCGAAAAACACTGCCTAAGCACTCAAATGCAATGGAAATTATTGCCTCAAACAATGGCGAAAAAATTTACAGTAAAGTTTATTACTCAATTGGTGGCGGCTTTATTGTTACCGATGAAGAGTTTGAAAACGAAAAACAAGCTGCGCTTGATATTAGAGAAGAAAACCCTGCACCCTTTCCATTTGGCAGTGCCAAAGATTTGCTAGAAATGTGTAAAGAGTCAGGCTTGAGTGTATCTAGCTTGATGATGAAAAATGAAAAAACACTACGCAGCGAAGATGCAATTAAAGATGAACTCTTTAATATTTGGCAAGTAATGAAAGCCTGCATTGAACGCGGTATGCGCACCGAAGGTATTTTACCCGGAGGCCTAAAAGTTAAACGCCGTTCCCCTAGTTTATATTTAAAGCTTAATGTTGAAGTAAGTAACGACCCTCTTCGCGCAATGGACTGGGTTGATTTATTTGCCCTTGCTGTAAATGAAGAAAACGCAGCCGGCGGCCGTGTTGTTACCGCTCCAACTAACGGCGCTGCTGGTATATTGCCCGCTGTACTTATGTACTATCACACATTTATTAAAGAAGTGGATCGTGATATAGCAACACGCTACTTATTAACAGCTGCGGCTATTGGTATTTTATACAAAAAGAATGCTTCGATCTCAGGCGCTGAAGTAGGCTGTCAAGGTGAAGTAGGTGTTGCGTGTTCAATGGCTGCGGGTGCACTTACTGAAATAGTAGGCGGTAATGTTGTACAAGTTGAAAACGCCGCTGAAATTGGCATGGAACATAACTTAGGTCTTACCTGCGACCCTGTTGGTGGCTTAGTGCAAGTACCCTGTATTGAACGCAATGCAATGGGCTCTATTAAGGCAATAAACGCATCACGCCTTGCTATTCGTGGCAGTGGTGAGCAAAAGGTATCGCTTGATAAAGTAATTAAAACGATGCTTGATACCGGTAATGACATGAAGACTAAATACAAAGAAACCGCACGTGGTGGGTTAGCTGTAAATATTATTGAATGTTAAATGCGATAAAATCAAAAAGCCGCCTATTGTAAAATAGGCGGCTTTTTATTATTCGTTCAATTTAATTATCCAGAGCTCGGATTAATTAGGCTATTTAACAGGTAACTCTATGTCTTCAAAAAGTTTATCTACGTCTTCTTGATTGCGCAGTAAACTTGCTCGCTCTACTCGCTCCTTGGTTAGGTGCGGGGCAAAACGTTCAATAAAATCATACATATACGTACGTAAAAAACTGCCCTTTCTAAAGCCAATTTTAGTCGTACTTGCTTCAAACAAGTGACTAGCATCTATACACACTAAATCTGTATCGCTTAACTGATCAATAGCCATAGACGCAACAACGCCTACGCCGAGCCCTAGCCGTACATAGGTTTTAATAACATCTGCATCGGTTGCGGTAAATACAATGTGTGGTTCAAGACCATGAGCACTAAATGCCTTATCAAGCTCCGAACGACCCGTAAAACCAAATACATAAGTAATTAGAGGGTATTGTGCAATATCAGAAACAGTTAAATTATCTGCTTTTTTGGCAAGTGGGTGATCTTTAGCCACCACTATACTGCGATTCCAATGATAACAAGGCAACATAACTAAATCTGAATATAAATGCAGTGCTTCAGTGGCAATTGCAAAATCTGCATCACCACGTGCTGCAGCATCAGAGATTTGCTGAGGTGTGCCTTGATGCATATGCAGTGATACCGCAGGGTATTTTTTCATAAACCCTTGAATAACATTTGGTAAAGCATAACGAGCTTGAGTGTGTGTGGTTGCAATGTTTAACTTACCTTGATCAGGTAATGTGTGTTCGTTTGCTACCGCTTTAATCCCTTCAACTTTAGATAATATTTCACGAGAAATATTAATAATATCTTCGCCAGCACCTGTTACATGCGTTAAATGCTTTCCGCTACGACCAAAAATTTGTACACCTAACTCATCTTCAAGCATTCGTACTTGTTTAGAAATCCCCGGCTGCGAGGTAAATAAGCTCTCAGCGGTGGCTGAAACATTTAATTTATGATTTTGTACTTCTACTATGTATCTGAGTTGTTGTAATTTCATGGCTGCAAATTTTAACGTTGTTATTCATATTATTTATAAAGGCAATACCTGTTAAAACCAAGTGTTATTTGAATAAAAAGCCACATTAGTGCTTAAGGCATGCAATTATCTGATTAGTACTCAAGGCTAGCATAATAAATATGCTTGAGGTAGCGATGTTTATTCAGGTTAATCTTATAATCCCTTCGTCTTACAACACTTTAAGAAAGCTAAACCCTAATTAACTGGGTATTTTTAAGTTTATCAACGCAAAGCTACACAGTTAACGTATAATTAATGTAAGATTAAGCAAATTAGATTATGAATCAGAGAATTAAAAAATGATTGTTTCTATCATAATAATACTTATAGTCGCGCTTATAGTAATAGCGCTGTGGGTAAGTGCTGTACAGCAACATAAAGAAAAACAAGAAGCTGAACGCCGCAAAGAGTTAACAAAGCAAAAAGCAATTATTGAAGAAACCGAAGAAGCACTTATGAATAGTGCAAATATTCCTTTATCCGAAAATATAATTCGTGCATTACAACGCCGCGTATATGAAGCATTAAATACAATGGTTTCAAACTCGCCAAATTCTAAAGCGCTTAAAAGTAGATTAAGCGAGTCAAAAACTCACTTATCAAACCCTGTACAAGGTAATAATAGCGAGTCTTTAGCATTACCAAGTAATGATAAGCAACTGGTAAGTTTGATTCAAGGTATAAAAAAGCTGCGCGCAATTTTACGCTCTGAGCACAGTAAAGGCCGTGTTGATAGTCAGGTTTTTTCTGTAGAGGACAAACGTCTTGAAAAATTACAATTACGCATAAATATTGAAAGCCAAATAAAACGAGGTCTATCGGCTCGCTCAGCAAGCATGGTTGGCTCAGCAAGACAGTATTTTGAAAAAGCATATGCAACATTAAGTGCTGTTACCTACTCTGATGAGTATGTAACATCAAAACGCCAAGAAGTTGAAGGCTACCTAGAAGCAATTAGTGTTGAATTAAGAGCCTCTAATGCAAGTGCCCTTAAAAAGAAAGCCGAAGCCGAACAAGACGATCTGGATGTTTTATTTGCCCCTAAAAAGAAATGGTAAATTAGGTTTGCCAAATAATACATGGTGTTATTAACAGCGATAACTTATCGACTCTTTATATCCATGCTACAAATATTAAAAAACCCATACAAATCAATTTGTATGGGTTTTTTATGATTACCGTTTTATTCTATTATGATAAGAACGCAAATTTAATAACAAATAATGCCGTTAAAATCCAAACGCTAATGCTAATTTGATCTTTCTTACCACACAGTACTTTAACCGCAGTGTAAGATATAAAACCAAGCGCTATGCCATGTGCAATAGAAAAAGTAAGTGGAGTCATTAACAATACAACAGTAACAGGAATTGCATCAGTCATATCATCCCAATTTACAAACTTTAGATTTTGTAGCATTAATACAGCAACGTAAAGAATTGCGCCTGCTGTTGCATACGCCGGTACCATTTGTGCAAGGGGTGCAAAAAACATCATTAATAAAAAGCATATGCCAACAACTACAGCCGTTAAGCCTGTACGTCCACCAACAGATACACCCGCTACTGACTCAATATAAGACGTTGTAGTTGAAGTACCAAGCATAGCACCGGCAATTGTTGCAGAGCTATCGGCACTTAAAGCACGACCCAAACGCGGCATATTGCCTTTCTCGTCTGCGAGTCCCGCTTTTTGAGTAACAGCAACCAAGGTGCCCGAAGTATCAAATAAATCAACAAACAGAAATGCAAAAATTACACTTAGCATAGACAGCTCAAAAGCCGCGGCAAAATCTAGTTGCATAAAAGTAGGCATAATTGAAGGCGGCATAGCTATCACACCATGATATTCAACAAGCCCTAAACTTAAAGCAATGCCAGTCACTAATAAAATACTAATGAGTACACCACTTTTAAAATCGCGGTATAAAAGTGCTGCGATAACAAAAAAGCTTAATATTGCTAATAATGGACCTGCCGATGTGATATCACCTAATTGAACAAGAGTTGCAGGACTTGCGACAATAATACCTGCATTTTTTAATGCAATTAACGCTAAAAAAGCACCAATACCAGTTGCAATGGCTCTTTTTAATACCAAAGGTATAGCGTTAATAATCCACTCTCTGACTTTAAATAAGCTCAAAAATAAAAATATACACCCCGACATAAATACAGCCCCTAACGCAGCTTGCCAGGTATAACCCATCCCCAATACAACACCATAAGTAAAAAAGGCGTTTAGTCCCATGCCAGGAGCCAGCGCTAATGGGTAATTTGCCCATAATCCCATAATAAAACAGCCTATTGCGGCAGCAATACAAGTAGCAACAAATGCAGCCCCTTGATCCATTCCAGCCTCTGCAAGCATGGCTGGGTTTACAAATACAATGTAAACCATAGTGATAAAGGTAGTAAGGCCAGCCACGCATTCGCGTTTAACTGTTGAGTTATTTTCGCTAAGTTTAAATAAGGCTTCGAACATAATAAGCTTGTAATAGTAAAAAGTAGTGAGATTTTATCATAAAAATCATCTTTAACAGGACATTTTACCTTGCGATATACTAAACTATTGAAGCAGTTAAAATAACAAATGAATCAATATGCTAAAAACAACACCCAACGGGCACGACCTAGAACAACAGTTAGATAATATTTTAGGCTTTGTTACTCAACCCGATAACAACCCTGCAGTAGCTAACGCTAAAAAAGATGAGCAAAGCACACTGAATAAAGCGCTATATTATTTAAAAAATAAGCAACCTCCATTAGCTGCAAAATGGATGCGCCTAGCGGCAATGGCAGGTAATCAAAGAGCACAGTTTTATTTAGGTTTGTTTTTTGTAAAAGGTGAAGGCGTGCCACAAAGTGTATTTCATGCTGCGGCTTGGTTAAGCCTTGCTAGCAGCCAAGGTTATGAACCCGCTAGCGCTGCAGTTAACGACCTAAGAAAGCATATAGAAACTAAACGATTTAAAGATGCTCAATGCTATGCCGCCAGCCTATACGAGCAAATTCATCAGCTGCAGTACGCACACCTTATTCCTAATGCTCCTCAAATCGATTAATTAATCATTTGCTTAATACTGTATAGAGCATAAAACACTGTATAAAAATATCTATCTCTACCCGTCATCGCACCTTTGACAAAAATATCAGCTAATATAAATATTATGACTCACATTAAATTAAATGTAACCGATTGATTCTAATTGATTATTTTTAAACTTTTTAACTTCACTAGTTTTAAACTGAATAACTGTACAAATAAATAGCAAATATCGCTTGCACAGAAGCACTGTATAAACTACTGTATACGTGTACTGTATAAAAACCCAGTGAGTGAGATATTTATGTTACAGCCTATTACCGTAAGAACAGTTAAAAGTTATAAGCAAGATGATAAACGTGATTGTGTAAACTTAATTCAAATTGAAGATGAGATATCAGCAACGTTTGAGCTTTTAAAAGTGCTGCACCATTATAATAGCTCTAACGCATGGACATTATTGATTGCTCCTGATCATGTTCCTAGTAGAGCATTACTCGACTCGTGCTCTATTGATACAAGTAAGTTGCTAGTGATCAGGCAAAAACACTTAGTAAATTTAGAGTATGTTTTGAATTCTGCGTTGAATAACGGTAATTTTGCGGCTGTAATAACGTGGACCGATATAGTAAATAATCAATTGCTTAATAGCCTTTCTTTAGATTTAAGTAAAACTGCAACGAAGCTTTATTGCTTTACAAAAAACTCGACAATTACAGAGATACCACTAGCACAATAAGATTGATAAACTAATGTTTTAAACTCTGTACTGTTATTATGATTTTACCAAATACCACTCAATGTTTTTGCAGTAGCGGGCTGAATTATGCCCACTGCTGCGAGCCCCTTCATATAGGGTCACAACAAGCCGCTAATCCTGAGCAATTAATGCGTTCTCGCTATAGTGCTTATGTTACAAAAAATGCAAAGTATGTTTATCATACTTATGCCTCTGAAAAAAAAGCGGAAAACCCTATAAAAGAGATTAAAGATTTTGCAAATAGTTGCCGGTTTGTAGGTTTAGACGTAGTAAGTACAAACCACGATGACTCTCAAGGAAGTGTTGAATTTAAAGCGCATTATTTTTATCAAAATTTATACTGTGAGCTTCACGAACACTCACGATTTATAAAAGAGGACGATAAATGGCGTTATATCGATGGGACTATACTTCCTGTAGCTGATATTAAGGTGAGTAGAAATGATAACTGCCCTTGTGGCAGTGGTAAAAAATACAAAAAATGCCACAGCGTATGACTCTCCCATAACCAAAACTATAACTTAAAAAGGGGCTAAAAACTGACTTGGTTACGCCCTTGAAACTTAGATTGATACATTCTTTCATCTGCTAACTGTAATGTATTTTTACTATTGTCGCGCGTTTGCAATGTTGCGCCACCAATACTAATTGTTACAAATTCATGCTCTGAGTGTTTATGCAATATACCTAGTTGCATTACATTATTTTTTATTTTGTCTGCTACACAATTAGCGCCTTTATTACCTGTATGGGGAAGTACAACAACAAATTCTTCCCCTCCAAATCTTGATACAAAATCTGCAGGACGTTGTAAGCTTTTAGTAATTGTTTGGGCAACTAAGTTTAATACCGCATCCCCCTGTACGTGGCCATAAGTGTCATTGTATTGCTTAAAGTAATCTATATCTATTAGTAACAGTGCACAGTCTGCATTTTCACGTAATGCACTTTGTTCTATTTTTATAAAGTGGGTATCAAAGTAGCGTCGGTTATAAATTTGAGTTAAGTCGTCAATAAACACTTTTTGATTAAGTAAATCATGTTGAGCCTTAATCATTAAGTGAGCTCTCACCCTCCTAAATAGTGTTTCAGGATTTGTCGGTTTCTTTATAAAATCTACGGCACCAGCTTCCCAACATGCCCCCTCTTCGCTTTCGAGTGACGTAATAAATATAACTGGGATATCTTGAGTTTCGTAAGTATTTTTTAGTTTTAAACAGGTTTCTATTCCATTAATACCTTCTAAATTGATATCTAGAAGTATTAGGTCGGGCGGATCTAACTTACATAAATCTATAGCCTCTTCACCACTTCTAGAAGTCATTACATTAAAACGATCCGACAATGCCTTTCTAAGTACAATTAATGTTAGTAGTTGGTCTTCCACAATAAGTACCTTAGAACTTTTTAAACTTAGTTGTAATGCATGATCTGAGTAATTTATTGGCATAACTTGCGATACTTATTTTTATTATTTTACACACACTATAATACTATTTTATGTTATGCAAATGTTAACAGCCATATAAAAGGCTAAGCTTATGTAGTGAAGCTGAGGTGGCGACAAAATATCAAGAAATGCATTATTACTTTATTGGCGAGTTGAATGAAGTGACAGTTAAAATGTGTGCAGAAAAATTCGACTCGCTTTGCTAATCATTTAAAAATGAAAGCTATACTAAGCACATATGTAGTTACCTAACCTTCTAGGCAATCACATAGCAAACGCTAGGTATGGCACTTCAAAATGATTGAGGGTTATTTAGATTGGCATAAACAAAGAACGGATCATAAAAACAAAAAATGGGCCACTTAGGCCCATTTCATAATTTACATATTAGTTTTAAACTAACTTTTTACTCGTCATCATCAAGGTCTAACTGTTGACGCTGTGCAGGTCGAGCTAAAATCTCTACATAGAAAGAAGTTAAACCTTGCTTTTCAATTTCGCCAATTTGGTTGTTTAATTCAGCAACATGCACAACCTGTGCTTCTTCTGCTGTATTACCAAACTTACAGTCAAATGCCCAATAATCAGCATCTTCAGGAAGCGTCTTGTTACGCTCTCTTTTCAAATATTTTTTCACTTCGTGCTTTGCAGCATCAACCATACGAGGGTATTTGATTTTCTCGTGATTTAGCGTGAATGTTTTCTTCATTACGTTCCTAATTACCTTGGTTTAATGATAACGGCATTTAATGTCATACCATTTGTCGCCATTATAGCAATTGCATTTAATTTTTGGATGCTTTTTTTACATTAAATCAATTATTATACCAATCTGCTTATATATGGGGTCTATTTAACGTTAAAAAAATTACGCTAGAACTAGGCAAAAATTTTTATATCTAGTTGTTCTAAATAAAAAACTTTTAACGACGTTATAGTGCAATTTAATTCGTTAAATTGATCAAAGATTTATGCAGGTTGGTATTAGACATTATATAAAGCAAAGCTTGAATAAAATGTATTTTACAGACTTTTTATTACAAGAAAATTATATAGAGGGTGCATGTTTTCATGCAAGGTGGTTAGAGACTAAACCGCTATCAAATGAAGGGGTTGATGAATTGAATCGTCGTTTAAACTATCGTAAAAAGCACTTGCGTCAATAGGTGGGTTTGCTAACTGAGTATATTCACTTTTAATCCGTCGCCTAACCGCTATCTCGCAATTATCTAATACATTAAGTGGAATATGCTTGTCATCATCTCTAATTGTGAGTGGCTCGGGCTTTAGGTATTGATTAAGTTTAATGCTTTTCATACCCGCCTGCGCACCATGCTCTGAGATTAAAGCTGCATTAAACTGCCCTATAAGCATATCAAACTCACCGGGGGCTAGCGATTGTTTAGGCCCAGCACCAAATTTCTTTCTCAAGGAATCTTCAGATGTGGCTGTACTGTCAATTTCTGTTTTTGGCAGATGAAATTGACTGAAGTCTAATGCATCATGCGAAAGCATCGCTAATAAAAGTGCAAACTCGCCTCGGCGATTTTCATGCACACTATTATTAAGTTTGCTATTTAGCTGACTCTCTGTGATTAACAAACCATCGATTTGCATAGTCTTTAGCCGATTATGGTAACTGATAGATATTTATCGGCTTTATTTCAATTTTCTTTAGCTTTTTTCTTTACTTAAATACGCATTTTGCTATTATCAGCGCCGTTGCATTGGAGGGGTTCCCGAGCGGCCAAAGGGATCAGACTGTAAATCTGACGGCTCAGCCTTCGCTGGTTCGAATCCAGCTCCCTCCACCACTT
>NZ_LOFG01000015.1:0-84274 GCF_001469205.1 Pseudoalteromonas sp. H103 | reverse complement strand
GTCGTGAGACAGTTCGGTCCCTATCTGCCGTGGGCGTTTGAGAATTGAGAGGGGTTGCTCCTAGTACGAGAGGACCGGAGTGAACGAACCGCTGGTGTTCGGGTTGTCATGCCAATGGCATTGCCCGGTAGCTACGTTCGGAACTGATAAGCGCTGAAAGCATCTAAGCGCGAAGCAGGCCTCGAGATGATTTCTCACTAGACTTTTAAAGTCTCTGAAGGGCCGTTGAAGACTACAACGTTGATAGGCAAGATGTGGAAGTGGTGTGAGCCATTAAGCTAACTTGTACTAATTACCCGTGAGGCTTAACCATACAACGCCAAACGCGTTTTGTGACAGTGAAAGCGACAGAAGTTAATGACTAAAGTAGATATTACTTAAAGACTTAAAAAATATTATCAGATATTTTCCAAATTTATGAGGTGACTCTTAGCGCGTAGCGTTAAAGTAGAGGCACCTTGCGCAAAGGAAAAAGAAGCACTACGTGCTTGTCATTACTCCTTTGCACCAAATTTGCTTGGTGACAATAGCGTTTTGGACCCACCTGACTCCATGCCGAACTCAGTAGTGAAACGAAACAGCGCCGATGATAGTGTAGCATTTGCTATGTGAAAGTAGGACATTACCAGGCTTCAAATTAAAGAAACCCGTTACAGCAATGTGACGGGTTTTTTGCTTTCTGGGATTTAGTAAATAGCCAAGAGCCCATGCCGAGCTCAGTAGTCAAACAAAACAGCGCGAAGGCGAGCCCCACGGAAGGCAGCCCCGACACAAAGATAGTGTAGCATTTCACTGTGACTCACCACCGCTGTGGGCACCACGACATTACCAGGCTTCAAATTATAGAAAGCCCGACTAGCAATAGTCGGGCTTTTTTACGTCTGCAGAAAAGTAGAATACGCATAGTTAATATAGACTCATCAAGCCTCTATCGCGTAGGTCGGGCGAAGCGACTCCTGGCGCTAAAATCACCGCAAGTACCTTTTTAAATAGGTGCTTCAATTCGAACCTTATTATATAGCTTCATATTTCACTAAATCATACTCTGATTACAGAGATGCTCGTTTCTTCTCACTTTGTTGCAATTTCATTCTTGGTTTAATAAGTGACCTGTGTAAAACTACCTGCGTTAATTTTGTAAATCAGGTGACATGAATGTCGAATATAAAAGCTTGGAAACTTATGAGCCTGTTTTGTTTGTTCGCAGTGCTTATGGGTTGTCAATCTAAAGAAGAGCAGTTGCAACAAACAATTCAAGAGTCTATTAAAAAGGCAGATGTTGAGCTATCACAGCTTGGTACCGCGCTTGATAATGGGAGCATACGTAATGCTGTACTTTTAAAAGAGTACGGCCAACTTCTAAAACAGCAGCAACCAGAACTAAGTAAGGTTGTTGATGTAATTACCCTTGATGCCACAAGGCAAGGTGCACTTTATAGTGGTTTAACACAGCGACTTAAAGACATTAAAGGGACTTACTTAATTCCACCTTACGAAGATACGCTCCACAGTATTGATTTACTGCGTGAAGCTGTAAAGCCTACGTTGTTTTCAGATGCGTTGACCGATCCTATTAATATGCTTGCTGATATGTCAAAAGGCAGCCTTGCTCGTATTGGTGCAATTAGCCAGCAAGCTGAAGGAGAGGGGGTTGGTAACCAAATGGTGGGTAACCCTAATTATGGAAACTGGCAAACTAATAGTAACGGGATTAGCTTTTGGCAGTGGTACGGTATGTACCGTATTTTAGGTGATGTGTTCGATCGTGTTGAATACGGTAGCTGGAGTAAGCGTCGCAAGTATAGTTATTACAATGACTATGGCCGTGCTCGTTACTCAAGCCCTAAGCAAATTAAAACACAAAGCGCGCTTGAAACACGTACACGCCAATCATACCAACGCCAAGGTAAGCAGTTTACAAGCCCATATGCGAGCAAAAAAACAGGTGCAACGGGTTTAAGCCGTAGTAGTTATACGCCACCTAAAAGCCGCAGTAGTTACTCGCGTTCGAGCAGCTATAGCAATAGCTCAGGATCGGTACGTGATAGCGGTAGCAGAACCTCTCGTGGCGTGAGCCGTGGTAAGTAAAGAATAAGTTGGAGTTAGAAATATGTACGAATTTAATGGAATAACTATGTGGTCGCTACAAGCACTGGCGATTGATTTTGCAATTATTGTGTTGCTCTTTGTAAGCCTAAAATACATTAAAGGTTGGGTTTCAAATTTACATGCGAATGACGAAATAACAGAGCGCGATAACTTTGCTTTTGGTATTAGCTTTGCCGCAGGCTTGGTTGCCCTTGCAATTGTATTAACGGGCGTGAGCAGTGGAGCTTTTGCAGCGTCGCTTCAGCAAGAAGCACTGCAAATGCTAGGTTATGGTGTGCTAGCGATTGTATTAATTAAGTTAGGCCACTTTTTTCAAGATAAAGTAGCGCTGCGTAAAGTAAGCCTACACGATGAAATTGTTAAAGGTAATGTAACAGCCTCTATAATTGACTTTGGTCATGTAGTGAGTGTTGCTATTGTTATTCGCTCTGCACTTTTGTGGGTAGCAACAGAGGGCTGGCACGGTCTGCCAATTGTAGTGGCAGCATTTATTATTGGCAGCTTTGTATTATTACTAGTAAGCCAATATCGCGTGCAACTATTTAAACGCACTAATAAAAGCGGTGACTGCTTACAACAAGCAATTATTGATGGAAACTTAGCTGTTGGTATTCGCTACGCTGGTTTTTTAATTGGTAGTGCACTGGCAATTACTGCAGCAACAGGTATTGCACCTTATGCAGCCGATAACATAAATGCAAGCTTGCTTTACTGGGCTGTTAGCGCAGTTGTTTTCTTAATTGCATTTATTATTTTGCACTTAGTGACAATAAAAATTATTTTATCTGGCTGTGATATTTCAGATGAAGTAAATCGCCAAAAAAATGTAGGCGTAGCTACTATTTCTGCAGCGGTATCGTTTGCTGTTGGTATTACTATGGCAACTTTATTAGGCGCATAATCAGTGTCATTAACTAACACTAGCCCAAGTAAAGCACGTTTACTTGGGCACGATATATTACTTATTACGGTTATGGCCATACTCGCAGGGTGTGGCCTTATTTATGAATACTTACTTTCGCATTACGCAGGGCGTGTACTTGGCTCTGTAGAAAGCGCAATTTACGCCATGATTGGCACGATGATAGTGGCTATGGGCTTAGGTGCTTTTTTAGCTCGTTGGTTTAAAGATGCATTTACCGCTTTTGCTTGGCTAGAAAGTATAATTGCATTAGTTGGCATGGGCTGCATTTTAGCTATTGCTGGTGTGATTGCTGTAAGTTATTCGCTCCCTCATTTATTTTCTAGTATTTTTAATTTACCTCCCGATGTTGTACTTAACGGCTATGTATTTCAAAAGTTGCAAGAGTGGTCACGATTCCTTCCTTATGTATTTGGTTTAATACTGGGTTTATTTATTGGTATGGAAATACCGTTAATAGCGCGTATTCGCCAACATGTGTACGGGCGGTTTTTAGAAAATAACGCAGGAACAATTTACGGTGCCGATTATATTGGCGCAGGTATTGGCGCGGCTATTTGGGTAAGCATTATGCTCTCAATGCCTATAATGCAAGCTGCAGCGTGGACAGCACTTTTTAATATAATCGCAGGGCTTGCCTTTCTATGGCGCTACCATGCGCATGTGCGCTTTGCTAAGGCACTTTTAGTTTGTCATATCGTATTGCTGGCATTATTTGGGTTTATTTTAGTGCTGGGTAGTAGTTGGATGAATAGCTTAAGTAACGTGCTATATAAAGATAAAGTTATTTACTCTCAAGCCACTAAGTACCAGCATGTAGTGTTAACCGAACGCTTAAGTAAAAATCAGCCAGAGCCTATTACTGATTTATATTTAAATGGGCGCTTGCAGTTCTCAAGTATTGATGAGCAAATATATCACTCGATGCTGGTTTATCCGGCAATGCTTGCCTCAAACAGGCACGACCGCGTATTAATTATTGGTGGTGGCGACGGGCTTGCCCTTAGAGATGTTTTAAAATGGCCTGTGAGCGAAGTAACGCTGATTGATTTAGATGCTCAGCTGCTTAATTTATTTGGGCATAAAGACGGTGATTTTACGCCCCCAGAGCCTATTAATAACCGCCTATTAAAGCTAAATAATAAATCTATGCAAGACTCTCGTGCACATATAATTGTGGGTGATGCATTTTTAGAGGTTGAAAAATTACTCGATCAAAGTAAGCAATTTGACACTATTTTAATTGATTTACCCGATCCTAATCATCCCGATCTTAACAAAATGTACAGTGACTACTTTTATAACCATGTACGTCAACTATTGGCACCCGATGGCGCAATGGCAGTTCAATCAACATCGCCTTATCATGCTAAAAAAGCGTTTTTAAGCATAGCCAAAACGGTTAAAGCAGCAGGGTTTAGTTATGTAGAGCAATATCAGCAAAATATTCCTTCGTTTGGGCAATGGGGCTGGACTATTGCCACTAAAATGGGTCAACCCGCAAGTGGACGAATTAAAAACATAAGCGAAATGCCTGTGCCATCTAGGTGGGTTAGTAAAGAATATTTACTGGCAAGTTTTGTGTTTCCTAATCAGTATTTTGAACAAGTAAAAAGTATTGAGGTCAATAGGTTAGGATCTGGTCAGTTATACGATTATTACCGTACAGCTTGGCAAATAGAAAGCGAATTGTACAAAAATTAATAAAACAGGGTTGACATAATATGTCGGCCGTGCGAATCTTAACTCAGACATAATATGTCAAACGACAAAAAAGGCAGAGACATGGAATTAAATGAACTTTCAATAAAATTAGCTTCTTTTGAAACTGAAGGTGCTAACTTTGAGTCTTTCTTGATTGCCAATCCAGGTGAGCAAGATGTTTTACAAGTCATTGTTGACGGAAACGATGAGCTTCCAATTTTTGTTA
The DNA here is from genome assembly GCF_001469205.1 of Pseudoalteromonas sp. H103. Taxonomy (NCBI): domain Bacteria; kingdom Pseudomonadati; phylum Pseudomonadota; class Gammaproteobacteria; order Alteromonadales; family Pseudoalteromonadaceae; genus Pseudoalteromonas; species Pseudoalteromonas sp. H103. The sequence goes on along the minus strand of NZ_LOFG01000015.1, from coordinate 79,313 downwards.
CGCAAACTCAAGAGCAGTTGTTATGTATTAGCTACTTGTTTGGCGAAGACGAAGTAAAAAGTGAATTACGCAACGAGTTAAACGAAACACTACTACGTTTAAACGTGCCAATTCCACTGAGTGCATTTGCTAAAATCGATAACAAATACGCGATTTTTGGTGCACTGTCGGTAAATTCATCGTTAGATGACGTTACCCACGAACTAGTGACACTAGCTGACAACGCTATTGACGCACTAGAAGCCGTGACCTTGTATTTAAACGATTAGTAACTAGTTAGTGGAGTTAAGATTATGAGTATTTTAAAAAAATTATTTACAGCAGTACGTGGCGGCGCGCGTGAAGCAGGCGAAGCAATTGTAGATGCAAACGGTATCCGAATTTTTGAACAAGAAATTGCAGATGCACAAAATGCACTTCACCGTGCTAAAAAAAGCCTTACAGAAGTAATGGCTAAAGAAATGCAAACTAAGCGTAAAATTAGCGCTGTTGATGCATCAATTGCTGAGCACGAAGCATATGCAGGCCAAGCACTTGAAAAAGGTAATGAAGCCCTAGCATTAGAAATTGCCGAAAAAATTGGTGACTTTGAAGCTGAAAAAGCTGAAAACGAGCAAGTATTATCTGGTTTTAGCAATCATATTGTGGCGCTTAAACAACAAGTTAAAGACGCTGAAAAGTCGATTAAAGAAAACCAACGTCAGCTTACTATGGTTAAAACCACAGAAAGCGTACAGCAAGCTACTATGGCTGTTAACAGCACGCTTAATACTAATAGCTCGTCTATGACATCGGCTCGCCAGTCGCTTGAGCGTATTAAGCAACGCCAACAGGATCGTAGCGACCAGCTTGGTGCTGCAAAGCAACTTGAGTCGGACGTAAATGGCGACGATTTAAAAGCAAAAATGGCTGAAGCCGGTATTGGCGATACAAGCCCAAAAAGTGCTGATATTTTAGCGCGCATTAAAGCCAAGCAAAACGGCTAATAGTTAGTACATTATTTATAAAAGGTAATTAAGCTTAGCTTAGTTACCTTTTTTGCTTAGGGATGCCTCATTATGTTTAATTTTTTCAAATCTAAAAAAGAGCCAGAACGTCAGCTTAATCATGCAAGCGAGCTTAAAAAAGGCGATATGTTTAGTGTTATCGACTCATTTGCATATCCGTCGTGGTTAAAAGGTGAAACGTTACGCGTTATTGATATTCAAACATACCAATATCAGCACAGTAGTGACACTGAGTTTGTGCTTGAGACCAACAGCGGACAGGTTGTATTTTTACAAATTGAGCAAGATGATGGTGAGCAGTTTGCTAACTTTTCAATAAAAATTCAGCGTGATGAAGTAGAGCAAATATTTGGATTAGACGACTTTGCGCGTATTTTTGATGAAGAATCATTAACTAATATCCAGGTGCAAAACACACCCGAGCGTTTTATGCAGTTTTTAGCTAAAAGCTATCAACAAAGTGAATCGCCATACGTATGCTACTTCCATAATAAAGACTTTCGTGGCCAGTCACTACCGCGTTATGAGCAAGAAGGTGGTGAGCCATGTGAAATGATTTGTTTAGCATCGCCTGACGAAGGGCATGGTTTAAATATCGAAATATGGGAAGGCGGTGAAACCGAAGTATCGCTAACGCTTACACGGCCAATCACCGATATCGTCGACTTATTTCCAGGAGATGCTAAGTGAGTGATGCTAAAGATAAGTGGTTACGCCAAGAGCAAGCCGTGCGTGCCACACAAATGGCATTTGATTTAAGTAGCGAAGTACAAAAGTCGATAAAAAAACAAGCCATCGATCAAGAGCTCACGCCATCAGACATGATCCGTAAAATTTTAGGTTTGGACGTAAAATCTAAAAAAACACGCCAGCGTTTATCGTTTAATTTAAATGACGACGAAATAGCACAACTCGCAACGCGGTTTGATGTACAAAGCGATGATAAGCGAGCCGTAAAGCAACAAGTAGCAGAGTTATTAATTGCTCATACTAAAAACACTAAGTAGTTAATTTAGATTTATATGAATATTATTTTAATTGCTTACTTAATTATTTTTGCTTTATTTGGCACAGCTGCGAGTTACTTTGTGCGATTTATTTATGCGTACTGGGTGCTTAAGCAAATGCCAATGAAATACATCATTAAAGCGGGAGTGTGCGTGGTGATGGTGTTAATAATTTCAGCGTTAATACCTTTTATAGGTTAACGCTGAAATTGACGTTTAAGCTATTTAATATCAAACGACTGGCATTGCTTATTAATACATAACGATTGCACTTCAAGTACAGGAGAGCAATCGGTTAAGCCTTGCGCTTTATTTTGTATCTCTTCTTGTTTTGTTATTTGTTGAGCAAGCTGTTCCGCTTCTTCTTGAGAGGTGTTTAGCGTTGAATAAACCGCGTATGTACTCGGTCCACCGCATGCGCGGGCGCCAACTTCAAGGACTTTGCACTGAAAGCTCGCGGTGCAACTATTATTGCTCACCATGTTATTCAGATCGTAGTTTAAGTCAGATAAAGTTTTGCTTTGTTCATTACCTGACGTTGCCGTGCTGGCACAGCCACTTAGTAATAAAAAGCTGCTAGCAATGCTTATAATTGATAGTTTAACTGCCGATGGTAAACAACTCATAACGTTATCCTTAAAATGCACTTACCGCTGAGCCTTCAAGTTTAACACATTTATTTTCAACACACTGCGTGCTTGGTGTCGTTAAATGCTGACAAATACTCATCATTTCATTTTGAGCATTGTAGTGGCTTTCAAGAGACGTGATTTTTTTACTTTGTGCTAAAACGTCAGTTTCATTAGCGGTTTTAGTTGAGTAAACGGCAAAGCTACTAGGGCCGCCACATGCACGACTGCCAACAGGGGTAACCCTACACTGCTCACTGGTGTCGCATTGATTATCAGCAATGAGCGAGTTTAACTCGGTTTTAGCTGTTTTTATATCCTCAACAGATACTTTTTTTAACTCGGTATTTGAAAGTTTTTGTGCTGCTGATTTTGAGTGTTCTTTTTTATTTTCAACAAGCGTTGTTTGCGGTACTTCTTTTAATTTATTTTGAGTAGTTTGCTCTGTATCGGCTGATGTTGTTTCTAGGCAAGCAGTTAAACAAAGCGGTAAAAGTATGGCTAACAATGGGGTACGCATAACAAACCTTAATAGTGATGAAATATTCATCACTATCATACACGGTGCATTTTTTACGGCAATAAAAACTATATAATCAAGTAATTAAAGCCGTATTTAGATTTTAAAAAAACTACAAGCCACCTTGTGTGAGCTTAGTAGGGTTTAGTAGTTTTTCGAGCTCTTCGCGTGGTAAGTCAGTTTCTTGCTCGGCTACATCGATAATAGGTCGGGCTTCTCTGTAGGCTTGCTTAGCTATTTTTGCGGCTTTTTCGTAACCGATCACCGGATTAAGCGCTGTAACTAAAATTGGGTTTTTAGCCAATGCTTTGTCTATATTGGGTTGGTTAACTTTAAAGCTCGCAATAGCTTTATCTGCAAGGGCTTGTGCGCTATTAGCAAGTAGCTCAACACTTTGTAAAATATTATGCGCAATAACAGGTAACATCACATTCAGCTCAAAATTACCGGCTTGGCCTGCAACGGTAATAGTTGCATCGTTTCCTATTACTTGAGCGCTTACCATGGCTGCCGCTTCTGGGATCACCGGATTTACTTTACCCGGCATAATAGACGAGCCTGGTTGTAGTGCTTCAAGCTCTATTTCGCCAAGACCAGCAAGTGGACCTGAGTTCATCCAGCGTAAGTCGTTTGCTATTTTCATTTGTGCTACAGCGAGTACTTTTAACTGCCCTGAGAGCGCTACAATGGCATCTTGCGAACCAATATTATAAAAAAAGTTACTGCTTGGTTTAAAGCTTATACCCACATTTGCGCTTAAGTTTTTAGCAAACTTTGATGCAAACTCGCCATCGGCATTAATACCGGTACCAACAGCTGTACCACCTTGAGCAAGCTCACATACTCGCTCTAAGCTATGGCGAATGCCTGAGGCTGCGTTATTTACCTGTGATTGCCATGCACTGAGTGTTTGCTCAAACGTAACGGGCATCGCATCCATTAAATGTGTACGGCCTGTTTTAACTATTGCGCCAACTTCTGCCTTTTTTTGCTCTAAGCTTTGCGATAGTTTTTCAAGTGATGGTAGTAATTCATAAACTACGTTAATGGCACTACTAAGGGCAATGGCTGTAGGGACTACATCGTTAGAGCTTTGCCCCATATTTACGTCATCATTAGGATGAATTGACTCATTACCAATGCGAGTTGCAAGCGTTGCGATGACTTCATTGGCGTTCATGTTAGAGCTTGTACCTGAGCCGGTTTGGAAAATATCGACAGGGAAGTGCTCATAATGCTCGCCATCAATAATTTGTTGGCAGGCTTGCTCTATGGCCGTCGCTTTACTTTTACTCAAATGATTTAGCTCAAAATTACTCTGTGCAGCGGCTTGCTTAATGTAAGCAAGCGCCGTAATAAATTGCTTGGGCATTGTTAAGCCGCTAATTGCAAAGTTATTTACTGCGCGTTGGGTTTGCGCTTGATATAAAGCATCAGCAGGTACCTGTAACTCGCCCATACTGTCTGATTCTGTTCTAAAGTTACTCATATTTTACTCCTTAAAAAGGGTTGAATTCGTGACTAAGAACGCGCGCTTCACGTTCAAGTAATAAAAACTTGGCTGTGTTGTTATGCGTTTTGTAATAACGTTTTAATGCCAGTAATGGTTTATATAACTGCTCAAGGCACTGTTTGCGAATGGCACTGTTTATTAGAGGGTCGCACATTTTGTTGATAATTTCATATAGTGTGCGTTTTAAATAAAGCTCTTGAAGTAGAGGATTGCGTTGTTTTTCAAAGCTTTTAGCTAAGCTTAGAGCGGTTTCGATGTAGTTTGCCACGAGCATAGGGGCATGAAGGCCCGGACGTAAGCAATGACATGTTAGTTCATGATGATAATTACGCAGAGCGTGATCTGAAGACATAAAAAAACCGACCTAAGTTAACGATAATAGTTATCATTACATTTAATCGGTTTCAGTGTAAACAGTTATTGTAAAAATTATTTACGGGTTTAAGTTTAGTATCAATTGTAGCCAAGAATGAATATTTGGTCTGTTTCATGTTTTTTTAGCGCCTGTTGATTTTGGTTACAGTGAGAAAGTAAATCGATTACGGTGGCTCTACTATCACAGGCGCTACTAGGCTTTTCTATGTTTTTTTCTGTTACTGAGACAACAGCGTCTACAGCAGTATATGGGGGTAAATGCATAATTTTGATCCTCTTTAATTAATATAAGTTGAGCCTTTTACAGACTCACTATAAAAAAGCATAATATATACCAATAAAATAGCTAACTTTTAATATATTGATAAATATAAAAATTTTATTTTTTAGGGTTTTACTAAGTACAAAGTAATCAAAATTTGCTTTACTGTTGTGCATTAGCCTACAACTTTGGTGCAAACCTATGACAAAGCCATTTTCACAAGCGTGTGAAAACAACAAAGCTCCTATTTTGGCGCAGTTAAAAAAAGCATTTAAATCAAGTTGCAGTGTGCTTGAGATTGGTTCTGGTACGGGGCAGCATAGCGTGTTTTTTGCCGAACAATTACCTCACTTACAATGGTATACAAGTGATCGCGCTATAAACCATGAGGGGATCAGGTTATGGCACGCCCAGGTAAGCCTCAATAATTTACACGCACCACTTACGCTTGATTTAAGCCACGATTGGCCGATTGATAAAGTAGATGCAATATTCACGGCAAATACGTTTCATATAATTAGTTGGCAGTTGGTAGAGCGTTTTTTTGACGGAGTTAAGCGCCATTTAAATAACGAAGGTATGTTATGTATTTATGGGCCGTTCAAATATCAAGGTAAATTTACCAGCCCAAGTAATGATGACTTCAATAGGTTTTTAATAGATCGCGACCCGTTAAGCGGGATAAGGGATTTTGAAGCAGTTGAGGGCTTGGCAAAACAGGCAGGACTTTCGCTTATTAGCGATACAGCCATGCCTGCAAATAATCAGTTACTCATTTTTAAACGGCAGTAACTCAGCACACTGATCTTTATAGATATGAATGTGTTGGCTCTCTCTTTTAAGGTAATCACTAATAGCATTACTAAAGTCGCCATCAACAATGTGGTGAGCAGAGTAGGTAAGTACGGGCTCAAACCCGCGCGCTATTTTATGCTCACCTTGCGCCCCAGAATGAAAGCAGCTCAGGTTATGCTTAATAGCAAACTCAATACCTTGGTAATAGCACAGTTCAAAATGCAGTGAATCAACATCTTCGTTTGCACCCCAATAGCGCCCATAAAGCGTGTTTTCGCCAATTAAACTAAGTGTTGCTGCAATTACTTTATCGTCTTTTTTTGCGAGCATAATAACGAGTTGTTCGCTCATTAGCGCATGTAACAGTATAAAAAATTCCATATTTAAATACCCTAAATGCCCAGAGCGCTTTAAATAAGTACGCTGATAAAACTCGCAAAAAAGCTGCATGATTTCGGGGGTTATTTGCACGCCATGTAGCCATTCAATGGTTATATTTTGCTGGACTATTTTAGCGCGCTCTTTTTTAAGTGTTTTACGTTTTCGTGCAGTTAAGGTCTGTAAAAAGTCATCAAAGGTATTAAAGCCTTTGTTAAACCACTGAAACTGCACACCCACTCTCTGCATTACTCGCTCTGTACAAAGTGAATTTGCCTGTGCTTGTTCACAAAAATTTATATGCCAGCCAGACCAACTTTGATCAATGCTGTGTGTGTTTAGCTGCTCTTTTATGTAGTGATATACCAAGTCGTGATCATTGTGCTCTATGGCAATTCGCTTACCTTCAATAGGGCTAAAAGGCACACCACATAGCCACTTAGGGTAATATTCTAACCCGTGTTGCTCGTATGCTTCTGCCCATGCCCAATCAAATACGTACTCTCCGTATGAATGGCTTTTTAAATACCCAGGCGCTAATGCAATGAGTTTATTATTTTCATACACCGCTAGGTGCTTAGGCTGCCAGCCTGTTTGCTCATTTACGCATTGGCTTTGCTCCAAGGCATATAAAAATGCGTGGCATGTAAAGGGCTCGCTGCCAAATAAGCGTTGCCATTCATTGGCATCTATTTGATTTATGCTTGTAAACCATTGGTGCGAAAGAGCACTCATAACTGCTTACCTTTTGTGTGTTCTAGGTTTTTAATAAATATTGAAATTTGTTTTTCCAGCTCGTTAAAATGAGGATTAAAAGTGAGCCGCTGTAATGCAGGATAGTTTTTTAAATTTGCTTTTGTACGTTCACCTAATTGTGGGTGTGGTGTTGTTTTACAGGTTTTATACTGAGCATCGTCGTTAATAAAACTACCACAATTACGATAGGCAACATTTACGCCGTAGTGTGGGTTTTGTGGCGAGTTAACAATCGCAATATGCGATATACCATGAATACTTTTACATCGTTTTGTCGTGCACTTTGGGTTTATTACTTTGTAATTAGCAGCAAATCCTGCAGGCAAAGTATCAGTATTGCCATAAAATACTAAAGTATCGCGTGTTTTATATTTAGGCGAGTTACCCTTATGCAGGGCACTTAATAATTTAAGCGAAGCGCGCGTATCAATTGTGGTATCAATATCACTAAGCACACTAAAAATAGGTAGTTTAAGTGCGGAGCGTTTACTTAATTGATCAATACTTACCAATTGCATGGCATCGTATGAGGCTGCAGCAGCATGAAAAGGGAATGACTCATACTTAGCAAAATCAATATCAGCGTCTTTATCTATCCAATCTACAAATGGAATAGCGTCTATCCATTTAGCAAGCCAGCCATTTTTATTATGTGGCTCAGTACCAGGTGAATACAACATAAGTGCTTTAATTTTAGGTGATGGCGTTTGCTTTGTTAGGTAATCAATAACGAGTGCAGCACCTGTAGAGTAGCCACCTAATATGACCTCATCAAAATCGGTTAAAGCGCGGTTTACTCCATAATTTACTGCTTTTTGCCATTGCTTTACGTCTACGTTTTGTAATGCACTCGCAGCGCTTCCATGGCCGGGTAATAAAAGCGTGCGAACGCTATAACCTTGCTCGTAGTAAATGCGTGCTAAATCGTGATAAGTAAAAGGGGAGTCTGTTAGTCCGTGTATTAACAAGGCAACCTTGTTACTTGCTGGGTGCTTAAGTTCAAAGGGGGCAATAATATCGGCAATATTAGGATTTGTGGTTCGTACACCTTGCTTAACAAGTTGTTTGTAGGTATCGGTTATTACAGGGCATGGTAAGTTTGCACGCGGGTTTGCTTTATTAATATGATCATACGCATAATCTAAATAGCGCTGAAATGGCAAAAGGGCTTGATAATTGAATGACTGGTGGGTGTGCTCGTTTTCAAACCTAAATAACCCTTGCTGCTTAGCTTTTAGTATAAAGCTAAAGCTGCTGCTTTGAGTAATACAGTCTTGAGCTGCAGCAAGGTGAGATAAAATACTTAAAACAAAACCTATACAAACTTTTAAAACTAACCCGTTATTGTTCATTTACTTCTGCATATTGGACAAGGCACTCGGTTAGCTTAATGAGTTCGAGTGGTTTTGCAAGGTGCAGATTAAACCCTACTGCACGAGCATGCGCTTTATCCTCTGGCATTACGTCGGCAGTTAAAGCAATAATGGGCAGCTCTTGTTCTGTTTTAAATTGCCTAATTAGCGCTGTGGCTCTATAGCCATCCATAACCGGCATTTGGCAATCCATAAGTACTAAATCAAAATTTTGTAGTTTTACTGCATTAACAGCAAGCTCACCATTATCTACAATTTTTGGCACTATGCCTAAAGAGCCCAGCATTGCTTTAATCACCATTTGGTTAACAGGGTTGTCTTCGGCAACGAGAACGTCTAGTGATGCAATATTTGTATCTGCATATGCAATTTCAGGTGACTCTTCAGGCTCTGTAGTAGGAAGAGTGATAGCAAGTGTAAAGGTTGAGCCTTTTCCAAGCTCACTTTGTAGAGCTAAATTAGCCCCCATTAGTTGGCTCAGCTCTTTTGCTATTGTTAAACCAAGCCCTGTACCACCAAATTGCCTTGATGTGGAGCTATCAGCTTGAGTAAATGCATTAAATAATTTTTTATGTTGGCTTGGTTTTATGCCAATTCCCGTATCTATTACATCAATGGTAATTTGTACTTTATTAGCGGCAGTAAATTCACCTGCAATATTTAATGCAACGCTTCCTTCATTTGTAAATTTAACCGCATTACTGCACAAGTTAAGGAGTATTTGCTCTATACGCATTGGGTCGCCAATGTACCACGTGTTTACTGGTAGCTTGCACTCTACTTGCCAGTTTATTCCTTTGTTAAAGGCGCTTTGTTCAAACATATTATTTATACGAGAAACTAATGCATGAAAGTCGAATGATATCGATTCCATCGCGAGCTTTTGCGACTCTATTTTTGATATGTCGAGAATGTCGTTAATTAAATTTAATAAGCTTTTAGATGAGGAGTTTATTTTGTCTAAGTAGCCTACCAATGTTTTAGTGTCGTCAACTTCGCGTGCTAACGACGAAAACCCAATAACAGCATTAAGAGGTGTGCGTATTTCGTGACTCATATTAGCCAAAAATTGACTTTTAGCCTGATTGGCAAGATCAGATTGCTTTTTAGCTTGCGCCAATGAATGGGTGCGCTCTGCTACTTGGCGAGTAAGCTCTACTTGCTGCTGATTAAATAATAATAAAATAAGTAAAATAAGTGAGCACACAGCGACCTGTAAAATAAGTAGTAGTAATGTAAGTTGGTTGTTGTGCTGAGTTAAAAACCCTTCTTTAAGCGCAAGTTTAACAATCCACCGCTGACCACTAAAATCAACATTAAAAGTCATAATTCGACTCCCCGCAGCTTGGTCAAAGCCTTTGGAGTTACTATAAAAGGGGGGGTTATTAATATCCTCATAAATATTAATAGCGAACATATCTGATTGCGCTTTTGAAATAGCCTGATTAATAATGTTGTCTACTAAAAATACACCCGTTGCATAGCCTTTAACAGGATCAGCTTCATTATCTTGATAGTACACAGGAGCAAAAAGTAAGTAAGCGGGGGTCGGTTCTTTGGTTTGTACGAGCTGAATAATTTTAGTACCTACAGGTTGAAACCTTATAGTAGGGTTAAGTAGGGATTCTTTTCTGTCAGCATTTGAAAACACATTAAAGCCAATCGCTTTTTGATTACCATTAAATGGCGCTATGTATTTTACAATAACCATGGGGTCGTCTTTTTCTAACGGCTCACCGACTACATCGTAATCTAAATGGTAAATGTCAGAAATGGTTTGGGTAAACTCTTTGCGCTCGTCTTGTGATATTTTTACATTCCATGAAAGGGCTTTTATAAAAGAATGCTGAGTAAGTAACTCGCTCGCATAAGCGTAAAACTCTTGCTGACTAAGCTGTGAAGACGATTGTACTTGGCTTGCCAAACTCTGCACGGCAATAAGGGTGCGGTTAGTATAACGATAAAGGCTATTTTCAATTACGTGGACTTCTCGTTCGGCTATTTTTATTGTATTAGTGCGATTTTCACTATCGTAAAGCTGAGTTGTTACGGCTACCGATACAAATAAAACACTACACACAGCAATGGTTGGTATGGCAGAGATATGGTATTTACTTGAGGTTTTAGGCAATAACGAGAGTAAAAATGGCGTGGCAATTAATACGCCTAAGGTATCGCCAAGCCACCAATAAATCACGTTTCGCCAATGGTTATCTATACTGTACGCGGGGTTAAACTGGCTAAGTGCAAACACCCCAAAGTTAGCCGATATTAAGCTGGTTATGATTGCGACAAAAACAATAAAATAAATAATATTTTTACGGTTTTTAAAGCGCAGCGGATGGCCAAGCCAATATTTTAAAAGGGCTGCCCCCACCATCGCCTGAATAACAACTCCAAAGGCAATATACATAGCCTCATTAAACGAATTGCCAACAAGTACCATTTCGTGTGCTGAGTTATCAAAAATACTTAAATTAAATGTAATTGCAGCAATAAATAATGGCGGGATGAATCGCCACCACCAAATATAGCACCCAACTAATGCAATGCCGGCAGGTAACCAAATAGGAATAATTTGCGAATTAAAGGCGAGCTTAGTAAGCGTAATTCCAACAAAAATATATGCCAAGGCAAACAAGATGTAAAAAATACTAGAGTGATATTTTGAATTAAAATCTTTCACTTAGGTCCTTGGCAATTATTGTTATTACTTTTTGAATAATCAGTATAGCTAACAGTAGCTTATTTGAGGAATTTTTTATAATGGCAATTATTTTTTACTAAATGATTGTTTAAGTTCTACGGTTGATTTTATATTTTCAATGCTAACGCTTATTCATCAGCAGCTAAAAGAGTACGTTGTGTCACCTATACATAGGCAACATTGCAGTGGGGCGGTTATTTTAAACTTTGCAAAACACCAAAATGCAGTGCTTAAAGCGTTGGGGTAAGCTGCTGCTTTTGTTGTTTTAAAGCGTTTATTTGCTGCTGCATCTGGTTAATTGAGGCGTCATAAGCCTCTTTTAACGCTGCTGTTTTAGTCGCTCTGGCATCGGCAATAGAAGATGCTCCTAAACGGTTTGCTTGATCTTGAGTTATATAACTAATTTGCTGAGCTTTTGCGGTGTATTCTTTTTGGCTTTGTTTTATTTCCAACTGTAGCTTTTTTATTTCACGATCTATTTCTTGAACTTTTAAAAAATTATCGACGGATGAGTCGGTAATCCCCTTACCTGGCGTTGAGCTTTTATATGCCTCAATCACATTTATTTCTTTAAGGGTGATAACTTGTGCGTCTTTCGCACAAGGTGTTTGGCTAAAAGTAGGCACGCCTTTAATAACACATTTATACACAGTCGTATTTTGTGCAAAGGAAATAAATGGTACTGCACACGCAAGTAGCAATATGAGCCTGATCATAGCTAAACCTAAATTGGCTAAAGTTATATCAATAATGCACTAAGTTATTGTTTGGCACAATTTGTTTAATTTTTATGAGGGATAGAAGGGCCTATAGAGGGCGTTTTAAAGGCGGCAATCATGGATAACATCATAAATTTATAATCAAGCTAGCGCTTGCTAATCTATTTATGTGGTATCACTAAATTTTAGGCACAAAAAAACCACAATTAAGTGGCTTATATACAGTATATGGTGGAGAGGGAGGGATAGACTTGCTTACATCCATGTAATCAATCGCTGCGCGACGCTTGCAGCGGTCTAAAATGTTCCAGGCATTTTGTCGAACCCTGTCGAGGGTTCTCACCCTCCCAATTTAGTATTGGTGTTAAATTTTAGGCACAAAAAAACCACAATTAAGTGGCTTATATACAGTATATGGTGGAGAGGGAGGGATTCGAACCCTCGATAGAGCTACAAACTCTATACTCCCTTAGCAGGGGAGCTCCTTCGGCCACTCGGACACCTCTCCAACGCATAACCGTTTGTATTGATGGAAGTAAAATAAAGCCACCAATTAAAATGTGGTGGAGAGATAGGGATTTGAACCCTAGATAGGCTACAAACCTATGCCGGTTTTCAAGACCGGTGCATTCGACCACTCTGCCATCTCTCCGTGACGAAGAATAATACTTAGGTGATACCGCTGTGTAAATAGCAAAATGACTGTTTGCCTAAAAAATGTACGCAAATGAGGTTTTTTTTGTAAATAAGGGGAAATTAAGGCAATTTTTAATAAAATAAATAGATTGCAGCAAACAAGAGGAGCTAAATAAGTGACTTAATTTAGTGGTTGGGTGTTTGCTGCACCTAAAAAATAATCATAGTTGGGTGATTATTTATATTGAGCTGCGCCGCTAAGTGCTAGTCTTTTACCAATACGGTTAAGCTTGGCTAACATTTTTGCTTTGCGGTTAGTTGGTTTTACTGCAACGTGAGTATCAGCTGTTTGGTTTAGGGTATTTATTGGGTTCATTAATTTGCTCCGGGTTGTATCTGTTGAAATCGCGTGCATTTTGCACGTTGTTTGATTAAAAATAAAGCAATAAAAATTGAGCCTGAGTCATTAGTTAAACTAATCCGACTTGAGTTTATTAAGATTCGATTCAGTAAGTGCTTTTGATTTTATTGCATAGTTATGTAAATTTAAATGGTCTCCTTAGTCTTTTATGTTGGGGTTTTAGCGGTTTTTTACCTTTTGTTATGCATTTAACCCGTTATTTTTTTGATTAGTTATTCAGATTAAAAAAATTTAATTAAAGTCTTAATTATCTCGTTATCTATTTTATAGTTGGATATAAAAATTTGTCATTACTGATAATTGTTAAACCAAGCACTAAAAAACACAGTAAAAAGTCTTTAAATTGGCTTTTAGATACCTGTGAAACACGCCAGCTAACTTATTGTACGTTTTTTACTACGGGAAGCTTTGAACACGACTGTGAACAAATAAAAGTGCAATTAAGTAAGGTCAGCAAAGTCGTTGTATTAGGTGGCGATGGCACTTTGCATTTGGCCGTTAACGCATTAATAGGGAGTCATTGTTCTTTAGCGCTGCTGCCCTGTGGTACCGGAAATGATTTTTCAAGAGGGTTTGATTGCCATATAGAGCAATGGCGACAAGCGCTATTTAATCCACCCATTGCAATTGATATAGGAAAAATAAACACTCGTTACTTTATTAATATTGCCGGAGTGGGTTTTGATGCTCATGTAGTAAAAGCTATTAATGCTAAAGCGTGTTTTTCAGCGTTTGATTACAGCTGGATAAGCGCAAAAGAGTTGCTTTATTATAACGCTCAGCAATTAAAAGGAGTATTTAGTACCCAAACTATGCAATACCCTAATTTAATTACGGTGTTTGCAAATCATAAATACTTTGGCGGTGGCTTAAAGATTGCTCCCAATGCAGATTTAAGTGATGGGCATCTTGAGTGTTATCAAATGCGCTCTGGCGGAGTGTTTTATAATGTACTGAGCTTTATAAAATTATTGTTTAAGCGCCACCAACATATTCAAAATCTTACCTATAGCCGCTTAACTAGCGCAGAAATAATGACTCAAGGCTTACTAATAGAAGCGGATGGAGAGCTGGTTGGAGAAACACCAGCAAAGATTAGTGTTCATACTGGTGCTTTACTTTTTCATTGCCCAATAAAAAAGCGCCTACAGTAGGGTAGGCGCTTTTGTGTTAGTTGCGTTAAACGCTTCTAACTGGGGACGGAGCCATTTTTAGCAATTACTCTATTTGCTAAAAAGGCATTAATTTGTTTTGTAGGGGTAAGCACGATGGCATTACCTAAAAGTACTAAGCTAAATCCTGCAAAGGTATTTGCATGCCACTCAAAGCCTTCAAAAAAGCTACTGAGTGTTACCGCAACAAGCGGGAACAGTACAATAACGTAGCTGGCTTTCTCAGGGCCAATATTTTTAAGTAGCGCAAAGTAGCAGCTAAACGCTATTACAGTGCCAAATATTGATAAATAAAGTAATGAAAGCCAGTAACTACTTGGTGCGTTTAAACTAAATTGCACATCGCTCATTAGTACATATAAAACTAAACCAATTGCGCTGTATAACATGCCCCAGGCATTGCCTTGGAGTACACCAATTTGCTTGCGTGAGTTTCTTACGCTTACCATGTTTCCTAATGAAGCCACAAAGGTGCCACTAAGAGCAAGTAGTAACCCGACCAACGCACCATTACTCAAGTCGAACTGCTGTAGTTGTGGCCAAAATAGACACGTTATGCCCAGTACAGCAAGTACTGCGCCTGCATAGATTCGCTTAGATATAGGCTTTCCAAAAAATAATCGTGTATTTACTATATTCATAACCAGCAGCATAGAAAACGCAATTGAGGTCATGGCTGACGTTAAATAGTTTTGCGCCCAATAAAGCATTAAATAATTTAGGCTAAAGTTACATATTGCCAACAGCACAAAAAAACCATGGTCTACTAATGAAAAGCGCATGTCGGGTTTTTTGTACGCTACATATAACCACATTAGCGCGGCTGCGATAGCAAAGCGATATAATAGCGACAGCTCTACAGCAATATCACCTAGCTGAAACTCTATAGCTAGCCAAGTAGAACCCCAAATTAAAACAGTTGTAATGTATAGCGCTGCACTTTTCATTGTCGATCCTAAATACCGGGTGAGTGGTTATTTTAAGAGCTAGCTGTATACTTACCATATACAGAAAAGTAAAAATGTAACCTATACAGATTTGGTGTGCGATGAACTTAAAAACCGTAAACAACAAACCCCCTGAATTTTTATATCAGCAAGTTATTCAACTTATTAAAGATATGAGCGAACAGCATGTTTTGTTGCCCGGCGAAAAGCTGCCATCTCTAAGAAAAATGGCTACTAACCTAAACATAAGTATTCCTACAGTAAAGCAGGCTTATCAAACGCTTGAAGATCAAGGCTTAATAGAGGCAAGAGAAAAATCAGGCTATTTTTTAAAAGCCGTCGCTATAGCACGCAGTCTTCCTAAGCGTGTAAAGCTAAGCCGCGAGCCTGTTATTGTTAATAAACAAGCGCTAATAGAGCAAGTATATAGTGCGATTCATCAAGTTAACGTAGTGCCTTTTGGTATCGCAAACCCCGTTGCGGCTGCCCCAACCGATAAAGCACTTGCGAGAAATATGCGCCGAGTGATGACAATTGCTGGTAACAGCGCCATTAATTATGGCCCAATGGATGGTTTTGTACCGTTAAAAAAGCAGCTTATACATTATTATTTGGGTTTTGGTATAGGTATTAATATAGACGAGCTGGTGATCACTAATGGTGCGCAAGAGGCGCTTGCAATAGCGCTTAAGTGTGTAACAAAGCCCGGTGATGCCGTTGCCATAGAGACCCCGTGTTATCACGGTATTATTGAATTAATAGAAAGTTTAGGCTTAAAAGCACTCGAAATACCTCTGTGTCCAGATAACGGAATTTGGCTTAACGACTTAGAGCAAGCATTAAACGATCACGACATTAAAGCATGTTTATTTTCTACTGCGATTAGCAATCCAGTTGGCAGCTTTATGAACGATAAAAATCGCAAGCAAATGGTAGAGCTAATAGAAAGCCATAACGTGGTACTTATTGAAGATGACGTTTACGGCGATCTATACTTTACCCCACAGCGAGGTACACCAGCGCAAACCTATTCAAAAAAAGGGCTCGTAATTAGCTGCTCCTCTTTTTCTAAAACGGCAGCGCCTAGCTATCGTGTTGGTTGGTTAATTGCGGGTAAGTACGCTCAGCAAGCTCGGCGCTATAAGCGCGCTTTAAGTTGCTCAACATCGTTAATTAATCAATGGACGTTATCGGAATTTATTGCCAGCGGTGAATACGATAGAAACTTAAAGGTATTAAGGCAGCGCTTGCGAACGAACAAAGACCGTATGCGCTTTTGTTTACAACAAGCTATGCCAAAAAATACCCGCATAAGTGACCCTCAAGGCGGCTGTGTTATTTGGCTCGACTTAGGTGGCGAGTACGATAGCCAAAAGCTTTTTTTACTGGCGCTTGAGGTAGGTATAAGCATAACGCCTGGGCTTATATTTTCTGCGACGAGTAAATATAAAAGCTGTTTTAGATTAAGTTATGGTGTGCAATGGAGTGAGCAAATGGAGCGCGCTATTATTACATTAGGCGAGCTTACTTTATTAGCTAAAAAATAATGTAAATCAGTACATAAAAAAGCAGCATTTAAGTAAACTTAAATGCTGCTAAAGGGATATTAAATATGGTTACTTGGGTTACTTGGGTTACTTGGGTTACTTGGGTTACTTAGTTGGTTTAATTGTAAATAACTCATAGCCTTGAAGCTCAGGTAACTGTGCTACTAATTGCTCTTCTTGCTTAGCAATGTCGGCAAAGTTGCCACATAAATCGTTAGCACGTTCTTCAAGTGCATTAGCATGTAGTTCTACTTTTTCTTCTATTTGTGCGCCCATATTTTCCATGCGCTGCTCAAATGCTTCCATATCACCACCTGAGCCTAATAATTCAGAGCCTAGTGCAACTAAAATGCTGCCCATTGATTGCATAACAGCAGACTCAACAGCCGTTTCTATTTGATTTTCGAATTGCTGCTCAAAGTTTTCACCAAACTGATTAAAGCTTTGCTGGCCCATAACAAAGGTGCCTTGCTGATAAAAAGTGTTTTCTACTTCCATTTTAATATCGTCCATCAGCTCAGACATATTATCTAAGCCATCAATATTAAATGCGTTGCCTACTTCAGCTAGTGCAACACCCGCAATTTTAACGCCTTCTAAAGCTATATTAGCTACTTCAGGTAATTGAGTGCGTAAGCTATCAGAGTAGGTGTTTAACGCTGCGCGTTGGTTGCTATTAAGGTTAATTAACTCACCGTTTATAGTTAAATCACCGTCAGTAGTGAACTGCATGGTGCGATTATTAGCTGTAAAAATTTCTAGTTCGTTTGGCTTAATACGTACATCATTTTTAAATTCAACATTGCACTGTCCATTACTAAATGAAATTGCAGAATCGTTATCGTTGTGAGCCATTGCAGCGGGCGTACAAATTAAAGCACTTACTAATAGTAATTTTTTCATGTTTGTTCTCTACTTTTTTGTTGATGACGATTAACTAATAACAAGTTTAGTGCCAGTTTTATTTGTTTATTCTAAACAATGGGTTACGTGTTTGTAGGCGGCTTAATAATGATGCTTTCATTAAGTAAATAACTATTTTTTAGTCAAATTGGCTAAAAAATAAAAAGTGATAAATTTTATTTATCGATACGATAAAAAACTCTCACTTTCCTCAATTCGAATTTAGCGCTATTTATTCACAATACTGACATGAAGACTATTTACGATAGCTACATAGCTTTATTTTGGTACTAATTTGTAAATCATATTTAGTACTGAACATTTTTAATTTCACCAATTATTGCGATTATAAAATCCTTAATTGGTCTCAAACACTTTATGGAGTGGGTTGTGGGTAAGACATTTAGTTACGATGCGCTAGATGATGATTTTGTTGAAGACGAATACGAAATGGTCGGGCGTAATCAACATGATAAAAACAAGCAAAAAGTTAAGAAAAAGTTGGAAGACTATCTTGAACAAAAACGCTTGCGTAAAAACCTAGGCGAAGACGATTTAAGTGATTACATAGAGTAAATTGTACTAGTAAAAATACATCGCCAGTTTTGTTTAGGTATTTATACGTGTGGTTATAAACATGTTTAACGCTTAGTTTTAACTGGCAATAAAGAGGCTATACGCCTCTTTATTAATTTTATGCCGTAATGTTTTTAAGTGCTTTTTGAATGGTTATTTCTAGCTTTTCAGGTTTAGTAAAAGGAGCATAGCGTTTAATTGGTGTGCCATCGGCCGCTATTAAAAACTTAGTGAAGTTCCATTTTATTTTACGTGTTAAAAAACCAGGTAATGCTGATTTTAGATAACGAAAAATAGGATGGGCATGCTCACCGTTTACATCGACTTTGGCCGACATTAAAAAACTAACACCGTAGTTAATTAAACAGCCTTGCTCTATTTGGGTGGCGTCGCCGGGCTCTTGCTGACCAAATTGATTACACGGAAAACCCAAAATAACCAAACCCTGGCTTGCATACTTATTATGTAAGGCCTGAAGAGACTCATACTGGTAGGTAAACCCACATTCACTCGCGGTATTTACGATAAGTACAACCTTCCCCTCAAAATCACTAAAGTTAATGGGCTGGCCTTGTAAGCTAGTTGTGCTTAATTGATAAAATTCGTGCATGATTGACGCTTATTATTATTGTTTCAAGCATTCTACTCGCTGATGCATACATCGAAAAGTATAAAGTTTCACCTGCGGTAATAAAAATCTATTAATAAATGTAGGGTGCTTAATTAAGTATTAAAAAAAGACCCATCCCTGCAAGGGTGGTGTAATAAATATTATGTGTTTTGTAAGCCACAATAACGGCCACAATAGCCGCGCTTAAATATGGGTTTTGCCAATTAAGGTTAATACCTTCTTCATTTAAAAATACAATAGGGACCCAAATAGCTGTCAGTACGGCTGGGGCACTAAAGCTTAAAAATTGCTGCATCTTGGGGCCTACCTTAAATGGTAAGGCACGGTGCAAAAATAAGTAACGCGTAAAAAAAGTAATACACGCCATAAGTAATATTGTGATCATCATTAGTGCGCGTCCTTCTTTGTGGTTATTCTTGATGTGAAGTAGCCTGCGCACATAGCAAGTAAAGCCGAACATACTAACCACAGCTCAAACCCTGTGCTTTTTAATAGAGTTGCGCTTATACCCGCGACTATAACGGTGACTAAGGTGGCTAAGTTTTTAACCCCCGGAATAACTAACGCTATAAACGTAGCTGCAATTGCAAAGTCTAGCCCTAGATTGGTTAAGTCAGGCAGCATAGAGCCCGCCACAATACCAATGAGTGTCCACAAGTTCCAAGCTATATAAAAGCTAAACCCGGCACTAAGTGCGTATATTAATCTTGTTTTTGTTCTATATGCTTTGCGATGATGCGAAAAAGCAAATAGCTCATCGGTTAATACAAAGCTGACCGGTAAGCGCCAGCGCATGGGTTTATCAATGACTTTATGACGAACAGCGAGGCCATATAAAAAATGACGAGAGCTGATAATAAACGTAGTAAATAAAATAGTGAGCAGCGGAGTATTACCCGCCATAAGCTCTATAGCGACTAATTGCGCAGAGCCTGCAAAAACTAAAAGTGACATAGCTTGGGTTTCTAAAGCGCTAAAGCCATTTTGAATAGCTAAAGAACCACACAAAATACCCCACGGAATAACCGCCAAACAAAGCGGCAGCATATCTAAAAAGCCCTTTAAAATAGCTTTTTTAGTTCCTTGCATGGTTTTTACTCATATGACTTGTAGAATGACTCATAAGGATACCTTAATATGATGATGTTAAAGTAGATAACATATTAAATAGTACTGTTTTATTTAGGGTGGGCGCAATGTCAAAAGTACAGGTTTGGGATAGCTTTATTAGAAGCTTTCATTGGTTATTAGTAATTAGTATTGCTGCGTTATATTTTAGTGCCGAAGAGGGCATGATTGAGCTACATTTTGTAATGGGCTTTTTTACGCTTGCACTTATTGTTACGCGCTTTATTTGGGGAGTGTTTGGCAGTAAAACAGCTAAAATTAGTGCGCTAATACATTCACCAAAGTCGGTAATTAGCGCATTTAAAACACCTACAGATGCACCAGGGCACTCCGCGCAGGGCAGCTATATGGTCATTTTGTTTTTTATACTTATTAGTACTCAGCTTTTAACAGGGCTAATGAGCAGTGATGGCATTTTAACAGACGGACCATTAGTTGAATATGTATCGAGCGATACCGTAGATTTTGCTAATTGGCTACACCACCTTAATTTTGACATTTTACTATATGCTATCGGTTTGCATGTGCTGGCTATTATTGTGTATAAATTTAAAGGCAAGCCTCTTGTAAAAGCAATGATTACAGGTACAAAAGAGCTTAGTAATGAAAATGCACAAGTAAAGCTTACTAAATCATCTTGGCCTGCGTGGGTGATCTTTTTAGGACTATTAGCGGTGCTAGCATTTAGCTGGGCCAAAGAGCCGTTAAATTATTTATTTAGCTAATAAATATACTAAAACCAATCTTTAAGGGTTGGTTTTTTCCATTGGTTACATTCTTTTGTTTGATTGTTGTGCGGTTGCTAATTATAATCGTCGAATTGTTGGCAAACTAACCTAAAGGTTAGGACGCAAAGTTTCCGGTCTAAGGTTTTACTTGTTAAAACTACGATAGCGGGGCTGCTGCACTGTGTATTATCGTGTATCTCTTGCCCTCAATGTATTTATTGTGTATCCATATACCATGGATAAAATTTTGTGACTCTAAGGTGTTGCTGTGTTTATGCATATGTCGCTGGCCTGCGGAACATGGTCAGCAATAGGTTGCTTAAATCATCATACCCAATTATTTATTGGTGATGTGGTGAGTGTAACTTTTTACGACATGCAAGGAGTGCTCGTTGATTTATCGTTTGATTATAAAATTACCTCTCTTGAAGAAGGTGAACCCCATGCTTGGCCACGTTTAGTCGCCGAGTATATAAACGTGCATGTGCCTTTAGTAAGTGCAGGACGAATGACTGAACAAGGGTTGGTTGTGGCGTATCGTCATAATGAAGTATTTGCTCTAGAAACAAGTGGTATTTGCAAAGCTGAAGTTAATTTTCATTGTATTGCTAAGTGCCATGAAAGCCCTGAAAAGTGCAGCCAGCAATACGATTATATATATCCAGAAAATATTAATAACTACAGCGCTGGTACAAAGGTACTACAACCTAAAACAGGGCATGTTTATCAATGCAAGCCATGGCCATTTAATGAGTTTTGCCGTGCAAGCGATGATGAAAAGCCTATGTTTGAACCTGGTGTAGGCAAAAGCTGGGCTATGGCTTGGCAAAAAGTACCTAGTTAAGTAAGTGTATTAAAGAGACTATCTTCCCAAAGGTATAACGGTTTTAGTGATGAAGCGTGTACCGTTTTAGCCCACCTAAGTATTGGGTGGGCTTTTTTATTTTTATGATAAACTGACCACATTGTTATTTTTTATATTGGTTATTTTGTGCCTCGTCCTGATTATTCTTTAAGTTTATTGCCTGATTTCCCTGTTGCTAAAAAGCAAGCTTATACATTAACTACTCACAATAAAGCGCGAGTCGATAATTATTATTGGATGCGTGATGATGAGCGTCAAAACGAAGATGTATTAGCGCATCTAAAAGCAGAAAACACCTATTGCGGTGCACAACTGGCGCCAATGAAGCCACTGCAGAAGGCTATTTTTGAAGAGCTAAAAGGGCGTATTGTAAAAGATGACAATACGGTGCCTGTAAAAGATGGTACTTACTGGTATCACTCAGAAGTACGTGGCGATGATGAATACTCTCGCCATTACCGAAGTACTAGCATGAGCACAGACAATAAAAGTCTGCTATTAGATGTAAATGAGCTTGCTACGGGTTATGAGTTTTTTGAATTAGGTGAAGTTGCCCTTAGCCCATGCGAGCAGCTGATGGCGTATTCTGAAGATACTGAAGGGCGTAGAATTTATACCGTACGTTTTAAGAGTCTTTTAACAGATGAAATGCTTGATGACGTACTTGAAAATACCGAAGGGCAAATTGTTTGGGCAAATGATAATAAAACTGTTTTTTATGTAAAAAAAGACCTGCAAACGCTATTAGGTTTTCAGGTGTTTAGACACGAACTGGGTACCAAACAAAGTCAAGATGTGATGGTTTACGAAGAGCACGACAGTAGCTTTTTTATGGGTCTTGGCAAAAGCCGCGATGAAAGCTTAATTATTATTGATTTAGCGAGTACAGAAACAAACGATACATGGGTACTAGATGCTAATAACCCAAAAGGTGAGTTTAAAGCATTAATGCCCCGCGAAGAGGGTCACGAGTTTGATGTAGACAAACTTGGCGATACTTTTTACATAGTGACTAACTGGCAAGCTCAAAACTTTAGATTAATGACGGCGACTAGCCAAACTATTGAAGATAGAGCGCTTTGGCAAGAACATACTGCGCATCGCGAAAATGTATTGTTAGAGGGCGTTGAATTATTTAACGACTTTTTAGTACTGAGCGAGCGAGAGCAGGGGCAGGCGCGTTTCGTAGTTGTGAATAAGCACAATGAGCGTATGACATTAGAGTTTGATGACCCTTGTTATTATGCCGCAGTAGCGATGAACCCAGAGCCTGAGTCTAAAAGCGCGCGTATCTATTATTCGAGCCTAACAACGCCAGGTTCTTTATATGATGTTGATTTAATAACTGGTGCTAAAACATTACTCAAACAGCAAAAAGTGCTAGGTAGCTTTAATGCCGATGACTATGAATCTGAACGCTTAATGGTAACCGCGCGCGATGGTATTAAAGTACCTGTATCAATAGTGTATAAAAAAGACAGCTTTAAAAAGGATGGGACAAATCCTTTGTTTCAATACGGCTATGGCGCGTATGGTTATACAATTGATCCAAGTTTTTCGAGTACATCACTAAGCTTGCTCGATCGTGGGTTTGTATACGTAATTGCCCATGTTAGAGGCTCTGAAATGCTGGGGCGCCAATGGTATGAGCAAGGTAAAAAAGAGCACAAGCAAAATAGCTTTAACGACTTTATTGATGTAACTAAGGCATTAGTAGCGCAAGGCTATGGCGATAAAAATAAAATATTTGCATCGGGCGGTAGTGCTGGTGGCTTATTAATGGGTGCCGTTGTAAACCAAGCTCCAGAGCTATACTGCGGTATTGGTTGTCATGTTCCATTTTTAGATGTGCTTACCACAATGCTTGATGAGAGTATTCCACTTACCACCAACGAGTATGACGAGTGGGGTAACCCTAACGATCCTGCATTTTATAATGTAATTGAAGATTACTCACCGTACGATAATATTAGCGAGCAAAACTATCCGCATATGTTAATAACGACAGGCCTTCATGACTCACAAGTACAGTATTGGGAGCCAATGAAATGGGTAGCAAAAATGCGCGAGCTAAAAACTGATAGTAATATATTGGTGTTTAAAACTGACATGGATGCAGGCCATGGTGGTGCTTCAGGGCGATTTAAAAGCCTTGAAGAAAAAGCGCTTGAGATGGCCTTTTTTATTGCGCTTATAAATTAGCTGCAAAATTAAAAATTTGTATTAAGCTTTAATGAAGCACTGATATATAAAAGGTTATTTATGTTTGGAGCGCATGGCGAGTTTAATATTTGTTCTCAGCTGCCCACCATGTATTTAAAGCTGGTGGGGAGCTTTAATAATGAAGGAGTAACCTCATTAACTAATGGGGTTGTTCAGGAGTTAAGTACGCATCCTAAAGGGTCTATAAAGTTTGTTGTAGTCAACTTAGAAGAGTTTGAGCTACTAACAGTGGATAGCATGGATTCATTAGAAACTTATTTTTCTAGCGTAAAAGAGCGCGGCTACCAGCGAGTTGATTATTTATATGCCAACATTATTGCTAAAAATATGTTTGAAAAAGTCTGGCATAACAGCGATGTAGAAGTAAACTTTTATAAAAATTCAGAAAGTTACCTACATCAACATCCAGATGATGAGTATATAAAAACATATTGGCTGTAGTTTCACTATTACTAAGCCTCTAAGTTATGGGGCTTATTATACTTTCTAAGCAACCTTTATACCTTCTTGATAAATTTAAGAAAGTATCATTTTTAAGTTTTACTTTGTAATCGCCGCTATCAGTTGGCATTAGCTCAGTTATGGCTTGTTTTCTGACAAGCGTAGAGCGGTGTATACGTATAAACCCTTCTGGCTCTAATTGTTGTTCAATGTTTTTCATAGTTTCGCGATGTAAAACTGGCGCGCTCCCTTCAACAAAATGAAGCTCTACGTAATTTCCGGCACCATTAACCCAAACAATGTCTTTAATATCTATTAAGCGTACTTTACCTACATCTTTTACTACAATATGTGACGATGGCAATTTAGTATGTTCTTCATTAATATTTTGTTGGTATTTTTGCTCAGCAGCACTGGCGATTGGGCAAAGGTGAATAAGTTTTTCGAAGCACTTTTCTATTCTTGAGGTGGTTACATCGGTGGTTAAAAAGTCCACGGCTCCCACTTCAAAAGCAAAATTTGCAAAATGTCCTGACTGAGCAATAATCACTAACTTTAATTTTTTAGCAAGCTCAGTTAAATGAACTATTTGAGTCGGATCAGAGAGGTTAGTTAGCTCATAAAATAGCACATTATGTTGTAAAGTATCTATTTGATCTAAACGCTTATCAGGTATGTGAAGTTGAGAATTAAAATGCCTATGCGCTTGCACATGCTGAGTTAAAAATGTTGCAAATTTTGATGTGCTAATGTGAGTTAATGCGTGAAACGAAGCAATCATTATTGTATATCTCCTGCTGTATATAATAATAAAGACCGTGCATTTAAGAAAATATGTGACCAAATATGGTTTTTTATTAATATAAAATAGAAGTCGAAGTCTTTTACCCCATCAAACATGCCCTTTACACCAAATAAAAAGCCGACTGAATAAACCTTATAGAGTCTTAAATTTATTCCCCTTAATGTTGCATTCCTTGTAACCAACTAGTTACAAAAATAACAATTCAGGGGAATTAATATGAAAAAAATAAACAATACAGGTGCACGAGTATTTAAAAAGTCGTCGCTAACAGTAGCGTTAAGTGGTGCAATACTCGCAGGCTTTTCGTTTCAGGGTTTAGCGGCTGAAAACGACGAGATAGAAAAAATAGAACGAGTGCAAGTAACTGGCTCGCGTATTCGCTCAGCTGAGGCTATGTCGTCTGCACCTATTCAGGTTGTAAGTGGTGAGGCTATTGATGCCTCTGGTTCTTTAAATATTCAAGACTTATTATTAGAAAATCCAGCATTTGGCTCGCCTGCTATAAGCCGTACCAACTCTAACTTTAATACTGCCAGCGCAGGTGTTGCAACGGTTGATCTACGTAACTTAGGTTCTAACCGTACGCTTGTTTTAGTTAATGGCCGTCGTTATGTATCAGGTGTACCAGGAAGCTCTGCGGTAGATTTAAACTCTATTCCGAGCCAGTTTATTGAACGCGTAGAAATTATGACCGGCGGTGCCTCATCGGTTTATGGTTCTGATGCGGTGGCAGGTGTAGTTAACTTTGTACTTAAAGATGATTTTGAGGGTTTAGAGTTTGAAGGCCAATATGGCGAATCGAGCGAAGGCGACGACGAATCTCGTCAATTCTCTTTCACTTCAGGTTTAACGAGTGATGATGGCAAAGGCCATGCAATGTTTCATTTAGGTTATTCTGACCAAGGAGCTGTGTTCTCGCGTGACCGTGAGCGCTCTGCTGTAGATCAATTTTCAGGTATTTATTTTGAGGATGATCCGGTTGCAAACCCAGGGTCTATATTTGATGCACAAAGCCCGTTTTTATCTTCATTCCCTCCTCAGGGGCGTTTTAGCGCTGGTGATGATACATTCACTTACGATGCAAATAATAACCTACAAGACAGCTTTAGCACCAATGGCGGTGACGGAGTAGATGCGAACGGCTTCAACCGTAGTGGCGTAAGAACAATCGCAATACCTACTGAGCGCTATTTGTTTGCTTCAAATGGTAGCTACGAGCTAAATGATAAGCACAGCTTCTTTTTTGAAGGTACGTATGCATCTAGCACAACTAACTCAGAGCTAGAGCCATTTCCGTTTGCATCAGACGATATATACGCTAATGGGCGTGTCCCCATTGAATTTGACGTAAATGGTGAACTTTTACGTAACGCGTTTGTTCCCGACGATATTTATAATGCCGCAACCGATACCGATGGTGATGGCGCACGAGACATATTTTTTGCTAAGCGCTTAAGTGATGTAGGTAACCGCGGTGCACGCGCTGAACGTGATACTTTTCGTTTAGCACTAGGCTTTCAAGGTGAAATTACCGATAACTGGTTTTACGATACTTACTATGTATATGGTAAAACAAAAGAGTCGCAGGTTTCTGGCGGTTTAGTTAACGTACAAAGCTTCCGTCAAGGATTAGAGGCTGTAATTGATAGCCAAGATTTAGATGGCGACGGCATTACTAATGAAGCTATCTGTATTGATGCAACTGCGCGTGGTTTTAATTGTTCGCCTGTAGATATTTATGGATTTAACTCCCTTTCGCAAGGTGCTATTGATTTTGTAAGTGCACCCAGCACGCTTTCGACCTCTGTTGAGCAAGAGATCATAGGCGGAAATATCTCTGGTGATTTATTTGAACTGCCAGCAGGTATGGTGGGTATAGCGGCCGGTTTTGAATACCGTGAAGAGTTCTCACGTAGTGAGTTTGATGCGCTTCAGCAAGCCGGTCTTAATGCGGGCAATGCTATTCCTGCAACCGAAGGCTCATTTGATGTGACTGAGTACTATGTTGAGGCAAATATTCCAGTACTTGATTCTGTAACTATGAATGCAGCCGTTCGATTATCTGACTACTCAACGGTAGGCAACACAGAAAGCTGGAACGTAGGCGTAGATTGGGAAGTAATAGATAGCTTACGCCTACGCGCTACACGTGCTCGCTCTACTCGTGCGCCAAATATAGACGAATTATTTTCACCACCTTCACAAACATTCCCAAGCGGGTTGAATGATCCTTGTTTAGGTATTACAAATAGCGGTGGCGGAGCTGCAGGTGATGCGTGTCGTGCGGATGTGGGTGTCGCTAATAATATTGCATCAAATGGCGAATTTACGCTTAACCAATCAGACCTTCAAGGTATTAGTGGCTTTAACCGCGGTAATCAAGATCTCAAAGAAGAAGTCGGTGACTCAGTAACAGTAGGTTTGGTATTTACACCAGAAGAGTTAATTTCAGGCCTTGATATAACACTTGATTACTTTGATATTGAGATCACTGATGCAATTGTATCAACACCTCGTCAATTTATACTTGATCAATGTTACGGTGGTGGCGATACAAGCTTTTGTGATTTTGTAACTCGACGCAGTGGTCCGTCAGGTAATAATAGCGCTGGTTCGCTTGAGTTTATCGACAGCGGTGTATCAAATAGCGGTGGTTTAGGAACAGAAGGTGTTGATTTAACATTAACATACGCTACAGACATTGGCCCTGGCGCGTTTAGAACTCGCCTTGCCTACACCTACTTAATGGATGGTTATAGCATTCCACTTCCGGGGGCTGACAAAGATGAATTCGCTGGTGAAATTGGCGCATCAGAGCACAAAGCTAACTGGAACTTTGGTTATAAACTTAATGATTTTGATTTTAACTGGAGCCTAACTTACATTGGTGCTGCTGACTTTGATGATCAATTTTTAAGTGGCTTTGGTATAGCTCCAGGTGGTATTGGAATAGGCTCAGTAACGTATCACGATGTACAAGCAAGCTACCATATTAATGATTCAATGGAGTTATATGCAGGTGCTAATAATTTATTTGATAAAGAGCCACCACGCATTTTATCTGGCGTAAGTGGCTCAAGCACCGGTACTGAAACCGATGCAGGCACGTATGACCCAATTGGCCAGTCATTTTACATAGGCTTTAGAAGCAAATTCTAACCAATAGAGCGATTTAAATAGCATTGTTTAATTAATTACGTTCGCAAAGCCCCAACAACTACTGGGGCTTTTTTATTTGAGCGGAATAATACCAACCCGCATGAATCTTTGATCAATTTAACGAATTAAATTGCACTATAACGTCGTTAAAAATTTTTTATTTAGAACAACTAGATACAAAAGTTTCTGCCTAGTTCTAGCATAATTTTCTTAACGTTAAATAGGCCTCATATATAAGCAGATTGGTATAACGGTGACTATTTAAATGATTTAATTTCCGCTTAAACCAAAAACAACGCCACTGGTAACAGGGGCGTTGTTTAGTATTGAGAGGTGACTAATATAGTAACCGAATCGCTTAGTTATTTAACGATTTATCCCTATTTGTGCCCTCATTATTGAGGGCTTTTTTTTGCTTAAATTTAATCTAAGTAAGCTTTAAGCATCCACACAAGTTTTTCTTGCTCTGAGATGTAATCACCCATTAATGATGCAGTACCTTCATCGTCTGCCTCACCTGCTTGGCTTAATACTTCGCGTTGCATTTTAATTAGTGTGCTGTAACCCGCTAGTAGGTTTTCTACTGCAGCTGTACCATCGCTAATGTTTTTGGCTTCTTTAATTTCACTTACTTCTAAGTAATCTGAAAACGCATGCAGTGGCGCGCCATCTAGCGTCAAAATACGCTCTGCAATTTCATCTACTTTTTCAAGTAGTAAATTATAAATTTCTTCAAATTTGATATGTAATTCAAAAAAGTTACGACCTTTAATATTCCAGTGAAAGCCACGCGCATTCATGTACTGAATTTGGTAGCTGCTCAATAAAGTATTGAGAGATTTTACGATGTCTTCACTTTTTTCGCTGTTTAAACCAATGGCATTTACATGTGACATAACTTGCTCCTTGAATAACGGTTTGTTTGTTAACTTGTGATAAGTATTACGGATTTTAATTATTTAGTAAAATCGTTTAGAATTATTAAAGTGATAGCTTTAACCTATCAATGTTTACAAATACTTACTCACTTTACTCTATTATTAGACATGGGTTTGATTAATTAAAATACCACCCCTTGGACGTAAATAAATCCTAAAGCTGTGTAAATTATGATCTAAAACAAACTTTATTCAAGGCAGAACTACGAGCTTTTTATTTATTGATTTAGGTCAAAAATCACACGTTTTATTAGCGCATAATTATGTTATCGAAATAATCGGGAGAGATAACATGCATGCAAAAACAGCAAAACAAAATAAAGCAGAGTTAATTGTGGTCGGTATCGCAGTGGTTGCATTTTTACTGGGAGTGATAGCGCATTTAGCTGGAGCAAGTTTGGCTAACTCAGATACGTTTGGCTACATAGCCGCGCCAATACCGCTTATTTTAGGTATCATATTTTTAATTAGCTATAAAATAGCAGCCAATGCAGAGGACTAATCGTCCTCACTCAAGCATTTTAAAATGTAATCGAGCACTTGGCGCGAATAAATCATACTGGTATGGCTTAAGTGAAACACTTTATGTTCAGCCATACCTTTGAGTTTAGTTTCATCTAGTAATACAGTGCCATCTGATTGGCTGCCTTTAACTATTAATGGCATTAGCCCTATAGGTAAGTCGCCGGCAATACTATAAAGCTTGGCTTTAAAAGGCCAATTACCATTTTTAGTTAATAAAAATTCCACGCTATTTTTTAAAAATGATTCAAACCCTTTTTGCTTCATTTTTTGCGCAATATGGCTACCTTTATGTGGCGTACCTAGGGTAATAACCTTAGTAACATGCTGACTAGCAGGGGAGTTTGCTTCTAAATATGCACGCGCAATAAGTCCACCCATAGAGTGGCATACAAGCGCTGAAGGTTCGTTAGCTATACATTCATCAATTTGAGCAAAAATAGTATCGCGATTTGGGTCAAGCGTATTATAGGTAATATTTAATACGGTCATCCCCGACTCTTCAAGGCGTGAGCAAAGTGGGCGCATAACAAAGCCAGACATATACAAACCATGTAAAACAATAACGTGCTTAACTTTCATATGCCCCTAATACTAATTTTATTAAAACATGATCATTCTAGCGTATTAAATAACCCGCTACCTGCATTAAAAATTATTTATATAGAACAACTATATAAATAATTTCGCCTTGTTACCGACTTATTTCCTTGTCGCTATAATAGATAACTAATTTAATGCAATTGGTATAACCTATCTTAGTTACATTAATTGCTGCGGCTTAATTTCAATATTAGTTGTATCGGTGCTTACCCATATTTCACCATCTTGTACGGTAATAGTGAGTTTTATATTTCGATCAACTAAATCGGCTAATGCTTGAGTAGCTGCATAATCGAGGCTAAAAATACTTAAGTTTTTAAATTCATATAACTTAGGCTGATGCTTTTGCCACCAAATTGTTTGATTATTTTCGCCGTAAGTATAAAGCACCACTTTTTTAGATTTATTGCAGGCCTTTTTAAGGCGTTTTTCATCAGGTAGCCCCAACTCAATCCATAGCTCTATTTCTTCACTGTAGTTTACATGCCAAAGCTCTGGTTCATCATCAGCACTTAACCCCTTAGTAAATTCTAAACCATCGCAACTATTTAGCGCAAAAGCGAGTAAGCGAATCATCAAGCGTTGATCAGTTTCTGATGGGTGCTGGGCTAAGGTTAAATTAAAATCTTGGTACACGTAACGATCCATATCGCTAAGCGATAACTGCGCTTTAATAATGGTAGATTTAAGAGCCATAATGTCTAATCTGAAAAAATTTGCGCCAGTATAGCGCAATTAAATGAATTGCCAGTTAAAATAGCGTCAAATTATACGTTAGGAGTTAAAAATGGCTATCCAGTGGTTCCCTGGGCACATGAATAAAGCCCGAAATGAAATTAAAGAAATAATGCCACAAATGGATGTGATCATTGAAGTGCTAGATGCACGCATTCCTTATAGTAGCGAAAACCCAATGGTGACAACTTTGCGCGAAGGTAAACCGGTCATCAAAATTCTAAATAAGGCTGATTTAGCCGATCCTAAAATGACCCAAGCGTGGAAAGATTACTTTGAGCAAGAAAGTGGCGTCAAAGCCATTGCTTTTGGGCATGATAAAGCAGCTGAAGTACACCGTATTAACGAGCTTTGTAAAAAATTAGTGCCGCATAAAGTAGGTGCCGATAAGCAAATTAAAGCCATGATAATGGGTATTCCGAACGTTGGTAAATCTACATTAATAAATGTATTGGCTGGGCGTATAGTGGCAAAAACAGGTAATGAGCCTGCAGTTACTAAGGCGCAGCAACGCATTAAGCTTGAAGATGGCATTATGCTTTACGACACACCAGGAATGCTTTGGCCTAAAGTAGAGAACGAAAACTCAGGTTATCGTTTAGGTGCAACTGGTGCAATACGTGACACAGCACTGGAATACGAAGAAGTAGCAAGTTACACCGCTGAGTACTTACTACGTGCATACCCAGAGCTTTTAAAAGCTCGCTATAAAATTGCCGAACTGCCAGAAAGTGACTGGGAATTTGTAGAAATGGCCGGTAAAAAGCGCGGCTGTATCCGAGGTGGTAATCAAATAGACACGTATAAAATGTCTGAAATACTAATAAACGAACTTCGTGATGGCATTATTGGCCGCATCACCATGGAAACTCCTGCCATGCGTGAAGAAGAAGAAATTATGGTAGCAGGATTGCGCGCCGCCGCAGAAGCTAAAAAAGCGGCTAAAGAAGAAGAGAAAAAACAGCGCCGTGCACGTGCCCGAAAAAACCGCCGTTAATGGGAAATTTATGTGAGTAAGCGACTCACTAAATTACAGACATAAAAAAAGCCCGAAAGGGCTTTTTTAGTTTCATATCTACCGTCACCGATATGAGCAATGTAGCAAGTAAAATAGTAGGGCGGTTACTCATCATCAACATCAAGGGGCGTTGCGGTTCATAACAAGTAACCATAGCTGTTTACGTGCGCCACACGTTGTTTCAGGGTCGAGAAACAAATTAGTTCATTCCTTAACAAGGGGTATGCATTCCGTCTTGTTGATATTGATTATCAGTTAGATTTAATTATCTGTCAACACTTAAATGCAAATAATTCTTATTTTAGTTGGTTTGTTTTTTATTCATATATAGATCGGCTAGTTAGCACTGCCATTTCATAAAAATGCTTATCTTGGTTAAACAATTAAGAATAGGTTTTTAATACTTATTAAATAATTTGATATGGATTTTTAGTATAAAAGCATTGATCTTTCAGAGTTAAAATAAATTCAAGCTAGGAATGATTTTATCGCCTTCCAAGACAGCGACTGCTTTGATATAAAATCAAATAGTCTCTTGTAAAGTCTTAGCCTCCAAAGATCGACAGCCTTTAATTAGTGGCTAAAAATATTCGTACTAATTGGATATTTTAAGCCACTAACGCACTTTATTTGCTGTTATACGTAAATTAATCTGCTCCACTAGTACTTTATCCTGCTTGTTTAGACGCCCTACAATGAGTAAGAAGTCACTACCGTCAGTTTTTATTACTTTTATACTTGTGTTATCAAGCTTGGTTTTACCGTACGAGGCTTCTATTTTTTCTATATCTTTAAAGTGACTAAGATCCGATTCAAGCTTACCGTCATCGTTTTTGTAGTAACTAAAAATATAGTTTTCGGTTATTCCGTTACCGTCTTCTCGGTAATCAAATACTGCATCGCTATAAAAATAAAGTATTTCTTCGTTTTCAGGTGTTAGGCGATTACGTTTTAAAAAGTGTACTTGGTAAGGCCATAAACTATCGCCTTTGATAATTGCAGCATTGGGTAAAATATTTACTTCTTGAAGTACGCCCAAAAATAATAGAGGTGCAAACGCAAGCGAGATTAAATACTGTCTAATTCGCCAGTACGAGTTGTAATGTAAGGCTTCTTTACTTGTATCGGTTTGCTCAATGTAACTAACTAGAGGCAACCATAAAAATGGCATTATACAAATCACTATGGTTGCGTATTCGTCCATTCGATAAGCAAAGGCGCTGGCAAGTACCATTAGCCAGAGTGTTAAGGCAGTCCAGTTAGGCATTACTTTATTTTTGTTTAGCTGTTGCTGGCTGTGCTCTGCAAGTGCGAGGTACAAAGGGTAATACCATAAAAATGCAAATATACCTCGAGCAATAGGCATAATACTTGAGTTATCGCGTTCTTTAATGGCTTTAAAGTTACGATAACTCCAATAGTTAACAAATATGCCTAAACTCAAAATACTGTAAATAATAAACTTACCTACAGATACGGCATAAAATGGACTATCTTCAAATTTTACTTTTTTTGCTGACTCTAATCGCCAATCGGCGAAAAAGAATATGAGTACTAAAATATAGCCAGCCAACACATATTTAAGCCAGCTATAACCAAAGCTATCTAACACATCAGCTGTTGTTTGAGGCGTTTCGCTCGCCTTTGCATATTTTAGAATAGGGTAATGAGTTGCTGATATTAACTTTTTACGCTGTGCTAAATAATCATCTATTTGAGTGGCTTTTATATGATCTTGTTTTGCGTAATAGCTATAGGTCAGTGTTAAAACGTTATTATTAAATTCAGTGGCTGTTTTTAAATTAAAGTAGTCGTTATCAATTTCTTCTTTTTCGCTATCAAATCCCCAATCTTTTTCTGCAAAATGTAGTTTTATTGTGGTGTTAATTATATTGGGGTAGCTGAAGTAAAGCGGGTCAGTTCTGTTTACTTGTTTTGGTTCGTAAACACTGTTTTGTATTTCATTCGCGTAAAAACTAGCTTCGTAGCCTTCGTCCGTTTTTTCCCAAAATTCATCAATTAAATACGATTCTTTGGTTATTAGTTTACCCGTTTGCTCTTGCTCACTAATTGCCATTGTTTCATTTATTGATAAACCATTTAAAAATCCTTGGTAATACTCAAAGTAAGACTTAGCAACGCTATTTAGACCACTGCTGGCTATATTACTTCTTCGGTTAATTGCTTCAAATCCGGCATAAGTGTATTGGGTTTCAAAACGTGATGGCTCAGATACTTTTTCTGCAATAAAAAAGTTATCTTCTACAGATACATTTGTATGTACAGGCTTTTGTGCCATAGAGGTTAAAGCAGTTTCACCTTTATCAATAATTAGGGCATAGCCATAATCAGGTTGTGCTAAATATTCAAGTGTACCTCGTTGGTAGTTCACCGTAGGATCGAGCCAGTAGCGCTTTCCGTCCTGCTTAAGCGTAACAATTACGTGATTAAACACACTTGCAGTAGCCGGTAGTTCTATTAAACGTTTGGTTTCTTCAGTATCGACCAGCGCAGGGAAAGCCTCTATACCCATCGCTTTTAATAACGAAATAAGCAGTACAGTTTTATCTTTGCAATCACCGTATCGTAGCGATAGCGTTTCTGAGGCTGGTGTTGGTTGATGTGAATTAGTGCCCATCTCAAGCCCTAAGTAACGAATTTCGTCTTGACTAAAGCGCAGCGCTGCTGCAATTTTATCTGAAGTTTTTGTGTAATTTGATTTTATGCCTTCAGCTATGTCTACAATACTGTTGGGAGTTTCTATGGCTGATTGATAAAGTGGATGTGCCCAGTTAACTACCTGTCCCCAATCGTCAAATTCAGAAAAATATACTTGTGTATATGGGTCGTACCACGTAGGAGTTTGAGAGTTTTGCTCTAGTAGGGGGGCTTCAAATAGAGTTATAGAATAATCTGTACCATATTTATTAGACGCTTCTCTAATATCGGTTGCGCCGTTTATTGTATTTATATGTAAAGGCGTTTTCTTACCCCAAAGCACGCGCATTTTTTGTTGTACTACCGGTACAGACCAGTTAAGGGTTTTCCTTGTACTAAATTTATTAGCATATACAGGGTTGCTCCCCGTAATTGTGTAGCTGTAATCGAGTGTATCACCACTGCGCATATCATCAATAATGATATTTAGTGAAAGGCTACCGTTATAAATACGATTTGCTAATTCAGGTTCACCTTGTATAACCGACATTTTCGCACTACTAAGCTTATCTATACGTTCATTATTTCTAATAATTGTTAAGCTATTTAATATTAGCGATTCGTAGCTCGGATCAAAATCAAGGCTAAGCTGACTAATATAATCAACACCACTTTGATTTATAGCTTTCATAGCTAGGCGGGTATAACGTTGTTGCTTTTGTCTATTTGGAACATATATTTGGTTATCAAGTAATAGGTATAAAGTACCATCTCGCACTTTTTCCAAGTCACTTTTTTGAGGGTGCTTGACATTATGATGAATAACCCACTCGTTAGGCTTATCTATTTCATATTGCTTAGCAAATGCTGATGTGTTGTAAAACAAAACGCTGAAGGTAAGTAGCCAACTGGCAAAGTGCAGAGAAGTCCTTTTCATTATTAATTCTTATTATTTATTATCAAAGGTTCTACCACGTTATTTTATTAATAAAGTGACGTATTTTAATTAAGCTTATCACACTAAATGAATTGTACAGAGCTCTACTGCCCCGTTATTTTTACGTGCTCAATGAAACGTATTTTTTAATAATTTTAGCGATTTTTTCAGTGTATTTATCTGGACGTTTGTTAATGAACTTTGATTTTTATGGGGATAGGCGATGACAAAAATTAGCCAAATTATCAACATTATTGATATTCATAACCATCTCAAGGTAATCAATACAAAATTAATAAGTACTGTACTAAACACCTTGATTATTAAATAAAACATAATAGTTTTAATGGTTTATATAATAATTAGTGTCATTTAATTGGTACTTCATTCAAATCTAAAAAAATTTTATTGAATTGATTGCATTTTAAGCGACTTGTATGGTGATGTTCGCTTGAAGTAATGCTATACTCCCGCCGAATAATTTATCGACTTTATTAAGAGTAAAATAATGGCAGATTTATCGAAGTACAGAAACATTGGTATTTTCGCGCACGTTGATGCGGGTAAAACCACTACTACTGAGCGTATCCTGAAGCTTACAGGTACTATCCACAAAACTGGTGAGGTTCATGATGGTGAATCTACTACAGATTTCATGGATCAAGAAGCTGAGCGCGGTATTACTATCCAGTCTGCGGCAGTAAGCTGTTTCTGGAAAGATCACCGTTTCAACGTTATCGATACTCCTGGACACGTTGACTTCACAGTTGAAGTTTACCGTTCACTTAAAGTATTAGATGGCGGTGTTGGTGTATTCTGTGGTTCTGGTGGTGTTGAGCCACAATCAGAAACTAACTGGCGTTACGCTAACGAATCAGAAGTTGCACGTATTATCTTCGTAAACAAATTAGACCGTATGGGTGCTGATTTTTACCGTGTAACTGAGCAAGTACGTAAAGTACTTGGTGCTACTCCACTAATCATGACTTTACCAATTGGTATTGAAGATGATTTCGTTGGTGTTGTAGACGTGCTAACTAAAAAAGCATACATCTGGGACGAAACTGGTCTTCCAGAAAACTACGAAATCACAGACGTTCCTGCAGACATGGTAGAAAAAACTGAAGAATACCATGAGATGCTTATCGAAACTGCTGTAGAGCAAGACGATGACCTAATGGAAGCGTACATGGAAGGTGAAGTACCTTCTTTAGAAGATATCAAGCGTTGTATCCGTAAAGGTACTCGTGACCTTGCTTTCTTCCCTACATTCTGTGGTTCTGCATTCAAAAACAAAGGTATGCAACTAGTACTTGATGCTGTTGTTGATTACTTACCAGCACCTACAGAAGTTGATCCTCAACCACTTATGGATGAAGATGGTAACGAAAACGGCGAGCATGCAATTGTATCTGCTGATGAACCTTTCAAAGCGCTTGCATTCAAAATCATGGATGACCGTTTCGGTGCATTAACATTCGTACGTATCTACTCTGGTAAGCTTAATAAGGGTGACACTATCCTTAACGCGTTTACAGGTAAAACTGAGCGTGTTGGCCGTATGGTTGAGATGCAAGCTGATGAGCGTAAAGAATTAACTAGCGCACAAGCTGGTGACATCATCGCTATCGTAGGTATGAAAAACGTGCAAACTGGTCACACTTTATGTGATCCTAAGCACCCAGTAACACTTGAGCCAATGGTATTCCCAACTCCAGTAATCTCGATTGCTGTACAGCCTAAAGATAAAGGCGGTAATGAGAAAATGGGTGTTGCTATCGGTAAAATGGTTGCAGAAGATCCATCTTTCCAAGTTGAGACTGATGAAGATTCAGGCGAAACTATCCTTAAAGGTATGGGTGAGCTTCACTTAGATATCAAAGTTGATATCCTTAAGCGTACTTACGGTGTAGACCTTATCGTTGGTCAACCACAGGTTGCTTACCGTGAAACTATCACTCGTGAAATCGAAGATAGCTACACGCATAAGAAACAATCTGGTGGTTCTGGTCAGTTTGGTAAAATCGACTACCGCATCAAGCCAGGCGAAGTTGCTTCAGGCTTCACGTTTAAATCATCAGTTGTTGGTGGTAACGTACCTAAAGAATTCTGGCCTGCAGTTGAGAAAGGCTTTAAGTCAATGATGGGCGAAGGTGTTCTAGCTGGCTTCCCAGTACTAGACGTTGAAGTAGAACTTTTTGACGGTGGCTTCCACGCAGTGGATTCATCAGCAATCGCGTTCGAAATCGCTGCTAAAGGTGCTTTCCGTCAATCGATCCCTAAAGCGGGCGCACAACTTCTTGAGCCAATCATGAAAGTTGACGTGTTCACTCCAGAAGATCACGTTGGTGACGTAATCGGTGACCTTAACCGTCGTCGTGGTATGCTAAGCGACCAAGAAGCTGGTTTAACTGGCGTTCGTATTAAAGCTGATGTTCCGTTATCAGAAATGTTCGGTTACATCGGTTCACTACGTACAATGACATCAGGTCGTGGTCAGTTCTCTATGGAGTTCTCACACTACGCAGCATGTCCACAAAACGTAGCTGATACTGTAATCGCTGCAGAAAAAGAGAAAAAAGCTGCTAAGTAATTAGCACTTTAACTCTTTAAAAAAAACCCGCACATGTTGCGGGTTTTTTATTGCCAAAAATTTATATTAGTTATTTAGTGTTGCTTTTTAATTATCAGTAAGAATATATGATTAGTTAATAATAATGTATTAGAAAGACATTTTATTTACCAAAGTATTCAATGCGTTGGTTTATAACACTATTTTTGTAAATTAATTGTAAGCTTATGAATTTAATAAAGATTTATTGATGGTAGTGATTGCCTAATGTAAAATACCAGCACTTTTAGATGAGTACCCTAGAAGTAGATAAGGAAGTCTCCGCAGAAGAGACGTTTGCTATATTTATTTTATATAAGACGTAATTACATGAATTCTATTAAACTAGCTCCAAATTGGTCATTACAATTTACTAAATGTATTTTAGTACTTTGCTTACTGTTCTTAACTCAAAGCATATTTTCAATTTCTATTAAAACTGCTTTTTTGTTTTTATTACCTATGTTTTTGGTAATAACCCTTTTAAATATCCTTCACCTTCGCTTTCTCAATTGTTATAAAGCAGGAATAAACTACACACGCTTTTTGAACGAGTGCTATATCAATAGCGAAGAAATAAAATGTGTTTCATTTAAACCATTGTTTATTTGTACTGTTTTTAGGGTTGAGCTAGAAAATGGTAAGTCTGTTAATTTCTATAATTGGCGACTCACTGAACAAACGCAAGCTGATATAGCTAAGCTTTATAAAAGTAAAATATGTGATAAAGCCAATTTTTCAAATAATTCGCAATGTAATGCTTAACTGCATTATTTATGGTAATAAAAAAGGAGCAACTTATTGCTCCTTTTTTGATTTTTATGGCCTTTTATTTAGCGCTAATTAAACTTTTTTATCGCTTTAGTTTTTAGCGCTTTCATCTTTAGCTTGCGTGACTTACTAAAGCTTTGGATAGGCATTGTAACCATATGTTCTTGAGGAAGAGATGGGGTAGTTTGTGGATAAGCACCTTCCTTTGGTACTGAAATCTCTTTCAGGTGCGTTTTAAGCGCTTCTAATGTTGTGTCGTTATCAACTTCACTAGGGCAAATAAATATTCCCATTTTTCTTAGTTGTACACCAAGCTTGATACTACTTGTGTAGCGAATAATTGGAGCTCCCAAAATCAAACCGAGTAAAATAGGAGATAACCACCAAAAGAATACAGGCGTAAAGTAATACGCAACACTACCCCAAGCTATGGCCACTAAAGTTGAAAATAATGTATAACCAAATGCTTCTTTCCATGGGACCATTCGCCCTTCGCGAGGTTGAGCATCCCATTTTACTTTTTTACCTAAAAATACACATAGTACAAAATAAGCATGAAAGACCATCATTAATGGCGCAACAATAATTGCAAATACGGTCTCGATAATTGAGCCCAGTATAAGTCTAATTGAGCCACCAAAGCGTTTGTTTCTGTGGATAAGAGTAACAATTACGCCCATCAATTTAGGCATTAATAAAATAACGATCGTTAAGTAAAGTAACGAATCAATTAGATCTGTTTTAGCTATTTGCCAAGTAGGGAATAACTGATAAACACGGTTAAAGTAAACGTCACTGTTTAGCGCACGAGTAACTGCATCTATAGTGCTAAGTGCAAGCATAGAGAGCCAAATTAATGATGAGATATATGCTGTTGCACCTAATAAAAAGTGCAGTTTACTCATTAGTTTTAATTTTGATGAAGATAATAGCCCTAAGTGCTGAATATTACCTTGTACCCAACGTCTGTCACGTACAGCGTAATCTAGAATATTACTTGGTACTTCTTCATAACTACCTTCAATTTCAGATAGTAGTAGTACATCCCAACCAGCACTATGAAGTAACGATGCTTCAACAAAGTCATGACTTAAAATTTCGCCGCCAAAAGGTGCGTTACCTTCAAGTGTTGGTAAACCACAATAATTAATGAATGCTTCAACACGAATAATTGCATTGTGGCCCCAGTAGTTAGCTTTATCTGTTTGCCAAAAAGCAGAGCCAGTAGCGAGCATTGGGCTATAAAGCACCGAGGCAAACTGTAAAAAACGGCCAAAAAAGGTGTCTTGGCGCACAGGAATAGGGATTGTTTGAATTAAGCCAGCTTGTGGGTTATTAATCATGCTAGTTGTTAGTTCTAACATACATTTACCCGTCATTACGCTATCGGCATCAAGTACAATCATGTGATCGTACTGGCTACCCCAACGTTCGCAGAAGTCGGTAAGGTTACCTACTTTACGGTGTTTGTTGTCTTCGCGGCGACGATAAAATACGTGTTTGGCAGTATCACCAAGACGTTCACATAATGCATGCCAAGCACTTAACTCATTTTTAGCTATTTCTGAGTCTTGTGTGTCACTTAATAAATAAAAATCAAAATTATCAAGCTGACCAGTTTCTTTTAAAGATTGCAGGCTAACTTCAAAGCCAGCAATAACTCGGTGAGTATC
Organism: Pseudoalteromonas sp. H103; assembly: GCF_001469205.1. NCBI lineage: Bacteria > Pseudomonadati > Pseudomonadota > Gammaproteobacteria > Alteromonadales > Pseudoalteromonadaceae > Pseudoalteromonas > Pseudoalteromonas sp. H103. Next base: position 38,624 of record NZ_LOFG01000015.1, on the reverse strand, counting down.
TTCGTTATAAATAGGCATAACTACAGCCGTTTTTTGCTGAGCAAGGGCTGTATTATCAAACTTAATAGGTTTAATACGTTTTAATGTTAATGGGTCGATACGAAATAATTGCAGCACAAAACCAATTGTACCACTGCAAAAAGCCGTTACTATCCATGCAAAGGTAATAGAGAATAAAACCAAAAGGGCATATTCAAGCAAGGTCATACCGTTTGAGCTTAAAATCTCAAACATAATAGATATGCCGTACCCCGATGTGCCTAAGGCAGCAATGGCAAATAACCATACTCTGAGTGTTTTGAATGGCATGGGTGTGCCTTTTCCTTTATTACTTGATGTCATTTGGGTACCAAACATAACTCCATACCTCGCTAATTTCTTTGTCACGTAACTTTAACGATAAACGCATATCAACGGGTTGATCGTCCTGTGGTGCAATTTTAAAGGCTACACGCCATCCTTGTGAATTTGGAAGTTTTTGCACATTTACATCGGTTACTTCACCCGTTGTAAGTTGAATGTCTGCGTCTAGTTTTAGTTGCTCAGAAAGGTGATTTATATCTGAACCTGTAAAGTCCACGGTAAACTGACGATGACTTGGTGGCGGCGGATTATCTTCACCTGGCAATGCTGCACTGCCAATTCTGGTTCTTAGCACGCGTGCTTTTTTGTGCTGAGTTAAAAAGGCATTAAAGGTAGTCATTTTGTAGCTTAGTTTTAATGAATCCCCAGCTTTCATTGGCTTTTCAGGTACCCAGTAACTTACAATATTGTCGTTAGTTTCTGTATCAGTTGGTATTTCTACTAGCTCTACACGGCCATTTCCCCATTCGCCTTTCGGTTCAATCCATAGGCTAGGGCGGTTATGATAATGCGCTTCTGTATCAAGGTAATTATTAAACTCACGGTCACGCTGCGCTAAACCAAAACCTTTTGGATTATTGTATGAGAACGATGTAACACTTAACTGAGAAGGATTGTTAAGTGGGCGCCATACCCATTTATCATCGGCTGATTGAGTTAGTAAGCCGTCTGAGTCATGAACCTCAGGGCGGTAATCATCAAAAAACTTAGTGCTGTTTTCGCCGTGATAAAACATACTTGTTAGCGGTGCTACACCCAGCTTTTGAATATCTTTACGCGCAAAAATTTGCATATCAACATCAACAAGCATGTTTGTTGTAGGGTCTACATTAAACTTATATGCGCCAGACACTGAAGGGCTATCTAGTAGAGCAAAAATAGTAATATTAGTTTGATCTGGTTTTGGTTTAGCCAACCAAAACTCTTTAAACATCGGAAACTCTTCACCTGAGTTTTCAGCGGTATCTATTGCTAAGCCGCGAGCAGATAAACCATACACTTGGTTTGGTCCAACAACTCTAAAATACGATGCTCCCTGAAATACCATCACTTCGTCTTTATACTCGTTGGTATTTAATGGGTAATGCACACGAAAGCCCGCATGGCCTAACTGAGTGCCGGCAACACTCTTTGCTATTTCTTCTTGTAGAGGGGCTGCTGTTCCATCGTATTGGTAAAAGTCAGTGCTAAAAGGTAAGCGGCTACGGTTAGAGTCGCCATCAACAGTATTTATTGTAACTGGTGTTTTATATAAAAATCCTGGATGGAAGAGTTGCAATTCGTAAAGGCCTTCGTCTTTCCAAACTGACTTATCTTTTTTAAATCGAATTGAACGGTAGTCTTGGTAATCAATATTATTTAGCGCTTCAAGTTCAATATTTTTAGGTGGTACATATTCTTCGCTTGCGAGCTTTTTAGCGCGAGCGCTAATTACATCAAATAAGCTACTTTGCGGGATTGCTACGTCACCTGTTGCGGCTATTGCTTGGTTGCTATTGCCCCAAGTTGAAAAAATAATAAGTAGACCCAGTAATGGCGCTGACTTCTTTGGCCACTGTGGCAGTTTTTGGGTTAATTGTTTCATTCTCATTCCTTAATAAAAACACACTTATTTTTACGTATTAGGGTAAATATTGATTTTTGTTTTAGTTTGTAAATATCGGCTTACCACTTACAGCAAAATCTGAGCCCGTTTAAAAAGTTCAGCTTTTTCAATGAGTAATTAAACCTAAAAAATAAAAATTAGTTAAGTTGTGTAAAAATCACTCAAGGTTGTGTAGTTGTTACTGATTAATTACTAGAGTATTTACAGATAGTATGACCATATTACGGGGGCTTTAATGAAGCTTGTCTGAATTACATTTGTATAAAAATAAAAAAGCCGCTAAACAAAGCGGCTTTTTAGCTAACTATTTTAAGTTATTTCTTTTTAAATCTGCGAAGTACAGAAAGTGGTGCTAAAAGAAGCGTTAACCAAAGTAGTGAACCGGCATCATTGTCATCATCTGAGCGTAGGTTATTTACTTTTACAGCAACTGTTTCAGCACTTGATACATTGCCAGCACTGTCTTGCGCTTGGACTGTTAAAGTAATGCGGTTTTCAAATTCATAATCAATATCTTTGGCAACGATTAGCTGGCCTTGATTATTAATTGAAACGCTATCGTTACCTGAAACAATAAACTTAACTACAGGAGACTCGTCTGCATTTGGGTCGCTAAAATCTAGCGTGCCAATAACTGTACCTATAGGGCTATTTTCATCAATTGCAAAAACCTGATCAGGCGCTATTACAGGAGTTTGTTCTTCTGGAGTTAGTACAACTTCAGACTTAATATCGATGATTACAGGATCGTGATCTGACGCGCGGTATGCACTTTCTGAGTAAAGCGTTGATTGGTGACCTTCACTTTTATATTCAAGGTTGTAATCAAGCACAATTGGCTCATCAGCGTTAATATGCCAATCATTTGCTGCAACAACTTTACTAAGTAACGACTCGGTTGCTAAAGCGTGGTCAAGGCTACCTGCACGGCCAGAGAAGCTGTAAGAGTAGCTAAGTGTATCGCCATCCAACTCAGCCACTACGTTTTTATAACCTTTTTCGTCAAACTTACGGATTGGATCTTCCATTGCGTAAGCGTTCATATCACCAACAAGAATGATATCTTCGTCTTCTACACCGGTTGGTTTTCCATCAAGCCAGTTGCTAAATGCGGTCGCAGCTTCGGTACGAATTTCATTCCAACAGCCTTGGCCATCACCTAGGTCGTCGTTATTGTCATCGCCACAGCTACCTTTAGATTTAAGGTGCGCCACAGACACAGTAAATACTTCATCTGTTGAAAGTGATTTAAAGCTTTGCGCAATAGGGGCGCGGTTGCTGTAATCAAATGGGTAATCAGTAGTGATTGCCGCAGTGCCTACCTCTTCTACTTTATCTGCGCGGTAAATAAGGGCAGTAGTAATTGCATCGGTACCAATTTGGCTTACATTAAAGTCAACATAAGCGTAATTGTTAGCTGTATCAGCATCGTTTAGTGCATTTACTAAACTTGCAATAGCGCTAAATTCACCAAAGCCATCGTTTTCAATTTCCATTAGGCCAACAACATCTGCCTGCATGGCGCTAATAGCGCTAACAAGCTTAGCTTCTTGGCGAACAAGCTCTTCTTCTGAATCAGCACCGCGGCTAGTTGGGAAACCACCGCCTTGGCCATCACCATTAAAGTAGTTAAGCACGTTAAAGCTAGCGATTCGTAAATCGGCCTCTTCACTTTGCTCCGGCGCATCTTCACGCGCATTGGTTGCTATAAACTGCGGTGTAACCGTTGGATGAATACGGTACGTGCTAAAGCTGTATGTAACTACCCCTGTTACTGCATTTACAGTATCGCCAGTACGTAGTGTGTTTTCTGCAGATAAACCTGCAGCTGGGTAAGCCGTTGGATCTGAGTTTTGCGCTGTAGAGCCATCGTCTAATAAGATTTTTTTAGTTAGGTTAGCCGCTTCAACAGCATTTGCTGCATCACCTGGCAATGCAATTTGAGTACCTTGGTACAAACGCTCAGTGGCAAGTTCTACTTCACCATAACGACCTAAGCCGTAATTATTAGTAACAACCAATGTTTGATCTAGGCTTACGAGCATACCTTCGTAGGCTTCTAGATCAGCTTGGCTGTCTAATGGTAGGCTTATTGTAGTTGCAGAGGCGACTTCGCCAGTACCACATACTGCAATTTGTGTTACATCTGCTAGTTGTGTTGAGTCGTAGTATTCATCAACTGTACCTTGTACGCGTACGTGGTCACCTACATTTACATCGGTATCGGTAAAGTATACAAATAGACCTTCTGAGGTCATTGGGTCGCTATCTACATCTGCTGCTAATGAGGTAACAAAGAAGCCATCTAAGCCATCTTCACCTTGAAAATCAGCGGTTACAATGCCTTCAATTTCAACAACAGTATCCACTAATGGGCTTGCATCGCCTGCGCCTTGTACAGCGCTAATAAGCGTTTTATCTGCGTCACATACAAGCGGTTCTAGTGGCTCTGGCTCAGGGTCTGGCGCAGGAGCCGTACCACCATCGCCAGCATGCGAGCCTAAGCCGTCAAAGGTGTCAATATCAAACTGTTCCCATTCATCACTAGGATTAAAAGTTGCAGTTGAATTAGTTCGTCCCGTTGTGATGCTATTTCTTCTGCGCAGCGTTTTGTTGGCTGTAGCCACACCGCCTTCAGACCACTCTGAGCCTGGATCAACACCCACTTGGCCAAAGCTATCAACTACCACACCGTCTTTAGTTAAAACAAGGGCATCGTCACCGTTATAATAAGTTACTGTGCTGGTTGTATCTGCAATGTTAAGAATGGCAGTGGCGGCACTAGGATTTGAAATGATATAGGTTGTATTGGCAGCCAATGTACCTGTTAAGTCAATTGAGTTGCCAACTGAGCTGCTACCATTTGAATAGAGCCCTAAAGTATAACCTTCAAGAGAAAGTTCAGTGTCTGCATTATTATAAAGCTCAATTGCTTTATTGTTGCTGCTTCCTTCAATGTATTCAGAAATGATTAGATCGGCGGAGGCTGGTGCACTGAGACTTGCTATAACAAGTGCTAGTGGTGTTATTTTTGTTTTAAACATTTTTTATTATTCCCGTGTATTAATCCCAAAATGGGACAACCAGTGTAGAGAATATAAATGACAAAAATAATACAGAAATGTTAACGAATGTAAATGAGAAGGCGAAAGTGCCTTCTCGAAAAATGATTTACTTATTATATAGGTACAGTGCGGCTTGCTTTGCAAAATAGGTTAAAATACCGTCAGCACCAGCACGTTTAAATGCGAGTAAAGATTCCATTATGGTGGCCTCTTCTGCTAACCAACCGTTATCGATTGCAGCTTTATGCATTGCATATTCACCGCTTACCTGATATGCGAAAGTAGGTACACCAAACTCATCTTTTACACGGCGTACTACATCAAGGTATGGCATTCCTGGCTTCACCATCACCATGTCTGCGCCTTCTTGTAAGTCAAGAGCCACTTCACGTATAGCTTCGTCTGAGTTAGCAGGATCCATTTGATAGGTTTTTTTATCGGCACCTTTTAAATTACCGGCTGAACCTACAGCATCTCTAAATGGTCCGTAATAGCTAGATGCATACTTAGCTGAGTAAGCCATTATGCGAGTATGAATGTGACCATCCGCTTCAAGAGCCTCACGAATAGCGCCAATACGACCATCCATCATATCCGAAGGAGCAACTACATCTGCGCCAGCTTGCGCATGTGAAAGCGCCTGCTTAACCAAAATTTCGGTTGTTACATCGTTAATTACATAACCTTCGTCATCAATAATGCCGTCTTGCCCGTGAGTGGTAAATGGGTCAAGTGCTACATCAGTTATTACACCTAGCTCAGGGAAAGCTTCTTTTAGTGCACGCACGGTACGCTGTGCAAGCCCATCATCGTTATATGCCTCTTCAGCAAAAAGAGATTTTTTATCAGAAGGTGTAACCGGAAAAATAGCTATTGCCGGTACACCTAATTTAACAAGTTCTTTTGCTTCATCTAAAAGCAAATCAATTGATAAGCGCTCAATACCAGGCATAGACTCAATCGTTTCGCGTCGGTTTTTACCTTCAAGTACAAACACCGGAAATATTAAATCGTTAACTGTTAATTGGTTTTCAGCCATTAAGCGGCGAGAGAAATCACTACGGCGCATTCTGCGCATGCGGGTATATGGAAAAAGGTCGAGTCCTGATTGGGCCATAATCTATGCTCCTACTGTGGTATTGGAAAACTAATTACTTGGTTACGACCGTTTTGCTTGGCGTAATAAAGTGCTTTATCGGCATTATGAGTAAAAAGCTCAGGGTTGTTTATATCATCTGTAACGGCGGTGTATGTTCCCGCGCTCACGGTGACATTAATAAATGTGCCTGCTACATTTATTTGATTAGTTTCAATTGCTTTACGGATCCTATCTGCAATTTCTAGTGTGCCATCGTGAGGCGTATTTGGTAATAAAATTACAAACTCTTCCCCACCATAGCGTGCAACTTCATCAAGTGGACGCTTTAAATGTTGCTTAATGGTATCAGCAACTGCACGAATAACTTGATCGCCGGTTAAGTGCCCGTAGTTATCGTTTACACTTTTAAATCGGTCTATGTCGAGCATAATAATACTCAATGGTGTCTGCTCACGTCGAGAGCGACGAAGTTCCATAATGAGTTTTTTATCAAAAAAGCGTCGGTTTTTAACCGACGTAAGTGCATCTTCCATATTAAGCTGCTCAAGCTCGTGGTTTTTATCTTCGAGTTCACGAAGTGTTACTTGCAGCTCAAAAGTACGCTCATCAACTTGTGACTCTAGTTCCTTTTGAGTTTGTTCTTGCAACATTAAACGCTCTTTTAAAAGTGTATCTTGGGCTGCATTTTCAGCAATCAAGGTTTGTTGTGTAATTACTTGCTCATCTCGCTCTAAAATAAATAACTTCATTACTGAGTAACACAAACAAAAAGTACTACTAAAAAAGCAAACAAATACAAATCCTAAGCTACTTCTACTAAGCGGGTACAATCCAAAAACAGCAATAATGAGATAAATCAGAACAAGTAAAAAGAGTGCCAGTGCAACTATCAGCGCTTGTATAGGTTTTGATGGTGTATTGCGCATGCATATTATTGTTGTAATTAGGTAATAGCAAACAACAATAGGTGTGGCGATTAAGCAATAAATAGTTAGTAAAGCGTTAGGCAAAGCCCAAATAAAGAGTAAAGTAACAGCAAATATGCTGGTTACTATGCTTTGCCCTGTAATTAATTTAGATGTTTTTGTTTGGCATAATTGTTTTTGTAGTGGTAAAAAAATTAGCGTTGTGAGCATTAATAATACTGGGATCATAAACTGCTGTGCAGCAGGTAAATTAGGATGAAAGTAGCGAACCCCAAAGCCACATAAATACGCAAGTAGTACGCCTAGAGTGAGGGTTATTACACCAGCGTAAGCAAAGTATAATTTGCGTGAAAAGCCGTATAAAACTAAGCAGCTCATAGCAAGCGAAAATAAAAAGCCAATAAGTAACCCAAAAACTAAATTAAGTTTTGTTTTATGGATTAGATATGCGTCTTGCTGCCAAAGCGTAATAGGCACGCGTAGCCCCGCAGCATTATTTACTTTAATAACTACAGTACTCACACTATTTGCAGGTAACGTTAGCTTTGCCAGCAGAGATTCACTTTTTAATGTTCGCTTAGCAAACGCAAACGAATCGCCAAGTTGGGTATGGGATAGCAATTTTGAGTCATAAAAATGATAAACCTGAACTTCGTTTAAAAGTGGGTTATCAAGAGATAACAAAGGGCTGGTCTTTACTGACAAAGTATTTTTAACCGTAAAGGATAGCCATACAGGGCGCTGCTCAAAACCTAAGTTTAAAGGCTTATGAGCTATTTTCTGCCAATCACCACTATTCTTTTTATAGGCATTTTGTGGTGAGGTAGGTGAAAACGAATAACTTAATGTATCCACTTTTATTGATTTAAAGTTTTTTGTTATGACGGGGTTGGCGAAAGAGCAAAAGGCACAAAGGAGCATTAATAGGCTTAAAAATGCCTTTGCGCACGTCATTAACGATTCTCTAAACCAAAAATGCGGTAAAAGTTTTTTGTCGTTTGATTTGCAACTATGCTTTCATCAATTTGATAAAGCTGAGCAATTGTTTGGCAAATATAAGGCAGTAACGCAGGTTCATTTTTGCGTGATTTCGGTTTTGGTTTGACGGTTCGTGGAATCAAAAAAGGTGAATCTGTTTCTATTAGTAATCGTTCCAAAGGGATACTTGGTACTAGCTGTTGCAACTCTTGACCACGTCTTTCATCACATACCCAGCCAGTTATGCCAATATACAAACCTAACTCTAAATAGCTTTTTAGTGCTTGCGCATTACCCGTAAAGCAATGAAGTACACCCCGCACGTTATATTCTCGCAGAATACTCAGCATATCATCACTTGCATCGCGTTCATGCAAATATACTGGTAAATCTAGCTTTTCAGCCAAGGCGAGTTGGCGCTTAAAAACATTACGCTGTACATCTCGAGGTGAAAAATCACGATTATAATCTAGGCCACATTCACCAATCGCTATAACTTGCTTGTTGTTTGCAAGCATAGTTAATTGCTCTTCTAATTCATTTGTAGCTAATTTAGCGTCGTGTGGATGAATGCCTGCCGTTGCGTATTGATGGTGCTTTATAGCAAGCTCAAGTGATTGCTTACTGCTTACTAGATCACAACCTATAACAAGCATTTTTTTAACGCCCGCAGCATTAGCGCGGGCAATTACGTCATCATGAACTTGAGCAAATTGATGATTAGTTAAATTAACGCCTGCATCAATTAAATTATCGATCATTACTGAGTGCGCTTCACACGAATAGAGCGGTTTTGCCCATCTTTGCGCAATAGGAATGAATTAAATACTCCACGACTAATAACAACAGTGTCAGACTTTTTTAGTTTAAGGCTATCTGAACCAATTTGACGCCACTCTTGGCTATTATCAAGGCTAATAATAAGTTCGCCATATGGTGCTTTTTTTACTGATGATACGAGAGCTGTAATATTTTCATCTTTATCTTTGGTAATTTCTTTATGCTCTAATCCAAAGTCATCGCCTTTAGCTGCTGGAGCAGAGGCTGTTACCGCAGCAACGGGAGCGCTTACGTTAGGCGTTATATTAGCGACTGGCTTTGGCGGCGTCAGTGTTTTTTTCTCGCTTGGTTTTGTTAGCGGTTTGCCTGCAACTGTGTTGTCGTAGCAAAGTAAGCGATTAAAATCATTTTCAATAAAGCTGCATGCTTGTAATGCTTGAACGTTAATTTCTTGCGCTGTAACGGTAGGAGCGCTTAGTAAAACCAGTAGTGAGAGTAGTTGTTTTTTCATTTTATTCCTCAGATTCCTGTTGTTCTTTAGCGCTATAAAATCTCGCTAAAATTAAACCTAGCTCAAATAAAAGCAGCATAGGAAATGCTAATAATGTTTGTGATAGCACATCCGGTGGCGTTAAAAACATAGCCACTACAAATACGCCAACCACAATATATGGGCGCTTTTCTTTTAAACTTTGTGTAGTTGTTGCACCACTCCAACATAGCAGCATTATGGCTACGGGAATTTCAAACGCCACACCAAAAGCAAAAAACAGCTTAAGTACAAACCCTAAGTAGCTACTAATATCCGGCGCTAGGGTCATCATTTGTGGCCCTACACTGGTAAAAAAACCCAATATAATAGGCAGCACTACAAAGTAACAAAAGGCAATCCCACCATAAAACAATAAAATGCTTGAAGCCAAAATTGGCATTAGCATGCGTTTTTCATGTTGGTATAAACCAGGCGCTATAAACCCCCAAATTTGGTGCAATATCCACGGAATAGCGCCAAATAAAGCAATAAACAGCGTTAATTTAAAGGGTGCAAAAAAGGGGGCTGTGACATCTGTGGCAATCATAGTCGCTGTACTTGGTAAGTGTGCCACTAAAGGTGCTGCTACAAACTCATATATATCATTAGCAAAATACACTAAGCCAATAAATATTACGAAAATGCTTAAAAGCGCTTTAATAAGCCGATCGCGAAGCTCAATTAAGTGAGCCACAAACCCTGATTTAGCTTGCTCAGTCATTATTTTTTATACCATGTAATAAGTTGACCACAAATAGAGGAATTAATTTCACTTTTTTTCATCAGGTTGTTCGTTAGCTGGTGTGCTTGAGGGGGTTTTATAGCTATGGGTAACCGACTGAGCTGCCTTTTGCAGCTCGTCAACCGACTGCTGTAGCTCTGGGCTTAAATCTTTGAGTTCTTGTTGCTCTGCTTTTTTAAGGTTTTCGTGCAGCTCATGAATACGTAGCTCTTCACTTACTTCTGCCTTGACCGAATTAGCCATCGACTTTACCGTTTTTACCCAGCGCATTACCGTACGAATAGCTACCGGTAAACGCTCAGGGCCAAGAACAACTAAGCCTACGATAAAAACTATAACAAGCTCCCACATTCCCATACTCGTTAAACCTTAGTATCGTCTTTGGTTTTTTCAGTACTTTGCGTATCTGTTGGGGTGGCTTTTTGAGATTCTTGGATCTGCTCTGTTTTTTCGCTGTCCGAATCTTTATTTTGATCATCAGACATTGCTTTTTTAAAGCCTTTTACTGCGCCGCCTAAGTCTCCGCCCATACCGCGTAGTTTTTTAGTGCCAAAAAGAAGTACGATAATTGCTAAAACAATTAATAATTGCCAAATGCTAATGCCACCAAGACCCATGGTTATCTCCAACTTATAAATGCTTAAATGTTTATTTTAAGTACTAATTATACGCCCTGTGGCATAAATAGCACTTAGTTTATGTGTTGCGCCACGCCGCTATAAAACTAATTGCCGAAGCTGCTATTACCACACCCGACGCGATGTAGTCGTGCTGCAGATAACATAGCGCTGAAACAATAAGTGTAGCGCTACCAAAAAGGCTAAGCACTAATGCTTTATGTGACACTTTATTAGGCTGTGAATACTGTGCTTGCGGACTACGCTTTAAATTTTGATAAATTAAATCAGGTAGTTCTGGCATTTTTTCAGCCCAAAATGGCAGGTTAGCATACATTTGTTTCATTACTGATAACGGGCCAACTTGCTGTTTTACCCATTCTTCTAAAAATGGTTTAGCTGTTTTCCATAAGTCGAGCTGTGGATATAACTGACGGCCTAGTCCTTCAACATAAAGTAATGTTTTTTGCAGTAATACCAGTTGCGGCTGTACCTGCATATTAAAACGTCTTGCTGTATTGAATAAATTAACCAGTACATGGCCAAATGAAATTTCAGCCAGTGGCTTATTAAATATAGGTTCGCATACGGTACGTATTGCAAATTCAAACTCTTCGATGCTGGTATCGGGTGGTACCCAGCCAGAGTCAACATGAAGCTGTGCAACTTGACGGTAATCGCGATTAAAAAAGGCAATAAAGTTTTCTGCTAAGTAGCGTTTATCTTCTTTATTAAGTGTGCCAACAATACCGCAATCTATGCCAATATACATCGGGTTTTCTGGATGCTCGCGGGAGACAAAAATATTGCCCGGGTGCATATCGGCATGAAAAAAGCTGTCTCTGAATACTTGTGTAAAAAACACTTCAACACCACGCTCCGCCAATAATTTCATGTTGGTATTCTGCGCCATGAGTGAGCCGGTATCTGATACTGGAATACCGTAAATACGTTCCATTACAAGCACATTACTACGGCTATAGTCACTGTAAACAGCGGGAATATATAATGATTCTGAGCCTTCAAAGTTTCGCTTTAATTGAATACCATTGGCCCCTTCACGCATTAAATCGAGTTCATCTAGTAGTGTTTTTTTGTATTCTTTTACTACTTCTACGGGGCGAAGACGCTTAGCTTCGTTAAGCACCTTGGCCAGCACTTTAGCGAGCTTTTCCATTAGCGCTAAATCAGCATTAATTTGTTCGTGAATGTTTGGCCTAATTACTTTTATTACTACGTCTTGCTCAATGTTTTGAGCATCAATCAATTTTGCTGTATGCACTTGCGCAATAGAAGCTGATGCCAATGGCGTTTGCGAAAACTCACTAAATAGCTCGTTTATATCGTTAATTTCGAGTGATTTTTCTATTATTTGTTGTGCAAGTTCACCTTCAAATGGCTCAACTTGGTCTTGTAAAAAGGCAAGCTCTAATGCGATGTCGTGTGGGAGTAAATCTCGGCGGGTTGAGAGCATTTGGCCAAACTTGATCCACACAGGGCCGAGCTCTTGCAATGCTAAACGTAACCGCAGTCCTGTAGGTTTTTCTTTGTGCTGATTACGCAGCCAAAACAAACTACCACGCGCTACTTTACCAAACCAAGGTATCTTATGTTTTGGAATTAGTTCGTCTAGCCCATAGCTAAGTAATGTTTTGGTGATGTTATACAAACGTGCAGTCGACACAAAAAATCCTTAGCGAGGTTTCGAAGATGAAAAAGAGTTTAATAAAGCATTTATACGTTGCTCAACAGCAGCAACTTGACCTTTAAGTTCTCTATTTTTTTGTTTAAATTGCTCAAGCTCTAACGGATGAATGGTTATCGCGAGCTCATCTTGGAACAAGCTGCTAAACATACTACTTATTTTTAAGTGAGCTTTAGCGCCTTGATGTTTTAGCATCGTTAGATTTTGAAATAACAGTTGAGCAGGAGCATCACCAATATAGCCTGAGAGTTGCTCAGGCCAATCAATATCTAGGCTTGAAAATGCATTACTATATGTCTGTGCAATGTTTAAGTCGCCTTGTAAGTCGAGCTTATCTTGACGAATTAATTGGGTTAGCATTGCCGGGTTTTTAAGTGCTAGCAGTGTATTTATATCGGCGCTTATCATGCAATCTGCATTTTCGTTATTTAGTGCGCTGTATAAATGCAATTGCTCATCACTGTAAATTAGCTGAATACTTTGCTGCCAGTCTCTTACTTCAACTACTAAGCGCTGATGCTTAACTGCGCTTAGCTTTTGTGACAATTGCGGATCAAGTTCAAGTGCTTGATTTAGTACTCGCTCAATAAGCGATAATACAAAATTAGGTAACATAAAAAATTCAGCGGGTGTTACGCCACTATTATTGTTAGCTGTATTATCAAGCGCCATAAATGCCTGCCTTAATATTTAAAACCACGGTGTAGAGCAACAATTCCGCCAGTAAGATTTTGATATGTTGTTTGCTCAAAGCCGGCATCTTCCATCATCGCTTTTAAAGTATCTTGATCTGGATGCATACGAATGGATTCTGCTAAGTATTTGTACGATTCGCTATCGTTAGCAACTACTTTGCCCATGGTTGGTAATAAATTAAACGAGTAAAAGTCGTAAGCTTTGCTAAGTAGCTCATGCTCAGGTTTTGAAAACTCTAAAACAAGTAAGCGACCACCTGGCTTTAAAATACGGTACATAGAGCGTAGTGCTTTGTCTTTATCGGTTACATTACGTAACCCAAAGGCAATGGTGATCACATCAAAGCTATTATCTGGGAATGGTAGCATCTCGGCGTTCATTTGAACGTAATCAATATTGCCTACTAAGCCAAGGTTATGCAGTTTTTCGCGGCCAACTTTAAGCATAGATGAGTTAATGTCGCCCAATACCACTTGACCAGTTTCGCCAACCAATTGACTAAATTTTGCCGTTAAATCGCCAGTACCACCGGCTAAATCAAGAACGTGGTGACCTTTTCGAACACCTGAACTTGCAATGGTTTGACGCTTCCATAAACGATGCACACCAAAAGACATTAAATCATTCATTACATCGTATTTTGCAGCAACTGAGTGAAATACATCAGCAACCATCGAAGCTTTGTCGTTCTCGGCTACGGTTTTATATCCAAAATGCGTGGTCTTTTGTTCGGTTTCGTTCATGATTAATCTCTATCGTGACAATAGAGGTTAGTGTACTTGATTGTACGCGGTAGGTGCAATTTGAATATGATTTATCAGGTAATTTATTGTCCAGCGGTGTAGCTGCTTAACCCTAAAGAGCGAGCTTTAAATGCCGCATGAGAGGCTTTTTTTGCTAACTTATTAAAATCATCTTCGTGTTGATGCTGAGCAATTCCTAATGATAGGTCAATACTAGGCAATTTAACTCCAGTTTTTGAGCTGACAAAGCGAAGTTTTTCCACACCATTACGTACCTTTTCAGCAATGACATTCGCTGTTTCAGGGTCAATATTAGCAAGTAAAACAGTAAATTGATCTTTAGCTGTGCGCCCAGGTAATCCACTTTGAAAAACATATTTTTGCACTTGCTTTGCGACCTTGTTCAATATTACCTCACCAATAATGTCTCCATAATTATGTGTAAAGTGATCAAGGTTATCTATTTGAATTGCTATGGCACAAATAGACTTTTGTTGATTGCTCCAAATTTGGGCTTGCTGCGTTAAATAATGGCGCTTATAGAGCCCTGTTTGGGTATCGACTATATGTTGCTTTCTAAGTTGGGTTAGTTGTTTTTGTGTTCTTTGATGCAGCTGTTTAGCTTTACTTAATTCTTGTTTAAATAGCTTATGCTGATTTAACAGTTCTGCTGTTTGGTTGTTGAGCACTTTAAGCGCTTGGCGGCTTTGCTCTATATTCTTTTCGTCAAGTGTATGCACGCATTCACTTACTTGACCCGCAAAACGGATTATTTGTTTTTCTGTATTTTGCGCATTATTTGAAAGCGAGTTTATAACACCATCCACATTTTGAATCATGCTCACTTGCGTTGTATGGCCTGTATTTAAAAACTCGCTATAGAGCTGTTCTATTAAAACACTATCAATATTATCATTTGCAGAAATTGCACGGTCTAAAGCGGTATTAAGCTTGTTATTTACTTGGCTAGTATAAGTGTAAATAACTTGATAGTTCAGCGGTGTAGGAGGAAGCGAAAAGCGCTCTAAAAAAATACACACTTTAGTCATTTTTTCTTGAGCAATAGCCATGGAATCATGGAACATCATTATTTAATACCAACTAAGTACGCATAAGTGCAAATTTGAAATATCTCATTCCATGAGGCGGTTATGCGTCCCAGCTTTTTATTGTTTTTTACTACAGTAATCGTTATATCGGCTATTTAAAAGCAAAAATGAGGGTTAGGGAACATAAATTTAACTTTAACGGCTCAATAGCTGTTTTTCTCATCAATTAAGCTTGTTTTTACATATTTTAACGTATTAAACCTTGTTATTAGTAAGGTTAATGCGATTAGGGCGTGTTGATCGCCCCTAGGAAGAACCCGAAGGGCAGCGCATGTTTAGCATTTATGCTGCGTTATCGCCTATTTATGTGGAATAACCACACTTCATAGGCTCTGCCTTGCCTAAAAACCAAACATACTGCTGTAAATTCAACCATCAAAGATCAACACGCCCTAAGCTTATCTCATTTACTTGCTATTTATTTACCCTACGATAGCTTAAAGCAATCTGTTGTATTACGAAGCTAAATTATAATGAATTATTTATTCCCCAAAACATTTCGTCAGTCTCTTTTTAGTATGGCTGTTTTATGTTCATTAAGTGCATGTCAAATAACAACGCCAAATGCAAATGAGCAATTTTCTAAAGTTGCACAATCTATTGTTCAATATAGAGAAAGTACAAGCCCTTATGGTAGCCCTCAAGGTGTTGATGGTTATTTGTTAGCTAACTTGTCGCCTGAATATTTAGAGCAAGAATATAAAAATAAAATACAACTCTTAGCTGATTTAGATGCAGTTGATATCGCTAAATTGAGTGATGAAAATCAGATTAACTTTAGTATTATTCGTGCACAGGTACAAAACAGTGTTGATGAATATGTATTTCATGCGCACTACATGCCGCTTACTTCTGAATATGGCTTTCATTCTGGATTATCTTACATGGTAAATAGCTCTCAATATAAAAAAGAGCAAGATTTAGAGGTATATCTAGCACGTTTGTCACAAGTTCCACGATTTTTTGAGCAAAATATTTATTGGATGAAAAAAGGCCTTGAAACAGGGCTCACTCAGCCAAAGGCGGTACTTAAAGGTTACGAAGATTCTATAACAACTTATATTGTTGACGATGTAACTAAGTCAGAATTCTATAAACCATTTTTAACTAATACTGCAGGTTTGAGTGATAGCGACTTTTATGCTGTTCAGCAACAAGCTAAGGCAGTTTTAAAAAATAAAGTTATCCCTGCTTATAAAGATTATTTAACGTTCTTCACCCAGCAATACCAACCTGGGGCTCGTACAAGTATTGGTATTTCAGATACGCCTAATGGCGAGGCATTTTATAAAAATAGAGCTAAATACTACACCACCACGGATATGACACCTAAAGAGATCCACGAGTTAGGCTTAAAGGAGGTGGCTCGTATTCGTAGTGAAATGGAAACGGTCATAGCAGAGGTGGGGTTTGAGGGCACGTTTGCTGAATTTGTTCATTTTTTACGAACCGATCCACAATTTTATGCAACAACACCAGAGCAGCTTTTAAAGGAAGCGGCTTATATAGCAAAAAAAATGGATGCGCAGCTACCTAAGTTATTTCATACATTACCGCGTATGCCTTATGGTGTAGCGCCGGTGCCTGCAGCTATAGCGCCAAAATACACAACGGGGCGCTATTCAGGCTCAAGCCGTGACGATCAGGCTGGCTTTTATTGGGTAAACACGTACGCGCTTGATAAAAGGCCGCTTTATGTTTTAGAAGCGCTTACGTTACATGAGGCTGTACCTGGGCATCATTTACAAATATCACTAAATGCTGAGCTTGAAGATTTACCGAGCTATCGTCGAAATGCGTACCTTTCTGCCTTTGGTGAAGGGTGGGGGCTTTATTCTGAATACTTAGGAATAGAAGCTGGCTTTTATCAAGACCCATATAGCCGCTTTGGACGTTTAACGTATGAAATGTGGCGAGCTGCTCGCTTAGTGGTTGATACTGGCATGCATATGTATGGCTGGACTCGTGAGCGTGCTATGAACTTTATGAGCGAGAACACGGCGCTTTCACTTCATAATGTAAAAACCGAAACCGACCGTTATATATCGTGGCCTGCGCAGGCACTTTCATACAAAATTGGTGAGCTAACAATTAAACGTTTACGCACTGAAGCCGAGCAAGCACTAGGGCAAAACTTTGATATACGTGAGTTCCATCATCAAGTATTGCGACATGGCTCTGTGCCATTATCGGTGCTAGAAACACAGGTTCGTTTATACATTAAAAATGAGCTAGAAAAATCGCAAAATTAACGCTCAAGGCGTATAAACCTTGAACAAATAAAGGTGTTGTGTCATTTTGGCGCAACACCTTTTTTATTTTTTAAAACAGCCATCAAGGGGCCTTGGATGAGCAATTTTATAATTTTTAGCATTGATGTATTTGCGAGTATTTTTATTGTCGCACTTGGGTTAATTGTTCTTACTGTTATTATTTTTTATTTTCGTGATATTACACAAACAAAACATGCAATTAGGCGTAACTACCCGGTTATTGGCCGCTTTAGGTATTTTTTTGAACGCCAAGGTGAATTTTTTAGGCAATACTTTTTTGCCCAAGACAGAGAAGAAATGCCATTTAACCGCGCAGAGCGAAGTTGGGTTTATCGTGCGGCAAAAGATGTAGATCGCACAGCGGCATTTGGTTCAACGCAAAGTCTGGAAGTAACTGGTACGGTCATGTTTATGAACTGTGCTTTTCCTACTTTAGATGAAGAAGCACTCGACCCAAGTAATGTTACCCTTGGGCCGCATTGCAAAACACCTTACACCACAAATTCATTATTTAATGTGTCAGGTATGAGCTTTGGTGCACTTTCAAAACCGGCGGTACGTGCTTTATCAAAAGGGGCAAAGCTTGCTGGATGTTGGATGAACACGGGTGAAGGGGGCTTGAGCCCTTACCATTTAGAAGGTGGGGCCGATTTGGTATTTCAAATTGGGACAGCAAAATATGGCGTGCGTGATGAGCATGGAAACTTAAGTACCGATAAGCTAAAAGAAATTGCAGCTCATGATCAAGTTAAAATGTTTGAGCTTAAAATGAGCCAAGGTGCAAAGCCAGGTAAAGGGGGCATGCTACCTGGGCGCAAAGTAAATGCTGAAATAGCAAAAATTAGAGGAATACCCGAGGGGCAAGATTCAATTAGTCCAAATGGTCACCCTGAAATTAAAAAGCCTAGCGATATTTTAGATATGATTGCCACGGTACGAAACGTGACAGGTAAGCCGACTGGCTTTAAAGCCGTAATTGGTGATTACACTTGGCTTGAAACACTCTTTGCTGAAATAAATCATCGTGGTATGGAGTCAGCTCCTGATTTTATTACTATTGATAGTGCCGATGGTGGCACGGGCGCTGCGCCACAGCCGCTATTAGATTCGGTTGGTTTGCCACTGCGCGAAAGCTTACCGCTTGTAGTTAATATGCTTGAAAAGCATGGTCTTAGAGAGCGTATTAAAGTTATTGCATCGGGTAAACTTATTGTTCCTTCAAAAGTGGCGTGGGCACTTGCGCTTGGCGCCGATTTTGTTGTGTCTGCTCGCGGACATATGTTTGCACTAGGGTGCATTCAGGCAATGCAATGTAATAAAGATACCTGCCCAACGGGAATTACCACTCATAATGAACGATTGCAAAAGGGCTTAAATGTTGCAGATAAAGCGCAGCGGGTTGCTAACTATAATAGGTATATTCATTATGGCGCTGGATTAATTGCTCACTCATGTGGTGTAACAAGTGCACGCGAATTAGGGCGTAAACATGTGCGAATAGTGCAAGAGAGCGGGCTTTCTGAGCCGTTAGATAAAATTTATGAGAACTATCAATAAAAAACATCATTAAGCACTATCAACAAAAGCTTGAATTAAAAGGCGCAAAAGTGCCTTTTAATTCAGTTGGCTTATTAACAAGCTAAAAAAAGCATCTTTAGTATCGCAACTGCAGGCGTTAATAATAAGTTGCTCACCCAGAGCAAGAGTTTGCTTTTGTACGTCAAGGCGTGTGTTCTCATCGCTAATGCTATCAATATCAACTACATGTGCTAACCCTATGGTGCGTCTAATAAGCTCAGCGCCACAGTAACCAATGGCATCTTGCAATGCGTTTTTTATAAAGTATTGCCCATAAGCGTCGCTATTAAGTGTCTCATCTACTGTTTTGGTATTGATTAAATTAAGCCAGTGCTGTTCAAACAAAGTGTAGGTTTCGACAATACAGCTAAGTAAATGTGTTTGATAGTTACGACGAGTAACAAACTCTTCTATATGCCCTGCTTGTGCGCAGTAGTTTAGTAGTAAGTTGCCAATAAAAGAGCCAATATCAAATCCTATAGGGCCAAAAAAGCCAAACTCAGGGTCAATCATCTTAGTTGTGTTTGTATCAACAAAAATACTGCCGCTGTGCATGTCGCCGTGTAGTAATGTTTGTGGGTTAGATAAAAAATTAGCTTTTAATTTGGCTATTTCTAACTTAAGTACTGGGTTATCGCGAAGAGCTTTCACTTGCGGGGCTAGCTGCGCAGGAAAGTTATTGCGCTCGTGATCTATGTACGGATCGCAAAAAAATAAATCTTCGGTTATTTGGCAAAGCTCAGGGTTAGTGAATTGCTTAACTAATGCTTTTTTGTGTTGAGCGGCTAAGTAAAAATCTGAGTTGTAAAAACCTGTGTGGCTTAAGTAAGTAGCCACATGCTGGGCTAATTTAGGGAATTGCTGCGCGTTATTTTGTGCAGAGCGCAATATTTGTAAGCTGCCTAAATCTTCTAAAATAGTGAGTGCATAGTCATGATTGTAATGCAGCACTTTTGCCGTGTATTTGGGGCAAATAGCACCATGATTAAGTAATACTTGCGCTTCAATGCGGGCTCTATCAAGCGTTAATGGCCACGACTCACCCACGCAGCGGGCATAAGGTAGTGCCTGCTTTAAAATAATGCTGTTGTTTTGCTCATCACTAACTCTAAAAACTAAATTAAGGTTGCCGTCACCAAACTCATACGCAGATAAGTTTTGCCCTGCGATAAAAAAATCACATTGCTTAGAATCAATTAACGAATTTACGTATTCGATTGCGCGCTGCGCATTAAAAGCGACATAGTTAGCCATGGTCAAATCTCACATTACATTTTCAGGCATTCTATACCTTTAAATGTTTAGATGTCTACAAGTCTAACTTGAGAGTTATTCAAACTGATGTAAAATACCTTTACGCATTTAAATTAAGCAAAGTCACCATGCAAAACTTAGTAGCAAGCAGTTTAAAATATGAAAACGGTACATTGAGTGTGCTAAACCAATATTTACTCCCGCATCAGCAAGTGTGGTACGAGTGCAACAGTGTTGAAGCCATGAAAGAGCTGATTATCAGCCTAAAAATTCGTGGTGCGCCCTTAATTGGTTTAGGTGCTAGTTTACTCGTTGCTCATTTAGCAGAGCAAGGCACTACAAAAGCGGCACTTGGTGATGCAATTAATGAACTGGAAGCCACACGGCCAACGGCGGTTAATTTAATGCATTGTATGGCGGCACTACGTAAAGCTTTAACACAAAGCGATTATGTTACCGGTATTGTTACCACTGCTGAGCAGTTGTTTTTAGAAGATATAGCGCTGTGCGAGCGAATGGCAAACCGTGGCGCTGAACTAATAAATAGCGGCGACAACATATTAACCCATTGTAATACTGGGGCGCTTGCAACCGCGGGTATTGGTACGGCACTGGGTGTTATTTATAAAGCGCAGCAAAAACATGGCAACGTACATGTATGGGTTGATGAAACCCGTCCATTATTACAAGGCGGGCGTTTAACTGCGTTTGAGCTTGAGCGCTGGAAAGTACCTTACACACTCATTTGCGATAATATGGCGGCAAGTTTAATGGCTGCAGGCAAGGTAGATAAAATAGTAGTTGGGGCTGATCGTATTGCCGCTAATGGCGACTTTGCTAATAAAGTGGGAACGTATAATTTAGCTGTGTTAGCGCATTTTCATAATATTCCTTTTTATGTTGTAGCCCCCGTGACCACACTTGATACACACACCATTTGCGGAAGTGATATAGAAATAGAGCAGCGAAATAGCGCAGAAGTACGTGGTGTAAGTGGCAGTTTTGGTGAAGCGTTATGGGCGCCAACTAATGCCAATGTTTACAACCCCGCGTTTGATGTAACACCTGCAGAATTGGTAACAGGTTGGGTATTAGATACCGGTGTTTACGATAACAGTGATGTAGAAAGTGGGGCATTAGCGGCGCTTAAATAGTTTTAAATACCGCTCCACTTTCCCCTTTGTGGAGCGTATTACCTTACCTATGGAAGCAACGGAAATTGCTTCGCAATCTCAGATTCAGTGCTTTTTGCAACCCAGCCCTCGGTGTTATTAAATAGTCTAATAGCGGTAAATTCTGGGTCGCTACCCATATCAAACCAATGCGGGGTAAGGGTTGGTACTGAGATCAAATCGCCTTTTTGGCATAACACGTGGTAAATTTTAGTGCCAATATGTAGACAAAATAATCCTTGGCCTTTTACAAAAAAGCGTACTTCGTCTTCACTGTGAGTGTGCTCAAATAAAAACTTTTCACGCATTTGTGGCGCTGCTGAGTTCCCTTTAGCAAGCGAAATAACATCTACAGTTTGGTAACCGTTTTGTTCTTTTAAGCGTGCTATATCATTTTTATACGCATCAATGATCTGCTCATTTGTAGTGCTTTCGTTAATTTGAGCATTTGCTTGCCACTGCTCAAAGCGCACATTTACTAAAGCTAATTGCGCTGCAATTTCATCTGCATTTTCTGTACTGGTAAGTACATTTTTAGGGTTGTTGTCAGCATAAATTGTTAATTGGCTCATATAAATTGCTCTAATTTAACATTAGTAAAATCATGCACATAAGGATGCTCGCTTTGCGCTTGTCCATCACGTATTAAATGAAGTGTTTTAAGGCCTGCAGCTTTTGCGGCATCTAGTTCTGCGGCTACATCACTTAAAAATAATACTTCGCTTGCATCAAATGGCAGCTGTTCAATAATGGTGTTATATGCTGCTTGCTCTTGCTTTGCGCCTACTTTTGTATCAAAAAAGTCGTTAAAAAGAGCGCGAATATCACCGTAGTCGCTGTATTTAAATAGTAACTGCTGCGCTCTAACTGATCCTGACGAGTACACATAAAGCGCAATATTTTTTGCATGTTGAGCTTGTAAAAAGTCGAATGCATCTGGGTATAAGTGACCTTTAAAATCACCATGTTCGTAACCAGTTTGCCAAATAAGCCCCTGTAATTGCTTTAAAGGCGTTATTTTTTTATCTTCTTCAATCCAAGTGAGTAAAACGCTAATGACTCGCTCTAAATCGGCGTTGGGCTCATCAATAATCGTTTTTACAGCCGCTATTTGCTCTGCAACATGGGCTTTTTTAGCGTTTAATCGTAAAAAGGTGGCCAATTGCTTTGCTGCATACGGAAATAGCACGTCTTTTACAAAAGAGATGCGTGTAATGGTGCCTTCAATGTCGGTTAAAATTGCTTTTATCATTATAGGTTTGCCTCAATGCCTTCTATTTTTATGCGCTCTAGTTCACAGCTAAATAAAAACTCTAGGCCTTCTAAGTGGCGAAGTGCTTCTTTGTAATTGCGCCCAACTACGTACACGCCATGCCCACGTATTAATACAGCATGCTCAATAGGGGTATGTAGGTGATGATCGCTTAACAGCAAACCTAAGCGCTCTATATCTTGGTCGTTTTCAAAAATAGGAATGCTTAGGGTATCTAAGTGTGAGGTAACACCACTGAGCGACTTTTGCATTTCGTAACCTGATAAATTTAACGTATGGCTTTTTATAACTCGCGATAATACGGTTGCTGCAACCGAGTGCGTATGCAGCACTACGTTAGCGTGCGGTATAAGTTTGTACATACCTAAATGCAGTTGCGTTTCGGCCGATGGGTTGCCAGCACCTTTAATGCGGTTTCCTTCATGGTCAAGCTCAATGAAGGTGTGTGTACCCAGTTGGCCTTTATCAAAGCCGCTAGCGGTAACTACAAACCCTGATGCAGTGCGCGATGAAAAATTGCCACCAGTTGCAGGTACCCAGCCTTTTTGGCTTACCCACTTTCCAGCTTCAATAAGTTGTGAAATAGCGGTATTGTTTTGCATACGTTCCTCACTAATGAGCATTAAGCTTGTTATTTTAGACGGCTATACTTCTGTTTTAAGCAATGATAGCATCGCTTTGAGCGCAAAACCATCATTAAGGGCATCACGTGTTTGAAAGTAAATTACCAAATTTAGGTGTTAGTATATTTAGCCAAATGAGTGGCTTAGCTAATCAGTTTTCAGCAATTAACTTATCGCAGGGCTTTCCTGAATTCGACGCTCCCGCGCTTTTAAAAACACAGCTAAATTACTATGTTCAGCAAGGTGTAAATCAGTATTCGCCCTCAAGCGGTGTACCACGATTACAGCAGCAAATAGCCAATTTAGTTGAGCGAAAATACGCTGCAAAAATTAATGCGGCAGAGCAAGTTACGGTTACATCGGGTGCTACTGAGGCGCTATTTGTTGCTATTCAAACTATAGTACGCCCTGATGATGAAGTCATCGTATTCGACCCCGCTTATGACTCTTACCAACCCGCTATTGAGTTAGCAGGCGGTAAGGCAGTACATGTTGCGTTAAATGTGCCAAATTATACAATTGATTGGCAAATAGTGAGCCAAGCAATTACTAAAAATACCCGCGCTATTATTGTTAATACGCCACATAACCCAAGTGGTAAAATACTACAGCCGCAAGACATAAAAGAGCTTAAAGAGTTGGTAAGTGCTCACAACATCTTTGTAATTAGCGATGAGGTTTATGAGCACATCACTTTTGACGGCCAGCAACATTTAAGTATGCTGCGTGATGAGCAGCTCAGAGAAAAAAGCTTTGTTATATCAAGCTTTGGTAAAACATTTCATAGTACAGGTTGGAAAATGGGTTACTGTATTGCACCTACACACCTAGCTACTGAATTTAGAAAAATCCATCAATACGTTACATTTTCAAGCTTTACTCCAGCGCAGCATGCACTCGCCGATATGCTAGAGCAACAAGGTGAGCATGTAGATGAGTTAAGTGATTTTTATCAGCAAAAACGCGATTTATTAATAAAGCACTTGAGTGATAGCCGCTTTAACATTTTACCAAGCCAAGGCACTTACTTTTTATTACTCGATTATAGTGATGTGTCTGACTTAAACGATGTTGATTTTTGTCACTGGCTTGTAGAGCAGGCAGGTGTTGCGGCAATTCCGCTTAGTGTGTTTTATAAGCAGCCCTCAAATGATAAAGTGATTCGGCTATGTTTTGCTAAAAACGATGAAACCTTAATAAAGGCTGCGCAAATATTATGTCAACTTTAACGCTTACCTTAGTGCAAAGTGAGCTGCACTGGCTCGATAAAGACGCCAATTTAGCCATGTTCGATAAAAAATTAGCAGAGATAACCGCTAACCCCGATTTAATTTTATTACCCGAAACCTTTGCCACTGGTTTTGCAATTAACCTTGATTGTGCAGAGCCTGAAAACGGCAAAGTACTTAGTTGGCTAAAAACGCAAGCACATAAACATAACGCAGTTATCGCAGGGTCAGTATTAGTTGCACAAGGCGATAAAAAAGCCAATAGGTTTTATTGGGTAACCCCTAAAGGTGAAGTGGATTATTACGATAAACGTCATTTATTTCGTTTAGGAAGTGAGGGCGACTATGTTGTAGCAGGGCAAGCGCGTAAAACATTTGAAATTAATGGCTTTAAGCTACTTCCACAGGTGTGTTACGACCTTCGCTTTCCGGTTTTTCAACGTAATAACAACGACTACGATGTAATGATAAACGTAGCCAATTGGCCTGCAGTTCGTCGCCACATTTGGGATACGTTATTAATGGCGCGCGCAATGGAAAACTTATGTTACGTAGTGGCTGTAAACCGTGTTGGCGATGACGGTAACTGCGTAGCGCACAATGGCGGTACGGCCGTATACGACTTTAAGGGCGATACGCTCGCTAAAGCAAAAGATAATACGCAAGAGTTACTCACTGTAACGCTTGAAAAAGCACCGCTGGAAGATTTTAAAACCGCGTTTCCCGCTTATTTAGATGCCGATCCGTTTACGCTAACTTAAATTATCTTCACGTAGCACTAAAAATATTAAGTGCTAAAATAGCCGCTGATATTTTTATTGGCGGCTTTATGAATACAACCCTTATTACACCGGTAATTTTAGCAGGCGGCATTGGCACTCGGTTATGGCCGCTTTCTCGCCAAGCTATGCCTAAGCAATTTTTACCCTTGCTTGATAACACACACTCGTTATTACAAAGCACTTTAGCGCGTGTATCAGATAGTCAATTTGCAAAGCCAATACTTGTTTGTAACGAACAACACCGTTTTATTGCCGCCGAGCAAAGCACAACTGCTAACCCGCAAGGGCTTTTACTAGAGCCGCAGGGTAAAAATACGGCGCCTGCCATTGCGTTAGCTGCGCATTACGCACTACAACAGGGTATTGAAGGGCCAATGTTAGTGATGCCAGCCGATCATCATATTGAAAATTTTGCTGAGCTAACACTTCAGTTAAATGATGCTGTTAAGTTAGCTGAGCAAGGCATGCTAGTTACATTTTCAATCACACCTACCAAGGCGCACACCGGGTTTGGCTATATAAAACAAGGCAGTAAAATATCAGGCTCAAACTGCTTTGAAGTCGCTGAATTTAAAGAAAAGCCAAATCTAGCTACGGCGCAAAAATACTTAGCTGAAGGCGGTTATAGTTGGAATAGCGGCATGTTTTTATTTACGCCACGTGCTTATTTAAATGAGCTAGAACGTTTTGCGCCAAAAATAGCGCACAGTGTAAAAGCGGCATCTCAGTTTTCACACGACTTAGGCTTTACAAGGCCAAACATAGAGCCACTTAAAAACTGCCCAAGTGACTCTATTGATTACGCTATTTTAGAGCGCAGCAATAATGTAGCTGTTATACCTGTAGCGCTTAAATGGAGTGATGTAGGTAGCTTTAGTGCTCTTGCAAGCCTTACTAAGCAAGATGCGCACGGTAATAATGAAAACCATAACCATACAGCGCAAAACAGTACTAATAATTTTGTTATTAGCGAACACGACCATAGTATCGCAACGCTTGGGGTAAGTGACTTAGCCATTATTCACACCCACGACGCCACACTGGTTGCCGATAAAAATAAGCTCGATGGCTTACCTTTATTACTTAAACAATTAGCAATGGGGCAAAGCGATAAACTTAATCACCATCAGGTTGTGTATCGTCCATGGGGTAACTACCGCACTTTGGTTGAAGGTAGTGGTTTTAAAGTTAAAAAAATAACCGTTAATAGCGGTGCTAAACTTTCGACGCAGCGCCATCAGCATCGTGCAGAGCATTGGGTAGTGGTATCGGGTATTGCCGATGTTCGTATTGATGAGCAGTTGCTTACACTAAACCACGACCAATCTTGCTACATTGCCGCCAAGCAAATACACAGTTTAGCTAACAATCAAAAAGAGTCGTTAATAGTCATTGAAGTGCAAACAGGTGCTGTATTAGATGAAAGCGACATAGAGCGATTTGATGATAAATATGGACGTGGAAAGTAGTTTTAAATTACCAATTAAAACTAAGTGATTTTTCTCTAATGGCATTGGTTATGCCCGATATTTCTATGTTTAAAAATGGAGAGTAATAAAAATGCTATATGAAAAAAAGTACAAGAAGAAAATATCTTACTTTTTACAGTTTGTTATAGTTTTATGCATAGTGCTGTTATCACTTACTTATACAACTTGTGGATTATTAGCAATTCAAAGTTTAACAGTCGAAAAAATTAAAATAACCGAAGTGTTTAATACAATAGCTCAAATTGCGACTGCTTTTGCATTTTTCTTTGCTGTTTATCAATATCGAAAAAATGGTGAAAAGGAGAGACAAATCATTATTGCTAATGAGGCAAAACTACTGATAGATAGAATGTCTCATGAGTCGGATAAGTTGGCTTCAAATACAAAATTTACCGATCGAGAGGTGAATGAATTTATAAGTATAATGTCCAACTTCGGTTGTGACTTCAAAACATTATATGATGAACTAACTGACGATTTACATAAGGCAATGGTACGAATGCGTTGGCAGGATATGCATTATAATCATTTATCAAGGGCACTTTGTAGTCTTACTATAGACCTACTTTTCGATAACTTAAACTTAGATAAAAAGCATGATAGCTATTCATTCTTTAATGCTCGTTTTGATGATTCAGTAAAGTCAGAGCCTAAAGTATTAAGAGAGTATATGTATACAAAAAATATATTTAATAATATGAGCGCGGCTAAGGAGTTAATAAATAGCTTTACTAACTTATATTTATTCGAACAATATTATTTCGATCATGAAGGTACGAATGATTTGATGTATGGCTTGCTTTCAAGGTTAGATTTCCGCGTATCAGCCCCATTGCTCTCAGTAATCAAAGAAAAGCAAAGGTCGTAGCTGGTTTTTTGACTAGAATTCACTCTAACTGCCCACGTACAAACTTTAAGTATTGCTCTAAGCTGCGCTGCCAAAGATCTAACGCTTCATCAAGCAGGTTGTTGTGAGATTTATTATCAAGCAATCGTCGCTCTATCTTTTTCAGTTCAATACCGTAGCGGTTAAACCCGAGTTGCAAAGCGGTGCTTGCTTGGCGGTGCAATAATTTAATGCATTGCTCGGGTTGATGGTCTATTAAACCTTGGCAACGTATTAGCTTGTTACGCGCAGAGAGGACAAACTCATTATAAATAGACGACACTTCGTCTTCACTAAACGAACTGGTTAGCGTTTCTGCGGCCGTTTCATCATATAAGGTATCAACAAGTTCTACAGCAATATTTGCTGTCTGATTTGATTGAGAATCACTAAGTGCTTGTCTTAGTTTTTCGTGTTTTATTGGCTTACCTACAATGTCTTTTATCCCTAAAGATAAATATTCCTTTACTTCATCAGGGCTAAGGCTTGCTGTAAAAGCAAGTACAGGGGTTCGCTGGTTTTTATGATCTATGCGTTTTAGCTGCTTTAGTACTTCTTGCCCTGTGAAGTCAGGTAAGTTCATATCAAGTAATACAACATCAAAATGATGAGCTTGCATCAGCTCAATAGCGCTTTTACCATCGGTGGCAAGCTTAATTTTATGCTCATCATCGGCCATAAATTCAATGGCAATTTTTTGGTTTAAATCTAAATCTTCAACAAGTAAAACATCCAAACCTGTCAGATAATCCTTTGTTTGGTGGCGCTGCTCTACAAGGCTTAATTCGCCTATGGCAAAGGTTACAGAAAAGCTAAATACACTGCCTGTGCCTAATTGGCTGGCTATTTCTAAGCGGCTGCCTAGCTTTTCTAAAAGTCGACTAGTAATAGCGAGGCCAAGGCCTGTACCGCCTTTTTCTTTGCCGGCACTACTTTGCACATAAGGCTCTGTGAGATAGGCAATTTCGTCGTTTTCGATGCCGGGACCAGAGTCTTTTACACTAATTTTTATGGTGTGCTCAAGCTGCTTTTCGAGGACTAAGTCGACCTGAATTTTAACACTTCCGTAATCAGTAAACTTAATGGCGTTACCCACTAAGTTAATAATTATTTGCCTAAGTTTTTGCTGGTCGCAGTAATAACATGCTTGCTCAGGAATATTACAAATAAGCTCAAATTTAAGCTGTTTTTGCTCTGCAAGCGGGCTCAATAACAAGCATAAGTTATTAAGCCATGTCTTAAATTCTATATCCTCTTCGTAAAGGGCTTCATCGCTTTGATCAAGGCTTGCATAATCGAGTACTTTATCGACTAACAAATTGAGTGACTCGGTGGAGTTTATAATTGCTTCGCAGTAGGCTTTATTACGTGTGTCACTTGTTTGGTTCATGACCAGTTGCGCACTGCCTAGTATGCCATTAAGTGGAGTGCGTATTTCGTGGCTAATAGTTGATAAAAATAAGCCGCGAATTTCTAAATCTTTTTGTGCTTTGTCGGCTAATTGATTTAGGTTTTGCTCTCTGCGTTCATTACATAAAAGTGCCATGCCCGCGGCATAAAACATAGGAGCAATAACACCATTCAAAAAGAGTAATAAACTAAACCAACCGCTTTCTGATAACGTTGCTTGGTTAATAGTGCCCATAAAAAACGAGCGACCAATAAAGCTAAAGGCAACCAAAGTTAAAATGGTTATATAAACAATACTGCCATTGGGGTAGGGCTTACGTGCATACTTTATAAAAATATAAAGTAAAAATATTGCTTCGGCTATGTGTTGTAAATCTGAGGCTAATATTCGCTCTTCTAAGGAAGGGTTTATAAATGAGTAGTAAATGAGCATTACAGCGCTAAAAAGAGTAAATGAACACAGCAATTTAAAGCTTAAGCCTCGGAAATTTAAAAATTGGCTCAACGATAAGCAATGTACAAGTGACGCTGAAAACATCATTAAAGTAGCAATACTAATAATAACAAGGTTGTGGCTTTCTACTACTGTGGTAAAGCCTATTGCAGCGCCCAACAATAAAACGGGGTAAAAAATATAAAGCAGCGTGCCGGGAGTGTTTTTATTTGTTCGCCATGTTAAAAAGTTAAGAAAAGTCATGACGATCATAATCGCAATGCTGGCAAAAAACAGAGTAAAAGAGTCGAGCATTAATATTCCAGCAAAGGGGGTTTAATTGAGAATAATAAAAAGTATGATATTAAACAAGTTTACTACACATACAAAAACAGACACTTAAGTGTCTGTTTTTAAAGTTATCAACAAATATTTAGATTAACGGATTTCATCTGGAATATTTTGTTGTGCCCACGAGAGTAGCTCAATACGGTTACGACATTTAGTTTTTCTAAATGCGCTGTATAAGTGAGTTTTAACTGTGTGCGGGCTAATACTTAAATCTTCTGCAATCTCTTTATTTTTAGAACCTTTACTCATTAGTGAGATTATTGCTTTTTCTCGCTTAGTAAGTTTAACTGGTTCTATATCACCTTCGGTTAGTTTATGTAGTGCATCTTTATTAAACTGAAGCATACGATTTAATGCATTACACATTATGTCGCGGCGATACCAAAGTTGATCCTCAAGTAGTAAGCGAATACCTTTCATTAATACATCGGCGTTATCTGTTGTGTAAAACACACCACGAATACCGCTTAAAAGCGCGCGGTTAGCGAGCTCTGGGTTTTCGTCTAGATTAAATAATATGATATCGCATTTAGTACGTAGGTTTACTAATTGTTCTTTTAGCTTTCCCCATGCATCTTTACTTGATGTTTCAATAAACAGAAGTCGAGTCCCTTCAGGTACATCTAAAATGTTTGTACCAGTGGTTACGTCAAGGCCTTGCGTTTTTAACAAAGGTTCTAAAACGTTAATACCAATAGTGTTAATTGGCTCTTGATCTAATAACAAAAAGGCTGAACTGCTCATGTTTTTTTACTCTTTTATAAAGCTGACTGATTAAGTTTACCACGACTTCCACACCTTTTGTATTAGAAAGTCGCCGATGTACTCAAGAACAAATACGATTTTACGATTATTTAAACATAAAATGTTGCAAATAAGTAACTATTTTTCACTTTATAATCATGAAAAACCATAACATTTGTAACTAAATATTTGAGCCGGATAATTTTACAAAAATTTTTAATTAATTTACTTTTTTAGTGCTCTGATACGGTGGCCAACCCATTTCTTTGCCGCCAAGCATGTGTAAATGTATGTGATAAACAGTTTGCCCACCATGTTCATTACAGTTCATTACTACGCGGTAGCCATCATCACTAAAGTTATATTGCTTTGCCAGTTTAGCGGCAACAACATATAGATTACCCACTAAATGAGAGTTTTCAGGCGTGATATCATTAATTGTTGAAATTGCCTTTTTTGGGATAATAAGAGCGTGAAAAGGGGCTTGCGGGTTTATATCTTTAAATGCAAGTGTGTCTTCGTCCTCATAAATAATATCTGCTGGGATTTCTTTATTAATTATTTTAGTAAAAATGGTTTCTTGGCTCATGCTGTGTCCCTAATTAAGTGGTACGAAATTTAAGCTCACTAATGACAAACTTTCAAAGCGGTGTCAAACTGAAATCAAATAAAGGAGTTTTAATATGCTTAAACCAATTTTAATAGGTAGTGCTGTTGCATTACTACTTAGTTTTTCTGCCAATGCTGAAAATATTCACTTTCCTGAAGAGTTTGTACCACTGCAAGTGGGTGATCGTATGCTAGAAAGCTCTTTGTTTAGCCGTATTGATGATGTAGAGCTTGCACCGGGTACTTATCAACTAAAACTCAAATATACAGACTTATACGAAGATGATTACGATACACACGAAGTGGTAGAGTCAGAACCGTTTTGGGTGAATGTAACCATTGAAGCAGGTAAAGATTATACCTTAGTGTTTAATCGTGCTGAAAATGCAGTGTCTGCAAAAGTGTTCGCTGAAGCACCACAAGTGAGTTTAAAAGCAAAAAGTAGCGCGGTGGCGAAACCTTTAAGTGTTATTTCTAATACTCAGCTTGCAAGTAATAAACCTGCTATGCAAAACACAGTTCCAGCCGGACCTTCACGTCCTAGTCAGCCAATAAAGCCTATTGCGCCTATAAATGGAAAAGGAATGCCAAGTGCACCCCAGATGCTCGACTTTTGGTGGCAGCAAGCCACGACATCAGAGCGAAAAGCATTTTTAGAAAAAGTAACAAAGTAAAATAGTACAAAAAAGGGCCAAATTCAATTTGGCCCTTTTTAGTTAACGCTATTATTTATTCAAATAATGCGTCAATAGTACCTTGTGCAAGCGGGTGGTAACCCGGACGTGCTTTTAAGTACACGCTTTGTGCCCACTCTTTTTTGCCGTTAGTGATGAGTGATTTATATAACGGAACAATTAATTTACGGCGACCAATACCTGATAAGTGCTTATCAAGCGCAGGGTAAATTGGCTGATAACCATTCCCTACCGCAAGCATAAACCACGCAAAAGCTCGCTCAGCGTTAGTTGATTGCGTTAAGTTAAATTGATTATCTAGCTCGCTCATTTTATCTAGGCTTAAATCACGTGGCAGATTATTTAAAAAATGCAGCCATTCGTGAACAGTCCATTGGGTTGTTGGTAATTGTGCTGCTGTAGTCTCGCCTTTTAACCAAGCTGCGCTTACTGTATCTACTTTATCAAACGCATCTGATGTTGGGTTTGGCGCATCACTAGGTAAACCGGGTTCAAAAATCCACTCATTTACTTTATCCATGCTTACAACGCCTGGGTATTTTTCAATTAAGTTAGCTTTTAAATAAGTCACAAATTGCGCAGTGGTCAGCGATTTAAACGAAAACTCTTTAAAGTACGCTTTTACAAACGGGTCAAACTTATCACGGCCATATTTTTCTTCTAGGTAAATTAAAAATAGCTGACCTTTAGTGTATGGCACTGAGCTAAATGCATCATCTGGGTCGCGGCCATTAAGTTTTAAGTTAAGGCGGGTATCTGGCGCATCAATCGTTTTCAGCTGAGCACGTAAGCCTGCAGAATCTAATGCTTGTTCCATAACAGCGCGGTCACGGCCAAACACTTCTTCCATAATGCGGTTTTCAACGTACGAGGTAAAACCTTCGTTTAACCATAAATCTTCCCACGTTGCGTTAGTCACTAAGTTTCCAGACCAAGAATGAGCAAGCTCATGTGCGATTAGGTTAACTAAGCTTTTATCGCCTGCCACTACAGTAGGTGTAATGAACGATAGGCGCGGATTTTCCATTCCACCAAATGGGAAGCTAGGCGGTAGCATGAGTAAGTCGTAACGGCCCCATGCGTACTCACCATACATTTCGTTGGTTTTGTCGATCATGGCTTGTGTGTCGTTAAACTCAGCAACCGACGCATCTAAAATTTCAGGTTCAGCAAAAATACCTGTTTGGCGCGACATGGCTTTGAATTCTAAGTTACCCGCACCAATAGCAATTAGGTAAGGTGAAATAGCTTGTGGCATGTCAAAGATGTAGTCGCCATCTTTATAAAGTGCGTCTTTATTGTCGGCGCTCATAACCGCACGTATATCTTTTGGTGTATGAATACGCGCAGAATACGTTACACGCATTGCAGGGGTATCTTGCACTGGGATCCAGCTACGAGCATGAATAGCTTGCGATTGGCTATACATAAAAGGATGTGTTTTGCTGGCTGTTTGCTCGGGTGTTAGCCATTGTAAACCTGATGCTTCTGGGCGGCTGTTGTAGTAAATACGGGCTTTGGCAGCTTGATCTTTAAACTTAATTGTTAATTTAGAGCCTTTTACATCGTCACGCTTAGCAAGTGTGTAGTCTGCTTTATGCCAGCTACCATCGTCGTCTTGATACATTACTTTATCAATGTCTAAATCGCGGGTATCAAGTACTAGTGTTTTACTTTTAGAATTATTCCACTTTAGCGTGTGCTCAACAAAACCTTCTAACTGCTTGTCGGCAAAATCGACATCTAAATCAAGGCTTAAGTGAGTAGTCACAACATCATCGAGGTTAGCATACGAGTTTTGGTCTATCGCGCTAGCCATTGCTTGCGAACACATACCTGCCATAGCGAGGCTTAAAAAAAGAGGTTTAATTTTCATAATTACCCTGAACACAAATAAAAAAGTGCTGGTTTTATATCACGATTGCCACAGTGGGTTGAGTGATTTTTACAATCTAGTGCCACATTTGCGACGATGAGGTAAACTATTGCGATTAGTTACCGGTAACTTTAGAGAGCTTTGTGGCGTATTCATTACACTCCTTACATACATTTGCATTAAACAGCCAATGCCAGCATTTTGTTGAAATTACTCAGCTTGAGCAACTTAAAGCACAAAGCTTTAGCCCCCCATTTTGCTTATTAGGTGAGGGCAGCAATACCGTTTTTTTAAATGATTACACAGGTACAGTAATAAAAATGGCTACCAAAGGCATTAAAGTTACTGAACGAAAAGATGACTTTTTAATAAGTGTTGCCGCAGGCGAAAATTGGCACGCATTAGTAAGTTATTTGCTTGATAGAGACATCCCAGGGCTTGAAAACCTAGCACTTATACCAGGTACTGTTGGCGCATCACCTGTACAAAATATTGGTGCTTATGGTGTTGAAATTGCAAAGTTTGTAGAGTCGGTAGAGTACTTTGATATAACCACCAAGGCTATGCACACACTTAATAATGAACAATGTGAATTTGCCTACAGAGACTCCATATTTAAGCATTCACTTAAAAATAAAGCGGTGATCACTCGCGTTTATTTGGCATTGCCTAAAAAGTGGCAACCCGTATTAAGTTATGGACCATTACAGCACCTTAGTCGTGTTACGCCAACGGCTGTGTTTGAGCAAGTTATACAAACGCGTAATAGTAAATTACCTAACCCATATACATTGCCTAATGCTGGGAGCTTTTTTAAAAATCCTATTATCACCAATCAGCACTTAGCTGAGCTATTAACGCAATTTGCGGATTTACCTCATTATGAATATGGACAAAGCCACCATAAAGTGGCGGCTGGCTGGCTAATTGATCAAGTAGGTTTAAAAGGACATAGAGTCGCGGGTATTGAAGTGCATAAGCAGCAGGCCTTGGTATTAGTTAATCATGGAAATAGTGAAGGAAGCGACCTCATAACGATGATTAAACATATTCAGCAAGCGGTAAATGCCCGTTATAACATTATGCTAGAGCATGAAGTGCGTTTAATAGATACACACAGCGAATGCCATATTAAAATGGAGCCCATACAATGAAAGCGCCAGATGGAAACAAGCTCGCTATTTTAAATGCACTCAACCTAGGTGGTTTTGTATCTGGGCAAGCGCTAGGTGAAGAGCTTGGAATTAGTCGAGCTGCGGTTAGTAAACATATTAAAACGTTACAAGAAATGGGTTTGGACATTTTTAAAGTAACCGGCAAAGGCTATTGCTTGAATAGCCAAGTGGGCCTTTTAAATAAAAAACAAATTGATCAGCATTACAAAGCACTAGGTGCGAGCTCGGCCAATGTTGAAGTGCACCCTATTATCGATTCGACCAATAGCGAACTTATGCGCCGCATACAAAGTAAAGCGGAGCTTGAATCGGGCAAGGTCATTGTGGCTGAAATGCAGCAAGCAGGGCGTGGCCGACGTGGCCGTGTTTGGCAATCGCCATTCGGTGCTAATTTGTATTACAGTTACTTTTGGCGTTTAGATGACGGGCTTCAAGCTGCTATGGGTGTATCAATTGCGGTAGGTCTTGCTGTTTATGATGCAATTAAAGCGTTATACCAAATTGACGTAGAGCTGAAATGGCCAAACGATATATATATAAATAAGCAAAAGCTTGCTGGCGTATTGGTTGAACTAGACGGGCAACCACAAGGACCTTGCCAGCTAGTTATTGGTATAGGCATAAACCTACAAATGCCTGAAAGCTTTAGCCAACATATAGATCAGGCATGGACAGATTTAAATCAGCACACTCAACAGCTAGATAAAAATGAGCTGGTGGCTTCACTAACGTATTATTTAGAAAAGCGTTTATTACAGTACAGCCAAAGTGGTTTACAAGAAATGTACGAACAATGGAATGCATTAAATGCTTTTGCAGGAGAGCAGGTAGAGCTCAACACAGGTCATAGAAGTTGGCGTGGTATCTGTGAAGGCATAGACCCACAAGGTGGTATTCGTATTCGCCAAGACGGCGAAGTAAAAAGTTACTACGGCGGAGAAGTTTCGCTAAGAAAGGCACAACCATGAGATTACTCATCGACGTAGGCAATACGTCATTAAAAACAGTGCTTTGGCAAAACCAGGAAGCACAGCCTGCAAATATAAACAATTTACCTTGGCAGCACATAACTGAAGTTGTTTATGCCTGCGTAGGCAAAAGCGAATTAATGGCAGAGTTACTTGCACAAGCAAGCACACATGGCGTTCCTAGTTTTGAAGCCAACGTAACAAAACAATTAGGCAAGCTTAGCTGTGCATACGATCAAGTTGGCAATTTAGGTATAGATAGATGGCTTGCACTTATAGCAGGCTTTACACTTTACCCAGATACGCCGTGCATTATTGTTGATGCAGGTACCGCCACCACTATTGATGTGCTTGCTGATAATGGTGTTCACTTAGGCGGGTGGATTTTACCGGGCCTTGATTTGATGACCACCTCTTTAACGCAAAATACTCAACGCGTATTTGATGATGGCACTACACCATTTGAAGATAAGCTAGGGAAAAACACTCCTAACGGATTAAAAAATGGTGCTTTAGCAGCAACAGTTGGAGCAATTGAGCAAGCAAAACGTCACTTAGCGCAGCATAATTGTAGTCAATTGCCTAAAATAATCTTTGCTGGTGGTTATGGCGCGTTATTACAGCAGCAATTTATAGCTAGTATTTTTGATTCACTACTTGTAATGAAAGGCTTAAATTATTGGCACGACCTGAGTAAACACGTCCAAAAAGTATAAAAAACCACTGTTTTGCATGAATTGTGAGCATTTGAGGTAAAAAATTACATTTTTTTTAATTTTATTGTTGCATCCCAATAAACCTTACTCTAATATCTCGCCCCGTACTAAAGCAGTGCCGACTTAGCTCAGCTGGTAGAGCAACTGACTTGTAATCAGTAGGTCAACCGTTCGACTCGGTTAGTCGGCACCACTTTCCTTTTACCGGAAGTGAATTAGTAGAGAATTATCGTGGAGGGGTTCCCGAGCGGCCAAAGGGATCAGACTGTAAATCTGACGGCTCAGCCTTCGCTGGTTCGAATCCAGCTCCCTCCACCACTTTATTCTTGACGGTTAGAGGTAGTTTAAGAACAGATTTTTATGCGGGCATCGTATAATGGCTATTACCTCAGCCTTCCAAGCTGATGATGCGGGTTCGATTCCCGCTGCCCGCTCCAGTTCTTGTGTTGCTGATATAGCTCAGTTGGTAGAGCGCACCCTTGGTAAGGGTGAGGTCGGCAGTTCGACTCTGCCTATCAGCACCAGTCCTAAGAATCTCCTTGATTACTTCCTTTATCTGTCAGAAAATACTATTTGAAAAAATTTACTTAATCTACCTTTGGTGGATTATTTTCATATGTAATTTAGATACACAAAACTGATAGGTTCCGTCATGGCAAAAGAAAAGTTTGAACGCGTAAAACCGCACGTAAACGTTGGTACAATCGGCCACGTTGACCACGGTAAAACTACACTAACTGCAGCAATCACTAACGTACTTGCAAAAGTATACGGCGGTGTTGCTAAAGATTTCGCATCAATCGATAACGCTCCAGAAGAGCGCGAGCGTGGTATCACAATCTCAACTTCTCACGTTGAGTACGATACGCCTACACGTCACTACGCACACGTAGATTGTCCTGGTCACGCCGATTATGTTAAAAACATGATCACTGGTGCTGCTCAAATGGACGGCGCTATCTTAGTAGTAGCGGCGACTGACGGCCCTATGCCACAAACGCGTGAGCACATCCTACTTTCTCGCCAAGTTGGCGTACCTTACATCATCGTATTCATGAACAAATGTGACATGGTTGATGACGAAGAGCTACTTGAGCTAGTAGAAATGGAAGTTCGTGAACTTCTTTCTGAGTACGACTTCCCAGGTGATGATTTACCACTAATTCAAGGTTCTGCACTTAAAGCACTTGAAGGCGAAGAGCAATGGGAAGCTAAAATCGTAGAGCTTGCAGAAGCACTAGATTCTTACATTCCAGAGCCAGAGCGTGACATCGATAAGCCATTCATCATGCCTATCGAAGATGTTTTCTCAATTCAAGGTCGTGGTACAGTTGTAACTGGCCGTGTTGAAGCGGGTATCATCAACGTGAATGACGAAGTTGAAATCGTTGGTATCAAAGAGACTACTAAGTCTACTTGTACTGGTGTTGAAATGTTCCGTAAACTACTTGACGAAGGTCGTGCTGGTGAGAACATTGGTGCACTATTACGTGGTACTAAGCGTGAAGACGTTGAACGTGGTCAAGTACTAGCTAAGCCTGGTTCAATCAAGCCACACACTACATTCACTTCAGAAGTATACGTACTTTCTAAAGATGAAGGTGGTCGTCATACTCCATTCTTCAAAGGTTACCGTCCACAGTTCTACTTCCGTACAACTGACGTAACAGGTGACGTACAGTTACCAGATGGCGTAGAAATGGTAATGCCTGGTGATAACGTTAAGATGACAGTAACTCTAATCGCGCCAATCGCGATGGATGAAGGTCTTCGTTTCGCTATCCGTGAAGGTGGCCGTACTGTAGGTGCTGGTGTTGTAGCAACTATCGTAGAGTAATAGTTAACTTTTAAGTTAATTAATACTAAAAAACCCGAGCTTAGCCTCGGGTTTTTTAATGTCTGAAGAAAAGCGTTTAGTTTTCAGCTATCAACTATCAGCTTTCAGTAGCTCGGAGTTAAATTTAAAGGGCTACGTTTGTGTTTAAGTTTAAGTAATTTAAATATAATTAAGGCATAAAAAAGCACGACTTCAAGCCGTGCTATTCATTAAACTCTTTGACAACTGACACGCTAGTGTTTCTTAGCGTACTTTTCAGCTTGTTTTAACACTCTTAATAAATTGCCAC
>NZ_LOFG01000014.1:0-2971 GCF_001469205.1 Pseudoalteromonas sp. H103 | reverse complement strand
GACACAAACGGTTATACAGAAATGTATGTACCGTACTTAGTAAACAGCGCAAGCCTTTACGGCACAAGCCAATTGCCTAAGTTTGCAGGCGACTTATTCCACACATTAGGCCTAGTAAACGACGACGGTGAACAACAAGCTGGCTTTAGCTTAATCCCTACAGCAGAAGTACCGCTTACAAACAGCGCACGCGACGAAATTTACGAAGAAAGTGATTTACCAATTCGCTTAACTGCACACACGCCATGTTTTAGAAGTGAAGCAGGCAGCTACGGGCGCGATACACGTGGTTTAATTCGCCAGCACCAGT
The DNA here is from genome assembly GCF_001469205.1 of Pseudoalteromonas sp. H103. NCBI lineage: Bacteria > Pseudomonadati > Pseudomonadota > Gammaproteobacteria > Alteromonadales > Pseudoalteromonadaceae > Pseudoalteromonas > Pseudoalteromonas sp. H103. Next base: position 2,661 of record NZ_LOFG01000014.1, on the reverse strand, counting down.
TTGATAAAGTTGAACTAGTACAACTAGTAAAACCAGAAGATTCTATGCAAGCACTTGAAGAGCTAACAGGCCACGCAGAGCAAATACTACAAGCACTAGAACTTCCGTACCGCAAAGTCATTTTATGTATGGGCGACATGGGCTTTGGCGCAGCTAAAACATACGACTTAGAAGTATGGTTACCGGCGCAAGATACCTACCGCGAAATTTCGTCTTGTTCAAATATGCACGATTTCCAAGCACGCCGTATGCAAGCACGTTTTCGCCGTGAAGGTGCTAAAAAACCAGAGTTACTACATACACTAAACGGCTCAGGTTTAGCGGTTGGTCGTACACTAGTTGCCATACTAGAAAACTACCAACAAGCGGACGGCTCAGTTTTAGTACCAGAAGTATTACGCCCATACATGGGTGGACTTGAAGTGATTGGTAAAACTTAAAAACGAGCTGCCAGTTTTAAGCTTTAAGTAGAAAAGCCGCTGTTTTAAATAAACAGCGGCTTTTTTGTTTTAAATGTCTTGTAAAAATATAACCTATGTTTGACTTTCAAATATTTTAGGTATTATAGTGTTTCTATAATAGGGGAAAGGAATTGTAAACTTAACCAAAGTTTTCAATCATATAGATTGTCATGGAGTACATTAATGGAGGCCGCAGTTGCTAAAGATAAGAATAACAACCTTACGTTAAAAATCTTCGAAGAATACTTACATAAAGATATCGATAAACCGACAGTTAATTTTAGGATGAGGACTGTTGGTCCCTCGAGACAAGGACCAATAAGAAAAATAAAAGTCCATAACGGTGCCCATGGAGCCACTTGGGCAAAAAGTACTATTAATAGTAGTTTAAGAACTATTAGTATAAATGTTTACCTCAATTTCAAAAAAAATAATTTAAGGGACGGTGACTATAAAAAGTTAAAAGGACTTGCTGTAGATGGAATCAAGAAATATTGGTCAAATAGTATTACAGTTGCAGGTGTTCGGTTTAACGTAATAGTAAACCCATTGCATAAAAACAGCGCAGATGCGATTCCTGTAGATCTAGAAATTGAAGAGACCCCAGATTATGGCCGTTCATCAAACCCTTCAATTTTAGGTATAGATGCAAGTTTTAAATACCAAAAAGGATCTAGAAAAGCTGGTATACCCGAAGAAATGATTAATGAAGAATTTAAATTGGTTTCTGCTCATGAATTCGGACATTCAATTTTAATGTATGTTGGAGGGATTAGTTTATCTTGGGGCCATAAAGGTAGCAGTAATACCCTTTTACAGAGTGTTAAATCATCTACTCCAGGCTATCCGAAAAAAGGTAAAATTGATTTAATGAGATACTATAATGAAACTAAAAATAATGCTGATATGAAACAACGTATCACAAACAGTATTGCTTTTGAAATTGATATTAAAAGGTTAATCTGGAGTTCTGAAATTGTATGGAAAAAATAAAAAACTCAGCGCTAGTGTTTTTATCAATATTTGTTCTTACTGCATGTTCAAGTACTTACTGGGCAAGTGTTAAAAATTCGACTGATGAACACTTATTATTAAAAGCGGTTTTTAAAAGCGAGTACGGAACTCAAGTGATGGAAATGCCTTTAAAATCAGGTGAAGTAAATGTATGGCAATATCAGCAGTCATCTACCGAAGCAAAAACAATGGATAAAAATTTAACTTCATTGGAAATAATTAGTAAAAGTGGCTGCCATATAGTTTTTACTAAAGAAGAGATTAGAAAAAAGGTAGAAGATACAATCCGGCAAATTGAGATACTTTCAAATGATTTAAATAGAGCATGCGTGGATTAAGAGGTTTACTACAGCACTTGCTCTTCATTATTACTACAGAGCTATAATCATTTTTTATAGAGAAAACGGGTGTTGTTATGGCCGATACAACGACAGACAAAATTTTAAATCAGGTTGCTTCTACTAAGTAAAATACTTAGTAGACACTATAAATGAAACTAGAAGCAATTAATTAACATCCTTAAATTTCTAACGCAAAACATACTAGGACCCACACAGACACAAACGGTTATACAGAAATGTATGTACCGTACTTAGTAAACAGCGCAAGCCTTTACGGCACAAGCCAATTGCCTAAGTTTGCAGGCGACTTATTCCACACATTAGGCCTAGTAAACGACGACGGTGAACAACAAGCTGGCTTTAGCTTAATCCCTACAGCAGAAGTACCGCTTACAAACAGCGCACGCGACGAAATTTACGAAGAAAGTGATTTACCAATTCGCTTAACTGCACACACGCCATGTTTTAGAAGTGAAGCAGGCAGCTACGGGCGCGATACACGTGGTTTAATTCGCCAGCACCAGTTTGATAAAGTTGAACTAGTACAACTAGTAAAACCAGAAGATTCTATGCAAGCACTTGAAGAGCTAACAGGCCACGCAGAGCAAATACTACAAGCACTAGAACTTCCGTACCGCAAAGTCATTTTATGTATGGGCGACATGGGCTTTGGCGCAGCTAAAACATACGACTTAGAAGTATGGTTACCGGCGCAAGATACCTACCGCGAAATTTCGTCTTGTTCAAATATGCACGATTTCCAAGCACGCCGTATGCAAGCACGTTTTCGCCGTGAAGGTGCTAAAAAACCAGAGTTACTACATACACTAAACGGCTCAGGTTTA
>NZ_LOFG01000013.1:0-15065 GCF_001469205.1 Pseudoalteromonas sp. H103 | reverse complement strand
CGTCGTGAGACAGTTCGGTCCCTATCTGCCGTGGGCGTTTGAGAATTGAGAGGGGTTGCTCCTAGTACGAGAGGACCGGAGTGAACGAACCGCTGGTGTTCGGGTTGTCATGCCAATGGCATTGCCCGGTAGCTACGTTCGGAACTGATAAGCGCTGAAAGCATCTAAGCGCGAAGCAGGCCTCGAGATGATTTCTCACTAGACTTTTAAAGTCTCTGAAGGGCCGTTGAAGACTACAACGTTGATAGGCAAGATGTGGAAGTGGTGTGAGCCATTAAGCTAACTTGTACTAATTACCCGTGAGGCTTAACCATACAACGCCAAACGCGTTTTGTGACAGTGAAAGCGACAGAAGTTAATAACTAAAGTAGATATTACTTAGAAACTTAAAAAATATTATCAGCTATTTTCCAAATTCAGTTAGTGCGTAGAAATACGGATTAACGCCAAAATTTGCTTGGTGACAATAGCGTTTTGGACCCACCTGACTCCATGCCGAACTCAGTAGTGAAACGAAACAGCGCCGATGATAGTGTAGCATTTGCTATGTGAAAGTAGGACATTACCAGGCTTCAAATTAAAGAAACCCGTTACAGCAATGTAACGGGTTTTTTGCTGTCTGGGGTTTAGTAAATAGCCAAGAGCCCATGCCGAGCTCAGTAGTCAAACAAAACAGCTCAAAGGCGAGCCCCACGGAAGGCCGCCCCGACACAAAGATAGTGTAGCATTTGCTATGTGACTCACCACCGCTGTGGGCACCACGACATTCTACTGCGTAGCGCACCGACTTCAAATAAGAGAAAGCCCGACTAGCAATAGTCGGGCTTTTTACGCCTGAAGAAAAGTAATCTTTAGCATCTCCATCTCTAAAGCGTAGCGTCTACTAAGCGAAGCGCCTCTTTGTGAACAGTGTTTTGGCTATCAAATGCATTGGCCGATGATAGTATCTATCCCATTTCACAGTGGCTATCTAATACTGTGAGCAGTATGACATCCTACAGCGGTATCAAGTAAGACAAACTCAACTTGAAAGCGTCGATCTTTTTTATGCTTGAAGGAAAGAGAGTAATTAACTTTTATTAATTAGCTCCAAAGTACCTCCAGCCAGAAGGTGAGTTTCTACATTTAGTAAATTATATATTGTGTAGACTAATGCCTGAATGTGTATAGCGGGTTATGCTTGTGCATAGTTTGATTTATTGCCTAACCAACGTTGAATGAGTGGCTCTACTAAATTAGGGTGTTGTTTAAGCATTTGTTGAGCGATAGGTCTAACTTGGTTTAGTGTTTGTTTATCTCGTGTTAAATCTGCTATTTTAAATTCTGCTAAGCCTGTTTGTTTAGTGCCAAGTACTTCACCTGGGCCGCGTATCTCTAAATCGCGCTCTGCGATGACAAATCCGTCGTTACTATCTCTTAATACACCTAAGCGCTTTTGCGCAGTATAAGATAGAGGTGCGTGATATAAAAGGACGCAGTGCGATGCTGTGGCACCACGGCCTACTCGACCACGCAGTTGGTGCAATTGTGCTAAGCCTAAGCGTTCAGGGTTTTCTATTATAATTAAACTAGCGTTTGGCACATCTACGCCTACTTCAATAACTGTGGTAGCGACTAAAACGTGAATATTACCCGCTTTAAATTCACTCATAATGGCCTGTTTTTCTGCTGATTTCATACGGCCGTGCACTAAACCCACATTTAATTCAGGGAGTGCCTCTTTTAATTGCAGAGCGCTATCTTCTGCAGCTTGACATTGGAGAGCTTCAGATTCGTCAATAAGAGTACAAACCCAGTAAACTTGTCTGCCTTGTTCATTACAAGCCAATCTAACGCGCGCTATTATATCGTCTCTACGAGTATCAGGAAGTGCTACTGTGGTTATGGGCGTACGCCCAGGTGGTAACTCGTCTATCACTGAGGTTTCTAAATCAGCATAAGCGGTCATGGCAAGCGTTCGTGGAATAGGTGTTGCTGTCATGACTAATTGATGAGGGTAGCAATCACCAAACTTGCCTTTTTCACGAAGAGATAGACGCTGATGCACACCAAAGCGATGTTGCTCATCAATGATTATAAGTACTAAGTTATTAAATTTAACTTCATCTTGAAAAAGTGCGTGAGTGCCTACTATCATTTGGGCTTCGCCACTGGCTATTTTTTCAAGTGTTGCTACGCGCTCTTTACCTTTCGTTTTACCACCAAGCCAAGCAACTGAAATACCTAATGTGTTAAACCAATTAGTAAAATTTATGCCATGTTGTTCTGAAAGAATTTCTGTTGGTGCCATTAAAGCAACTTGAAATCCTTGAGCTATAGCTGTTAATGCACTAATTGCTGCTACTAGAGTTTTACCAGAGCCTACGTCACCTTGTACTAAGCGCATCATTGGGTAGGCGTGCTGTAAGTCACCTTTAATTTCTGTGACTACGCGGTTTTGGGCCTTTGTTGGTGCAAATGGAAGGTTTGATAAAAATTTACTTTCTAGTTCATTGTTAGAGCTTAACGCAACCGCTTTAACTTGTTGTCCTTGCTCTCGTATTTTTAATAAGCTGAGGTTTTGCGCAAGTAACTCTTCAAATACAAGACGTTGCTGAGCGGGGTGAGTGCCTTGCTCTAACGCAGTTACATCAACATCATTAGGTGGGCGATGTAATAACAATAAAGCGTCGCTTAACGCCATACTTGATGGTTGCCATTTTGCAGGTAGTAGCTCTTCTACTGAGTACTTGCTTAGTAAATCAATAGCCTGTTCGCTTAAAGCCCTAATCGATAGCTGTTTTAAACCTTCAGTTGTTGAATAAACGGGCGTTAAGGTTGTGGCTACTGGTTGTTCGCTGGAGGTATCGCTGATGCTATATTCAGGATGGCTCATTTCAAAGCCAACGCGGCCGCGGCGTACTTCACCAAAACAACGTATTATTTTACCAGCACCAAATGCGTTTTTTTGCGCTGCGGTAAAATTAAAAAAACGTAGTGTTAGCCTACCTGTACCATCGTTTATTTGAACAACTAGCATACGCCTTTTACCAAATGTAATTTGGCTTGTTTCAATGTTTGCTTCGACACTTACATGACTGTGTAGTGCAAGCTCATTAATGGGGTAAAGGCGAGTTCTATCTTCGTATCTAAGAGGAAGGTGAAATAGCATGTCTTGTACTGTAATAATGCCTAGCTTTAACAAACGCTCAGCCATTTTTGGGCCGACCCCTTTGAGTTCTGTAATTGGGTATTGGTTTAAGCTAGGTTTAGACAAGTTTGATCTAATCTTATTATATGTGAGTGAGTTAAGTGTACTTACAGAGCCTTAGTCCATCAAGTATGTTTTAACGCTTGCCAAAATTGTTCACTCGCAATTATTTCACCATTTTCATCAAGTGGCGGGTAAGGCAACTTTTTCATTCTGCATTGCTTGGCAATAACAGGGTGGTAGCCTTCAAAATACATAGGGTGCTTAATTTCATCACTTAACATATTACGGTTATACATACCGGCTTTTTGGCGTTGGTTTTGTGCTTCAAATAAAATAAGTGCTGCAGCAACAGATACATTAAGTGACTGCACCATACCTTGCATTGGAATAATAATATTTTGATCTGCATGTTTTAACGCATGCTCAGAAATTCCTGTTTTTTCTTGACCTACAATAATTGCTGTTGGTTTTGTGTAGTCGATTTCTGTGTAATTGACGGCATCTTCACTAAGGTGAGTTGCTAGTATTTGTACATCAGGGTTATGCTCACGCATTAAAGCAACAGCATCATCAATATTTTTGTGAAGGTGCGTATCTAACCAGTTTTTGCTGCCACCAGAGGTATTGTTAGTTAACCACTTTTGGTTTTCTGGCCACACAGCATGAACATGGTGGCAACCAACAGCGTCGGCGCTTCGTACAATAGCAGATAAATTGTGGTGTTTATGTACGTCTTCTAAACATACGGTTAAGTCTGTTTGACGGCGTGAAAGTACACCCTCAATTCTTTGATAGCGAGTTTGCTGCATGGTTATCCTCTTTTTTCGGCAATTATACGAGATTTTTACGCTTAAGGCATTACCGTACGGCTAATTGGGTTTTGCAGAGAAATTAGGGTTTCTGTTGATTGAATTGCCTCTATTGCTTGTATTTTATTAATCAACACATCTTGCAGATGATCAATTGATTTCGTCATTACTTTTATAAATATACTGTAGTTGCCTGTCGTGTAATAAGCTTCTACTACTTCCTCTAGAGCTTCTAATTTAATAAGTGTTTGTGGGTAATCGCGTGCGTTACTTAAGTTAATACCTATAAAACAACATACATCGTAACCAAGCTGTTTAGTATCTATCGTTAATTGAGTTCCGGTGATTATGCCTGCTTGCTTCATTTTTTCTATTCGCACGTGAATAGTGCCCGCACTAACGTTGAATTTTTTTGCTAATTCCGCATAAGCTGTACGGGCATTTGCCATTAATGCGTGAAGTATATGTTTATCGAGATTATCGATTAAATAATTATTCATTAGATTGTCTTACTTAAATTAGTGAATTCTCATTTTAAGAGGGGTTAAATTAATTGATTTAATAAGATAAAGCTATTTTTATTAAAGGATATTGAATTAAATGTTCAAATCGTTACATTAACCTCATTGGAAGCATCTGTTGAGATGTTTTTTATCAATTAAGCAAGTAACAATAACTGGGAATGAGGCCAATTATTATGAGTTCACACTATGTGCAGCAACAGCAGCAAATAAGCAAAGTTAAGCAGTTTTTCTCGCAGCAATTAGAGCAGCAATTAGGGCTAATTGAAGTACAAGCCCCTATCTTGGCTAAAGTAGGCGATGGCACACAAGATAACCTTAGTGGCCACGAGAATGCAGTTGCAGTAAAAGTGAAAGCGATTACAGATAGCAGCTATGAAGTTGTTCATTCACTTGCAAAATGGAAGCGTAAAACGCTCGCTACTTATGGTTTTAAAGTTGGAGAAGGTATTTATACGCAAATGAAGGCACTTCGCCCTGATGAAGACTCACTAAGCCCTATTCATTCTGTATATGTTGATCAGTGGGATTGGGAAAAAGTGATTTGCCAAACGAGCGAACGTTCGTTAAGTACATTACAAGAAACAGTTAAAGCTATTTATAAAGGCTTAAAGAAAACAGAGCAGTTTGTAAGTGACAGCTTTGGTATAAACACGTTTTTACCACGTGATATAACGTTTGTACATAGTGAAGATTTACGCAAAATGTACCCTGATTTTGATGCCAAGCAACGGGAAAAAGCGATTGCACAAGAGTATGGCGCAGTATTTTTAATCGGTATAGGTGGCGCATTAGGAGATGGCAAAATTCATGATGTAAGAGCGCCAGATTACGATGATTGGTCTACACCCACAGCTGATGAGTATAGAGGCTTGAACGGTGATATTTTAGTATGGAATCCTGTATTAGAGGATGCATTTGAAATATCATCAATGGGCATACGGGTTAGCCCTGATGCCTTAAAGGTACAACTGAGCATAACTAATGATGAAGATCGTTTAGAATTTGATTGGCATAAAGCGCTTTTACAAGGCGATTTTCCACAAACTATAGGTGGTGGAATAGGGCAATCGCGTGTAGCTATGTTATTGCTACAAAAGCAGCATATAGGGCAAGTACAAGTTGGTGTGTGGCCGCAGCATACACATGATGCGGTAGTTGGCTTATTGTAATAATGCAGTGAGTGCTCTGTGAGCACTCAATCCTTAATGTGTTTTAAATTCTACTTCAATTTTATTATTTATAAGTTTTACATTACATGGTGGGTAGTTGCGGGTAGTTTTAAGTACTTTATCAAAAATATGAATTTCTACTCCTGAGTGTAAAACTGAGTTCACGGCAAGGTTGGCATCGCTCAATAAGTCATGCAGGTCATGATCTAATGCCGATAGGCGTTTTTCTAATTGCTCTGCTTGCTGACAGTAATGTTGCTGGGTTGCACCAATTTTAGTAATTAACAGTTTCTTTTTTTCTGCATCTTTTACTAAATCTGTTTTTTCTAGTGCGGCTTGAAGTGTATCTAGTTGCTCATCTGTTTTTGCTAAGTCTTTAAAACAATTGTCTGTATCAGCTGTTATTTCTGCGCCTGATGCCGCCAAGTTAATAGTCATTTTAGCACCTGACTCATTACCAATCTCACCGGCTATTAGTGTTGTTGCATCAAGTATTTCACCACCAAATATTTTGCCTTTAGGCGCATCAGATTGGCCAACCTGCAATAGCCGCTTTGCCTTCATTACACAATGGCTTGTTTGACGGTCAATAAAAATATTATGAGCCTCTAAATAGCAATATTGTGAGTGGGATACATGAATATCACCCTGCGCAATTAATTTACAAGAAAGCGTTTTATCATCAGCTTTTTGATGCCCAATAATAGCTTGTTTAACCGTAATGTTCCCACCTGCGGTAAGCTCACCTGATTCTACTGTGCCAAAAATAGTGATATCACCTTTAGCGCTTACTTTCATCCCAGGCTCTATATTACGGGTAACAATAACGCTGCCTTCAAAATCAATATGGCCACTTTTCACTGTTACATCTGATATAGTAAAAATGTCATCTACGCGCATGCCATTATTAATTTCAACAGGTACGCCAGCAATAGTAGATACCAGTTCTAGTGGATTAACTTTTGATATTTCAGTGCCTTCACCGGCGACTAATTGCTTACTATCACCCGCTTTAGCCGGAAGTATATCGCCTAGTACAGTGAAACCTTCTTTGCCTGGGGTAGCAGGTTGTTGGCGAATAAGCACAGAGCCGGGCTCCACACTCGCCAGCTTACCAAAGTCACGCATATCAACACTGCCATCTTCTTTTAGCTTTGGTGCTTTTAAGCGATCTTTTAGGGTTTCTACTGTGGTTATGAGCTTCGTTGCTAAACCGTCACTTGGGAGCCTGCCTTTAGCTAAAATGCCTTTAACTAATGATCCTGCTTCGTTCTCAAATTGCTTTTGTAATAACTGCTCCAAAAAAACCTGCTTATAACCACGAACAATACCTGCCTTTATAAGTTGTTTTTTAGCTTCTTCGAGGCTTAATAACTTGCCGCCCTGAGCAAGTGTCAGTTCGCCAATAGCTAGCATTTTATCGTCGCTAATAGTGACATTTAATACGGCGTTATGTTTACTTGCAACTACCAGTGTTTTATCAGCACTTTCATTTTTAAAAAAGTCGTTAATTGAGTCATGCTCGATTTTGCAGTTGCAAAAAGTCGACTTTTCAAGCGCCTCAATAATAAATGCAGCGCTAGGAGGCACGTGCTCCCCTACATCAAGTAAAACATTTCCATTTTGGGCAAGCTTAAACACTAGTTGATCCTTTTCTACTACTTAAGTTAAATTTTTTATAAAAAACAATTACAGAGTGCTAGAAAATAGTATTTGAGTCAAGAAATGAGAGTGGACGAAATGTTAAGAGGGAAAAAAGGCTATGGAGCAGAGCCATAGCCTGTAAAGCTTAGTTAGTAGAGGGCAATTCCATAATACCGTCTATTTCAACTTGCGCACCTTTTGGTAGTGCTCTAACGCCTAACGCTGCACGTGCAGGGTAAGGCTGTTTAAAGTACTGACTCATTACTTCATTAACTGTAGCAAAGTTCGATAAATCAGTAAGGTAGATATTAATTTTTACCAAGTCTTGAATTTTTCCGCCAGCTTCTTCACATACTGCAGTAATATTTTTGAATACTTGATGTGTTTGTTCACTAAAATCTTCTGAGATCATTTCCATAGTCTCAGGCACTAATGGGATCTGACCTGATAAGTAAACAGCAGTGCCAACTTTAACTGCTTGGCTATATGTACCAATTGCTGCAGGTGCTTTGTCGGTAGAGATAAATGCTTTATTCATGTTTTTCCTATTTTACTTTTTACGATAGACTTTTTGTACATCAGGCATAACGCGAATGCGGCGCATAATGTTAGCAACATGGACACGGTTTTTAACGGTGACTCCTAGATCTATCACGTATAAATTACTTTCTTTTTCATCAGTGGCAATTTCTACAATATTGGCTTGGGTTGTAGCTACAACATTGGTTAATTTAGCTAATGCCCCTTGATGATTAATAATTTCAACTCTTAGAGCTGCAATGTATTCTTTTTCTGGGTTGTCGTCCCACTTTACAACTAGGTACTTAGAGCGCTCACTCTCCCAGCCTCGAATGTTTTTACATTCTTGACGGTGAACAGTGAGACCTTTACCTTGGCTAATATGCGCTGTAATAGCATCCCCAGGTACAGGTCGACAACATTTAGAGTAATTAACTAGCATGCCTTCTGTACCAATAATGGTCGCCTTGGCCTGGTTAGTTATATCAGTTAAATCGTCATTGTCGTTTTGCAATAAACGTTTAGCTATTAATACGCTCATTAAATTACCAGAGCCAATTTCAACAAGTAACTCAAGGACTGTAGATAGCTCATGCTCTTCAAGTACTCTGGCAATGTTTTCATCGGCAATACTATCGAGTTTGTTTTCGCCTAACGCAGAATCAAGTAAGCGACGGCCTAAAAGCATCGCTTCTTCGTGGTGTTGGCTTCTTAGGTAATTACGAACGCCCAAACGTGCTTTACCAGTAACAATAAAGTTTAACCAAGTCGCATTAGGGTGGGCGCCTGAGCTTGTTATTATCTCTATGGTTTGCCCAGTATCAAGCGGCTTACTTAATGGGTGTGGCTTACGGTTAACGCGTGCACCTACACAAGTGTTACCTACATCAGTATGTACAGCATAAGCAAAATCAACAGCAGTTGCGCCCATTGGTAGCTCTACTATGCGACCATCAGGCGTAAACACGTATATTTCTTCTGGAAATAACTCAGTTTTTACGTTTTCAACAAATTCAAATGATGAACCAGCGCTTTGCTGTAGCTCTAATAAACTTTGCATCCATTGGCGAGCACGTTGCTGAGCTGTATTTCCAGCACCATCACCTGCTTTTTTATACATCCAATGTGCAGCGACACCTTTATCGGCCATATGATCCATATCGTGGGTACGAATTTGAATTTCAACAGGTATGCCGTGTGGGCCAACTAAAGAAGTATGTAAAGACTGATAGCCATTTGTTTTTGGCACTGCAATATAGTCTTTAAAGCGCGTTTCAATTGGCTTATAAAGGTTATGTGCAACACCTAATACGCGATAACACGTATCCATAGAATCAACGGCAATTCTGAACGCGTAAATATCCATAACTTCGTTAAATAGTAGCTCTTTATTAAGCATTTTTTTATAAATACTATATAGGTGCTTTTCACGTCCTGATACGGTGGCTTTAATTCCCGACTCTTCAAGACGTGCTTCTATTTCGCTTTGAATATTAGAAATAACTTCTTTACGATTACCACGCGCTTTAGCAACTTCTGATTTAAGCGCACGGTGTCTCATAGGGTATAAAGCCTGAAAACCTAAATCTTCAAGCTCATTTTTAATATCGTGAATACCTAAACGGTTGGCTATTGGTGCGTAAATCTCGAGCGTTTCGCGTGCTATACGTCGACGTTTATCTGGGCGAAGGGCGCCCAATGTACGCATATTATGTGTTCTATCAGCAAGTTTGATTAATATAACCCTAATATCTTGGGTCATAGCCATAATCATTTTACGGTAGTTTTCAGCTTGGAATTCTTTTTTATCTTTAAAGCTAAGCTTATCGAGCTTACTTACACCTTCAACGAGTTCTGCCACTGTTTCACCAAAAATTTCAGCTAAATCTTGTTGGCTAAAATCGGTGTCTTCAATTACATCATGCATCAGCGCGGCCATGAGCGTTTCATGATCTAGGTGCATTCCTGCAAGAATTTGGCTTACTTCTACGGGGTGAGTAATGTAAGGTTCGCCGCTCGAGCGAGTTTGTCCTTCATGGGCCTCTCGGGCTACCACGTAAGATTTTTGAACCAGCTCTACATCAGCAGCGGGCAAATATTCTGAGATTTTCTTTTTAAGACCTTCAAAAAGATACATTCACACTCCAATGTTCTCGTGAAGCAAATTAGGTAACGGTAAGTTAAGAATATACGATGAAAATAGAGGATTGCCAACGGCTATAGTAGAAATACTGCGCCGTTGGCTAAATCAGACCGGGAGGTCGATTACTGGTTGCCACCAACAATGGCAGCAACAGCAGCTAATTCAGCTGCTTCTTGGTGTTGTTGTTCTTCACGGTCAATTACGTCCATTGATGAACTATCAACTAAACCTAATTCAATTTCACGTAAAGCAACTACCGTTGGTTTATCGTTTTCAGGATCTACTAGTGGATCTTTACCACCAACAGCAATTTGGCGGGCACGACGAGCCGCAACTAAAATTAAGTCAAAACGATTACCAACTGCATCTACTGCATCTTCAACTGTTACGCGAGCCATCTCAGCACTCCAAAATATTTTAAAAGCAAAGGCGTAGTTTACTCCAAGGAGCAAGTTTCGCCAATAGCCAGTGGTTAATTTTTATCAGTTTTACATATCTAATACTGATTTAAACGCTGCTTAGTTATTTAAGTAAGCTGCTTAGTAAGTTTTGATGGCGGTTTTGCTGCGCTTTTAACGTTAAACGCTGAGCCATCACAATAGTTTCTATATCACTCAGAGCAGTATCAAATTCATCATTTACAACTACAAAGTCGTATTCATTATAATGCGAGGTTTCTGATTGTGCTTGTGCCATACGCCCAGCAATTACCTCAGCTGAGTCTTGTCCGCGGTTATTTAAACGTTGCTCAAGTTCTTCTTTTGAAGGCGGTAAAATAAAAATGGTCTGTACGCTTGGCATAATCTTACGAACTTGTTGCGCGCCTTGCCAATCAATATCTAAAAATACATCAATACCTGCATCTAGCTGCGATTCAATTGCTTGTTTTGATGTGCCGTAGTAGTTATCAAACACTTGAGCCCATTCAAAAAAATCATCTTTGGCAATTAACGCTTTAAATTCATCGGCGCTTACAAAGTGATAGTGGACCGCGTTTTCTTCACCAGGGCGAGGTGAACGTGTAGTGTGCGATACCGATACTTTCATATCGTCATGCTTTTTTAGTAATGCATTAATTAAGCTAGATTTACCCGCACCAGAAGGCGCAGATAGAATAAATAAGTTTCCGCGAGTTTGAGCCATGTTTTTCTCTACTTAAAAATAAACAGGCTTGAGTTACAAAAATAACCCAAGCCTTTAATGACACTATTGTACTTTATTTAGCTAATTGTGCTCAAGTGAGTCACAAAATTGAAATAGCATTATTCAATATTTTGAATCTGCTCTCTCATCTGCTCAATTAGCACTTTTAGCTCTACAGCTGCATTAGTAATATCACTATTGATAGACTTAGACGCTAGGGTGTTTGCTTCGCGGTTAAACTCTTGCATCATAAAATCTAAACGGCGGCCACATGCTCCGCCTTTTTTAAGAATTTTTCGTGTTTCTTTTACGTGCGATTTTAAGCGGTCTAGTTCTTCGGCAACATCTTGTTTTTGAGCAAGATAAATAAGCTCTTGTTCAAGGCGAGATTCGTCAATGTCTGTTTTTAAGTCTTCAAGCTTTTGGTTAAGCTTTTCACGCTGCCATTTTGCAATCTCTGGCATATGAGTTTCTACTACATCAACTTGCTCAAGTATTGCATCAAGGCGAGTTGCAATCATTTCTTCTAAATTTGCACCTTCATCACCACGAGCAGATTTAAAATCTTCTATTACTTGGTCAAATCCTGTAATAAGCGCTTTATTTACAGTATCTAAATCTATTTCTTGTGCTTCCATAACACCAGGCCAACGCAATATATCAACAGGGTTAATGTCGCCATTACTTTGTTGCTGCACCCATTTAGCACTATTTATTAATTGCTCAGCGAGTGATTCATTAATTGAAAGCTCGCCAACATGCGCTGGGTTTGCCACAAATTTTAAAAACACTTCAACTTTACCGCGTTGCAGATGCTTACGTAATCGTTCGCGAATCACTGGCTCCATGCCACGAAATTGCTCTGGTGCGCGAATAAATGTTTCAAGGTAGCGCTGGTTCACTGAGCGTACTTCCCAAGTGCCCGTGCCCCAGTCGCCTTTTACTTCGCGACGTGCATAAGCAGTCATACTGTGGATCATGGATAGGTCCCTAAAATTTGTAAATTCAATATTGCAGTGATTATACCGTAACACCACTTAACCTCTAGGGAAAATTTATTAGGCTGAATATTTTACAATCAGCATGGCATCTACCTTCACATGCACTTATAATGTCGCAAATTCAGAATAAAGGGGATCGTCCATGCGTCCAAGCGAAAGAACACCTAACCAAATTAGACCAGTTACATTTACACGTAATTACACTTTACATGCTGAAGGCTCCGTACTTGTTGAGTTTGGTAACACCAAAGTACTTTGTACTGCAACGGTTGAAGTGGGTGTACCTCGTTTCATGAAAGGCCAAGGCAAGGGTTGGGTTAATGCTGAATATGGCATGTTACCTCGCGCAACGCATACTCGTAATGCTCGCGAAGCAGCACGTGGTAAACAGGGCGGTCGTACAATGGAAATTCAACGCTTAATTGCACGTGCACTAAGAGCCGCTGTAGACTTAAAAGCGCTTGGCGAAAACACGATTACTATAGACTGTGACGTAATTCAAGCCGACGGCGGAACGCGTACAGCTTCTATTAGCGGTGCATGTGTTGCTTTAGTTGACGCACTTACCCACATGCGCGCAAAAGGGATGATCAATTCAAACCCCCTAAAACACATGATTGCTGCTATTTCGGTTGGTATCTACAACGGCCAAGCAATTAGTGATTTAGAGTATATTGAAGACTCTTCTGCTGAGACTGACATGAACGTAATTTTAACCGAAACAGGTAAAATTATTGAAATACAAGGTACTGCAGAGGGCGAACCATTCTCGTTCGACGAATTAGATGAGCTACTTACGTTAGCTAAACATTCAATCCGTGAGATTATTGACGTTCAAAAACAAGCGTTAGCATAAGCGAGTACCCAAATGAAAGATTATCAAAAAGAGTTTATTGAATTTGCTTTAGAAAAGCAGGTTTTAAAATTTGGTGAGTTTACCCTTAAATCAGGCCGCACTAGTCCATACTTTTTTAATGCAGGACTTTTTAATACGGGTCGTGATTTAGCGCGTTTAGGTCGCTTTTACGCATCGGCCCTTGAAGATGCCGCAATAGAATACGATGTTTTATTTGGCCCTGCCTATAAGGGTATCCCTATTGCGACTACAACTGTAGTTGCCTTAGCTGATCATCACGATAAAGACGTGCCTTATTGCTTTAACCGCAAAGAGAAAAAAGCACATGGTGAAGGCGGTACATTAGTAGGCTCTGAATTAACGGGCAAAATTATGCTGGTGGATGATGTGATCACCGCGGGTACTGCTATTCGTGAATCAATGGAAATCATCGCAGATAACGGCGCAGACTTAAGTGGTGTATTAATAGCACTTGATCGCCAAGAAAAAGGTAAAGCAGAGCTTTCAGCTATTCAAGAGGTTGAGCGCGACTTTAATACCAAGGTGATCTCTATTGTAAAATTAGCTGATCTTATTAGCTACCTTGAGAGCCAAGGTACAATGGACGAGCATTTAGCATCAGTTAAAGCATACCGAGATCAATACGGTATTGCCTAACTAAAAAAGCCTCGCAATTGCGGGGCTTTATTTTGACCACAGTTTATAGAGCTAATAATGAAAGATGTATTTAAACCTAATGGCCTTGGTATAAAGCGTATATTTAAAGCAACGTATTGTTCATACCTCGGCTTCAAAGCGGCCTTTATAGAAGAAGCGGCTTTCAGACAAGAGTTGCTACTTAGCATTATTTTGCTACCCATTTCTTTTTGGCTAGCTTCATCAGTATTACATTGGGCATTGTTAGTAAGTACATTACTGATCATATTAATTGTAGAACTACTTAATTCAGCAATCGAAGCATTAACAGATCGCGTTAGTACTGAGCGCCATGTGTTATCAGGGCGTGCAAAAGATATGGGATCTGCAGCGGTAACCCTCTCATTAATGATCCTTATGATCGTGTGGGGCGCAAGTTTCTATATAAAGCTGTTTCAGTAAACTCTCTAGATAAACCAATTAATACACCTAGAATGTTAATAAAGAGCTAGTTATGTTGTGTTTTTGAGCGTTTAGTTCAAATACTCAGCGAACAGTCATTTATTTCAGGTTTTCTTCAAAAAAGGGTTGATCTGTTTTCGGATCTCCCTATAATGCGACCCCACTGAGACGGCAGACAGCAACGCTTAGCGAGGCAAGAGTCAATCAGTGAGTCGAGTAAAACTTAGTTCTGAAAACTTTCAGTTTAACAAAATTAAGTATTGACAAAAAAATAGGAAAGCGTAATATGCGCAGCCCTAGCGAGATAAAGTTTAACGCTTTAATCGCAACGTTCTTTAACAATATAAAGCAATCATCTGTGTGGGCACTCGTACAGATTGAGTTCTAACAGCCAACCTACTTCGGTAGCGAGGCAAGCAAATTAGAGTCTCAATTGAAACTGAGTGACCAACAGCAATAACTACTTCGGTAGGAATTGCAGCACAGTCAATTCAATATCGAAAGATATTAAATAAATTCAGAATTCATTGAGCTGTCGAAAGACATAAAACTTTTTAATTGAAGAGTTTGATCATGGCTCAGATTGAACGCTGGCGGCAGGCCTAACACATGCAAGTCGAGCGGTAACAGAAAGTAGCTTGCTACTTTGCTGACGAGCGGCGGACGGGTGAGTAATGC
Source organism: Pseudoalteromonas sp. H103 (assembly GCF_001469205.1). NCBI lineage: Bacteria > Pseudomonadati > Pseudomonadota > Gammaproteobacteria > Alteromonadales > Pseudoalteromonadaceae > Pseudoalteromonas > Pseudoalteromonas sp. H103. Next base: position 288 of record NZ_LOFG01000013.1, on the reverse strand, counting down.
TTGGGAACATGCCTTGAGGTGGGGGACAACAGTTGGAAACGACTGCTAATACCGCATAATGTCTACGGACCAAAGGGGGCTTCGGCTCTCGCCTTTAGATTGGCCCAAGTGGGATTAGCTAGTTGGTGAGGTAATGGCTCACCAAGGCAACGATCCCTAGCTGGTTTGAGAGGATGATCAGCCACACTGGAACTGAGACACGGTCCAGACTCCTACGGGAGGCAGCAGTGGGGAATATTGCACAATGGGCGCAAGCCTGATGCAGCCATGCCGCGTGTGTGAAGAAGG